>NZ_BMLX01000002.1:0-363329 GCF_014645535.1 Silvimonas iriomotensis
GCTCAACATAGCCACGTCGATCACTCCAGTACTCCCGCTCGTTACCTCGCGGGACAGTGTTCTACGTGGGTCAGTTTTCGGTGCAAATTACTGCATCAAGTGGGTCAGGTTTGGGTGCAAATCAACAAGCAGGCGCTAACATACATTTCCTCATTTTAACTTCCAACAAACGTCAGTTAATTGTTGGATTTACACCACATCTGTCAGAATTGGCAGTGGCCGGTTCCAAACCAAATCCTGTATTGCGCTACCAGAAACACTTTTTTTTGCAGATTGCAGGGAAAACTTGCCGCGCCGATTCATGTTCAGTTGGAATCAAGACGCTTCGGAAAATTCTGCCCGCCATAACCACCACATCGCCCGTCTTAGATGGGAAGAGATCACAAATTTAATGGTCGAGTTACGTTCATATGATCATCTCCCATTCATCGTCATCCGCCACTTGGGGAGGTGTTTTAGCCTTGCCCAGCCAGATCTGGCGCAGAAGGTCGACAACATATCGGGGAGTAAGGCCTCTAGCGGCAAGGCCCCTATCGCTGGGAAAGCATATGGCGTCAGGGTGTTGATCCACTGCTGCCCGTGCTTGAAGTTTTCCCAGCCCGGCCGCAGTTCTGCATGGAGGGTATGGGGGGTGGTCTCGAGGGTTGGTACGATGGAGGCGGCCGCCCGGGTTCTTCTGGCTTCCATCTGGTCGATGACGGCGGCCGGTTGCCTGGGCATGTCTCGGCCTTGTCGCGGGCATTGGCAGCGTTCACTGCCGGGTAAACGGCCAGCCCGATATCACGGCGCTTGCCTGCGACCGGAGATACATATCGCAGCATCCACTTGTCACGCCTTTTCGTTCCGCTCGGCAACAGCGGGAGTCCGGTAACGCCGTTGTGCTACATCGGCCCGGTATCAGGGCTGATCGTCCTTGCTCTGGTGTCTTTCAATTCTGACATTGTCGCTCTAAGCCCCCACATTCAGCCCCCCAAAAAAAAACGATTCCGGTGGAATGCCGTGGGACAGTGCAGAGCAAATTCAGCGATATAAGCCCGAAATTATTGGATAATTCATAAACATACAGGATCCAATGCAAGAATCCTGATGGCGGGATCATCCGCCAGAACTCATTTCATCGTTGACCATGCGGCGGCATTCTTCCAGTTCACGCGCTTCATCGGCAGATAGCTGGCCTGCATGTTGCTGCTGGATCAGGGCCGCCATGCGGCGCAGGGCGGTGTCGTGGGCAGAAAGGCGGTAGACCGCGCCATCGATGCTGTTGCCGCCAAATACGGTGGCAAGGCGCGACACCATATGAGTCAGCGATCCGCCCTCGGCCAGCAGTTCCACCGCCAGGTCACTGCGTGCCCACAATGGCGGCAGCCCGGCCTGGCGCAGCGCGGCTTGCAGCGGCGCCAGTTGCTGAAAGGCATTGCGATCGGCTGACAGGTCTTCTTCCATGCGGTACTCCTGAAGCGGGCGGTGGGGCCGCCCTGGTTTACCCTTGCGGCAAACGGCGTCCTGCTTCAGTACAGCATGCCACGCCGACACTCCCCAAGGACGGGCGGACTGTCGGCGCGTATGTTTCAGGCGGCCAGTAATGCCTCAAAGGCGTCGGCAATCCGGGCGACCTCGGTTTTGCCGACTTGCCAATGTGTGACCAGGCGCATCAGGCCTTGTTCCGGCGGATTGGCTTTGATACCGCGCTCGGTCAGCCCCGCCATCAGCGCATCCACACTGATCGGCGCGGTCAGGCGGAACCACACCATATTGATATCGAGCGCATCGTGATTGATCTCGATCCCGCGGATTTCAGACAGGTGCTGCGCCAGCAAACGCGCGTTGGCGTGGTCTTCAGCAAGGCGCTGCGACATCTCGTCAATGGCAATCAGCCCCGGCGCGGCCAGTACACCCGCCTGACGCAAGCCGCCCCCCATCAATTTGCGCTTCTTGCGGGCCACCTCGATAAAGTCTGCCTCGCCCACCAGCATGGAGCCAACCGGTGCGGCCAGGCCTTTGGACAGACAAAACATCACGCTATCGGCAAAGCGGGCGATCTCACGCGCGGGGACATTTAGCGCTGCTGCCGCATTGAAAATACGCGCGCCATCCAGGTGCACCTTCAGCCCAGCCTCCTGGGCTACATCCCAGGCTGCGGCGCTATCGGCCACCGACACCACCTGGCCGCTGGAATAGGCGTTCTCCAGACACAGCAAACGGGTGCGCGGCAGGTGGATATCACCCTCAGGGCGGATACGGCGGCGGATTTCCTGCGGGCTCAGCACGCCGCGTGGCGCGGGGATCGGCCGCAGGTTCACGCCGGCAATCACCGATGCGGCGCCCACCTCGTGCCAGACAATATGGCTGTCTTCGCCGGCAATCACTTCGTCGCCCTGAGCGCAATGCGTGAACAGCGCCAGCTGGTTGCCAAACGTGCCGGACGGCACGAACAGCGCGGCCTCTTTGCCCAGCACCTCGGCGGCGCGTTTTTCCAGCGCGGCAACCGTAGGGTCGTCGCCGTAGACATCGTCACCGACCACGGCATTGGCCATGGCCTCGCGCATGGCGGGCGTGGGCTGGGTGACGGTATCGCTTCTTACATCAATCCATTGGGTCATGGGTGTGTCCCTGTACGCCCGGGGCTGGCAGACCGGGTATGGCCTGCATCCGCCTGACGCACAAAAGTTCCTTGTTAAAACTGGCCGTTTCGATTTGATGCGAGGCAACGACAGCGCCGCAAAACCGGCCTACCGTTGTCGCACACGCGTTTTACCACGATTGCAGCAAGCCATGCACTCGCCATCTGCCCCTCGTTGACCAGATTCCGTCCGCCCTCTTGTTGCCATTGCGCTAAACGCCTGGCACCGCACATCCCGCGCCAGTTCGCGCCCGGATGCGGCCTGCATCCATAACAAGTCGCACACAGAGGAACAATAACCATGCAGCTCAGAACAAGCATTGTCGCCGTTTCAATGGCCTTATCGGGCCTGGCTTATGCCGCCACACCGGACGCAACCCTCACCAAAGAACTGGCCACGCAATTGCAGGTGCATTACGCGGTAGTGACCAACGGCCTGCCCGCCGCCCAGTGCGGCCCGCTGGGTGCAGACTGGGCCTCGTGCTACAGCGCCAACGTGACGCTGACCAACAGTGGTCCGGCGCTCAATGGCAAGCACTGGGAGATCTATTTCTCCAGCATCCGCCGAATTCTCAAACTTGATACCGACCAGTTCACCGTCACGCACCTGACTGGCGATCTGTACCGCTTGCAGCCAACCGACAAATTCCAGGGCTTTGGCGCGCACGCCAGTCTGACCATTCCCATGACGCTGGAGTACTGGCAGATCAGCGAGTCCGACACCATGCCGCGCTGGTTTGTCAGGGCTGGCGATGCGCCCGCGCAAATCATTGCCAATACCAATACCGAAGACCTGAGCCAGTTTGTCGCGCCGCTGGGCGACAACTGGAAACGCACGACCGATGACGCCAACGTGCTGATGAACGCCACCAATCGTTATGCGCTGTACAGCCAGACGCCAACCCTGCCCGCCCAGGCCAGCGCAGCGCGCATCATTCCGGCGCCACTGACGCAGCAACTGACCGGGGGTGAAGTCACCATCGCCCATGGTTTGCAACTGAAAACCAGCGGGCTGGATAAAACCAGCGTTGCCGCGCTGGAACAACGCATGGCCCAGTTGGGCGTGAAAGGCGGCGGCAAGGCCTTCCCGGTCAGCGTGAAGATCGACCCCGCCGCAGTGCCAGAAGCCGCGCGCAAGGCAGAGGGTTATGCGCTCACCATTACCCCGCAGGGCGCAACGATTAACGGTTATGACAAGGCCGGCGCGTTTTATGGCGTGCAATCGCTGCTCTCGCTGATGCAGGTGTCCAGCACCACCACCGTACCAGCCATGACCGTGGCCGACGCCCCGCGCTTTGACTATCGCGGCTACATGGTGGATATCGCCCGCAATTTCCACAGCAAAGACGCCATCCTGCGGGCGATTGACCAGATGGCGGCCTACAAGCTCAACAAGCTGCATATGCACTTGTCTGATGACGAAGGCTGGCGCCTGCAGATTCCGGGCCTGCCAGAACTGACCGATGTGGGCGCCAAACGTTGTCTTGACCCGTCTGAAACCAGGTGTCTGCTGCCGCAACTGGGCCAAGGCCCCAACACCGATACCAACGGCAGTGGTTATCTGACCCGCCAGGATTTCGTCGATATCCTCAAATATGCGCAGGCCCGCCAGATTGACGTGATCCCTGAATTTGACATGCCAGGGCACTCACGCGCCGCTGTGGTCTCGATGGAAGCGCGCTACAAAAAGCTGATGGCCGAAGGCAAGACCGACGCCGCCAATGAATACCGCCTGGTTGATCCGGCTGATACCAGCTACATCAACACCGTGCAGTACTACAACCGGCTTTCCACGCTGAACCCGTGCCTGCCTTCAACGCTGCGGTTTGCCGACAAGGTGATGGGCGAAGTCGCCGGCATGTATAAACAGGCCGGCGTGCCGCTAACGACCTGGCATTTTGGCGGTGACGAAGCCAAGAACATTTTCCTGGATGCCGGCTATGCCGAACAAGGCGGCAAAGAAACGGACGGCAAGGGGCAGGTTCCTGCTGCGCACCGTGATCGCCCGTGGGCGAAGTCGCCGGTCTGCCAGGCGCTGGTCCAGGCCGGCAAGGTCGAAGGCATGGAGCACCTGCCGGATTACTTTGCCACGCAAGTCAGTGCGCTTTTGCCCAAGTACGGCATTGGCAATTTCCAGGCCTGGCAAGACGGGTTGAAGAATCTGCCCAATGCCAAATCACTTTCTACCCCGACCCGCGTCAATTTCTGGGATACCCTTTACTGGGGTGGCGCAGACTCTGCAGCGAAATGGAGCGCCAAGGGCTACGGCGTAGTGATTTCCAACCCGGATTACGTCTACATTGATTTCCCCAATGAGATCGACCCGAAAGAAAGCGGTTATTACTGGGGCGCACGTTCCAATCCGGTGAAGAAGATCTTTACCTTTGCGCCGGAAAATCTGCCGCAGAATGCCGAAACCTCGGTTGATCGTGATGGCAACGCCTTTGAAATCAAGTCGGGCGAGACCGCACCGCGCATTACCGGTTTGTCGGCCCAGATGTGGAGTGAAGCGATCCGCACTGATGCGAAGATGGAATACATGATCTATCCGCGCATGATCGCCGTCGCTGAGCGCGCCTGGCACAAGGCCGCGTGGGAACTGCCTTATCAGGCCGGCACCACGTTCAAGCACGGTGTCACCCAGCATGTGGACAGCAAGGCGCTGAACCAGGATTACGCGGTGTTTGCCAATGCGCTGGGTGAACGTGAAATCGCCAAACTGGACAAGGCCGGTGTGGCCTACCGCCTGCCCATGGTGGGTGCGCGCGTGGTCGACGGCAAACTCTCCGCCCTGGCCGAGTTCCCGGGCGTACCGGTGCAATACTCGCTGGATAACGGCAAGAGCTGGCAGCGTTACGATGCCGCCCATGCCCCGGCAGTGAGCGATGCGGCGCAAGTGCAGGTGCGCACGGCCAGCCCGGATGGCAAGCGCTTTGGTCGCGCCAGTGGCCTGAACTAAGCAGCAAGGCTGTGTGCAAACAAAAAGCCCGATCATCTGATCGGGCTTTTTTTGTGACGCCAGCGCGCAGGGAAATTACAGCGCGGCGGGGTCGATCTCGCCCACGTTGTTGAAGATGTGGTCCGGCTTGTACGGAAAGGCCTTGATCGACTCTTTGGTACTGACACCCGAAAGCACCAGCGCCGTGGTCATGCCGGCTTCCATGCCGCCGACGATATCGGTATCCATACGATCACCGATCATCACCGCGTCGTCCGGATGCACGCCCAGCTTGCGCGTGGCCAGTGTCATCATCAGGGCGTTGGGCTTGCCCACAATGTACGGCGTCTTGCCGGTGGCCGCGGCAATTGCGGCCAGGATGGTGCCGGCAGCGGGCTCGTTGCCGCCTTCCACCGGGTCGATCATGTCCGGATTGGTACCAATGAACTTGGCGCCGCCATCAATCAGGCGCACGGCTTTTTTCAGTTGCTCGTAGGACAGGCTGGTGGTTTTGCCCACCACCACGTAATCCGGATTGGATTCCGAAATCGAGAACCCGACATTGTAGAGTTCGTTGATCAGACCGCCGCCACCCACCACGTACACGGTGGCATTTTCTTTCTGGCTTTTCAGGAACATGGCCGTAGCCATGGCACTGGTAATGAAGTTGTCTTCGCTAAGGCCCTTGATGCCCAGATGTTCCAGTTTCAGCTTCAGGTCCAGCGGCGTCTGTTCGGCGTTGTTGGTCAAAAACAGGAACGGCACATTGCCCTTGAGCAAGCGCTGCACGAAATCATTGGCGCCCGGGATCAAGGCTTTGCCCCGGTAAATCACGCCGTCCATATCTGAAATGATGCTTTTGGTCATGGCTTTGGTCTTTTTGATGATTCGGACTTCCGGATCATGCGGCCAGCGCCGCGAAAAAAGTTTGATCCGGATCGGCAACGCCATCAGCATGACGCCAAACCGCCTCTTGCCGCAAGTTGCTCGCGGCAAAAGCAGCACGCTGGCATCATGTCGGACATGACCGAAACACAAGCCACTCCCCCTTTCGCCGGGCTCACGCCCGATTGCGTGCTCAACGCGATTGATGCCACCGGTTTGCGTACCGACGGTCGCCTGCTGGCGCTTAACAGCTACGAAAACCGTGTTTACCAGATCGGCATTGAAGATGCCTCGCCCGTCGTGGCCAAGTTCTACCGCCCGGCGCGCTGGCAAGACGCCGCCATTGCCGAAGAACATGCCTTCAGCGCAGAACTGGCCGAGGCAGAAATCCCCGTAGTAGCGCCGCTGACCATCAACGGCAGCACCCTGCATCAATTTGAAGGCTATCGCTTTGCCTTGTTTGCGCGGCGCGGCGGCCGTGCGCCAGAACTGGATAACCTGGATACGCTGGAATGGCTGGGCCGTTTCATGGGCCGCATTCACGCCGTGGGCGCGCGGACACCGTTCCAGTTGCGCCCGGCCATCAATCCGGACACTTTCGGCGTTGCGCCACGCCGCTTTTTGCTGGAAAACGGGTTTATTCCGGCCGACCTGCGTGAAGCGTGGGAAAGCGTCAGCACCCAGGCGCTGGAGGGCGTGCAGCGCTGTTACGAGCGCGCGGGCGATGTCGCCGCCATTCGCCTGCATGGCGACTGTCACGCCGGCAACATCCTGTGGACTGATGACGGCCCGCATTTTGTCGACTTTGACGATTGCCGCAGCGGCCCGGCCGTTCAGGATTTGTGGATGATGCTGTCCGGCGAGCGCGCCGACATGACCGTGCAATTGTCCGCCATCATGGAAGGCTACGAAGCCTTTGCCGATTTCAACGCGCGCGAACTGCATCTTGTAGAAGCCCTGCGCACGCTGCGCCTGCTGCATTACAGCGCCTGGCTGGCCCAGCGCTGGGAAGATCCGGCGTTCCCGGTGGCGTTTCCTTGGTTCAACAGCCAGCGTTACTGGCAAGACCGCGTGCTGGAACTGAGGGAACAAGTGGCGCTGATGGATGAACCGCCCCTGCCGTTGCGCGGATTTTGACGCGTTCTGCTTTATCAAACCGCCCGCCGTGGCATATCAATTTCTTATGGCCCGCCTCACGCCGTCAGCCCCTGGCTGACGGCGGCTAGCTGTCACCCGCCTATACCTTTTGCGTCAGTTGTCGTAGGCAAAACACCTGATCAAGGTCAACCCAATGCGGCAATCAGGGGTTAAATGGCGGGATTGGCCGGGATGAACGGTGTCGCAAGGCGCATACACTCCTTTGGCCCGATAACTAATAAGTCGCGGAATATATGCCAGTTGCTTACAATACTTGGCATAAGCAAGCAATCGAAATCACTGACGCCTTTGGCGAAGGGCAAACCGAGAAGATGGACCGGAACGCAGTACTGGCGCAAACCCGCAAGGAATTCCTCAAGGCCTTTGCCGAGGCCGTTGATGCGCTGACGCCGGTAACAATGCAACGCCTGAACGAACTGGCCGACACGGCCGGTACGGCAGCGGAACGTTTTACCCGGTTTGACGCACGCACCGCCCTGTTCAAGCGCGAGGCCGAAGTACGCCTGCAAATGAACCAGAAAATGGAGGCGCTGCTCAACCGCGCATTCCAGACGGCCTACAGCACCTTCCGCCCCTCCTTTGCCGATGCGTTCACCCAGACCACGCTCAGCCTGATCGATACGTCCACGCAAGATGAAGAAATGCGCATGGACAACATCATGCGGCGTTACCGGAACTCTGCCGAACAGCAACTGCGCGACCTCAATATCCGCATGGCGGTGCTGTTTGGCCAGGAAGACATCAAAGAGCGGGAAAACCCGTTCCGCCCTTACCTGTTTGTGCGCTGTATCAGCCAGAGCGTTGAAACGCTGCACCTGGAAGCTGAAACCGCCGCCGTACTCGGCGACCAGCTGGCCAGTGATCTGACCGAATGGGTCGTCCGCATTTACGAGACCCTCAACGAGAGCCTGGCCGATCAGGGCATCGCCAGTACCTTGCAGCTTAAAATCCGCCGCTCCAAGCCTTCGCCGTGGCAGCAGTCGCAGCAGATGCCTTCACCGGCCCACGCGCCGGAACATGCCGACGCTGGCATGCATGAAGGCAATTATGTAGGCGAAATGCCGTTCAACCCGGCTGGTCTGGGCATGCCACCCGGTATGCCCGGTATGCCGCCGGGAATGCAAGGTATGCCCGGCATGCCGGGGATGCCTGGCTTCCCGCAGGGCATGCAGCCCCCCGCGGCCGATCGCAGCGATCAGCTTTTGCAGTTTGTGCAGCATGCCCTTGGCCTGGGCCCGGAACCGGCCGCCATGCAGGCGCATGCGGCCCAGGGCGGCGGCATGATGCCTGGTGGTGGCATCCCACAAGGCATGGGTGGCATGGGCGCCGGCGCGCCGGGTGGCCAGACGCCGGCCGGCTGGCCAGGTGGCTGGGGATCACCCGCTGCGGCAGGTGGCGAGGCTGGCGGCGGGCAATACCCGGCCGGCTCACCTTGGGGTGGCAATGCCGGGGCTGGCGCAGGTGCGCCCGCACCAGGCCAGCGTCGTAGCTGGTTGAGCGCCACCCAGGGGGTGGGCGAAGCGCTGCGCAACCTGTTTACCGGCAGTGGCCGTGGCAGCCAGGCGGCAGATGGCTACGCCGCAGAAGATCATCTGCAATACCACGACGGTGATACCAGTGCCGGCACAGGCGCTGGCAGCGCGGGCGCCATGGCGGGTTGGGACAGCTTCCAGCACACGCCGTTGTCCGGCATGGTGGAAGAGCTGCAATACGCGGCCACGCCCACTGTAGAACAGATCGTTGATAACGGCCGTGTCCGCAACCTGATCCTGGAAGCCCGTTCGCGCCTTGCCGACGTGGCCAAAGACAGCTCTGAACAGATGATCATCGATACGGTGGCCATGCTGTTCGAGTTCATCCTGAGCGATACCGAAGTCCCGGCCGAAGTACGGGCGCAACTGGGCCGCCTGCAGTTCCTGGTGCTCAAAACCGCGCTGCTTGATCCGGAGTTCTTCACCCAGTCGCACCACCCGGCCCGCATGCTGGTCAACCGTATCGGTTCAATCTCGCTGGGCTTGCGCTCGCTGGACCCGAGCGGCGAACGCATCAGCGTTGAGATCCGCCAGATCATCGAGACCTTGCTGGCCGACAAAACAGAAGGTCTGGCGCTGTTTGGCGCCATGCTCGACGAGTTTGATGCCTTTATCGCCCGTGAGCTGCGTAATGCCAGCAGCGCGGTCGGCAAGGCGGTCGAAGCCATTGAAAGCGCCGAAAACCACACGGTGGAATACGCGCGCATTACCGGCATGCTGGGCGATGCGCTTGGCAACTACCGGCTGGATGGCTTCTTGCAGGAATTCCTGGTCAATGACTGGACCCACGCCATTGAGCGCGTCAGTCGCATTGATCCGGAGCGCGCTGCGGGTTACCGCCAACTGGTCCCCGACCTGATCTGGAGCATCGCGCCCAAGGTCACCCCGGGTGAGCGCAAAGAGCTGCTGGGCATGATTCCGGGCATTCTGGCCACCTTGCGTTCGGGCCTGGAAGAAACCGGGCTATCCAAGGCTGAGCAACAGAAGGTCCTGGCCTGGCTGGCCGAATCGCACCGTCTGGCACTGTCGGCCAACCACGTGCCGGCACCGGTGCCACCGGTTGAAATGGTGCGCGAGAACTTTACCTCGTTCATGACCGCAGAACCGGCGGAAGAATCTGCCACGGCGCAAACGCCGGTGTTCAATCGCCATATGGTGACTGAAGCCATCAACGAGCTGGATGTGGAGCTGGACCTGATCGACCACATGCTGGAGGCCGAAGAACAACCGCTGCCCCCGACCCCGGCCGAAACCGTCACTACGGCCACTGCCGAAGAGATTGCCCAGGACAAGGCGGTGGAAGAAGGCTTGCAAGGCGGCGTGACGGTAGAAGTCAATCTGGACGGCCACCCTTCACGTGCGCGCCTGGACTGGGTGAGCACCACGGCCACCACGCTGGTGCTGACGATCGAAGGTAACGACAAGCCTTCCGTGGTCAGCGTCAAGATGTTCAAGCGCCTGCTGGCCGCCGGCCGCGCCCGCTTCCTGGAAACCACGCCGCTGTTTGAACGCGCCATCAACGCGCTGCTGACTTCGGCCGACAAGCTTGATTCCGCCCCCAGCAACAGCCCGTTCGGGGGCAAGGCCGCCGCCTGATCCTGTCTGGACTGACCACAAAAAAGCCGGCGTCATGCCGGCTTTTTTGTATTTACCACTTTACGCCCGTCGGCCCGCGTTCAGCACCGCAATCGCCAGTGCCCCGGCCACAAGGCCCCAGAAAGCCGAACCGATACCAAACAACGAGGTACCGCTGGCGGTGACCAGAAAGGTGATCAACGCTGGCTCACGCAGGTGGTCTTCTTTCATGGCGGTGGCCAGACTGCCGGCAATGGTGCCGAACAGGGCAATGCCGGCAATCGCCATGACCAGTTCCTTGGGGAACGCGGCAAACAAGGCGCCGATGGTGGCCCCGAACAAACCTGCCAGCAGATAGAACACGCCGACAAACACCGCCGCCAGATAGCGCTGGGCCGGGTCTTCATGCGCATCCTTGCCCATACACAAGGCGGCAGAAATTGCCGCAAGGTTCACCGCAAAACACCCGAACGGCGCCAGCAGCAAGGTGGTCAGCCCGGTACCGGCAATCAGCGGCGATACCGGCGTGTCGTAACCGTTGGCCCGCATCACCGCCACACCGGGCACGTTTTGCGAAGCCATGGTCACCACAAACAGCGGAATGCCGACCCCGACCAGCACCTGCCAGGAAAACTGCGGCGTGATCCACACCGGCCGCGCCACTTGCAAGTGCACGCCATCCAGATGCAACTGGCCCTGTACTGCGGCAATCCCCGCCCCCAGCACCAGCACCAGCAATACCGCGTAACGCGGCCAGAAGCGCTTGAGCACCAGCCAGCCAACAAACATGGCCAGCACCAGAGCAAAGTCTGTTTTCATGGCCACAAACACGTTCATGCCAAAGTGCACCAGCACGCCACCCATCATGGCTGCGGCGACGGGTAACGGCAGATGGTTCATGACTTTTTCAAACCAGCCCGTCAGCCCGCACAGCAGCATCAGCGCGCCACAAAAGACAAACGCACCCAGCGCATACGGTAGCGGCACCCCGGCCAGCGACGTCACCAGCAAGGCCGCTCCCGGGGTCGACCAGGCGGTGACTACCGGCTTTTTGTAATACAGGCTGAACCCGATACAGGTAATGCCCATGGCAAAACCCAGCGCCGCAATCCAGGACGACAACTCGGCCTGATCCGCCCCGGCGGCCAGCGCAGCCTGAAACACAATCGCCACCGAACTGGTAAACCCGACCAGCACGGTGACAAACCCGGCCGCCAGCGTAGAGAGCGGGAACGGGCGCGGCAAAGACAGCGACATGACAAACCTCTGCGGGGTTGAATATGCGTTTGATATTACGTTGCCATGACGCGGGGGTAACGGTACAGCTTGCGGGTAAAGTGGGCGAACAGACAGCGCGCAGGCCAATTCTGCCGCCAGGCGCGGCCGGCATGGCCGCAGAGTCTGGATGCGGCTTCAGAACACCTTGCGGAACGTGATATTGATCCGCAGGTTTCCCGTCTCCGGGTGGAAACCTTCCGCCACCGGCAGCACGCCGTGATAGGCAAACCGCGACGGGCCGCCCCAGACCACCACGTCACCATGTTCCAGCCGGTAGCGCGCGGGTTTGTCTGAGCGGGACAGACCGCCAAACTGGAATACCGCCGGCACCCCCAGCGATACCGAAACGATCGGCGCGGTGCGGTCGTTTTCGTCGCGGTCTTGATGCAGGGACAAGCGCGCGCCGGGCACGTAACGGTTGATCAGGCAGGCATCGGGGTCAAAATCAGCAAAGCCGGCGGCCTCAGCCGCGCGGCGCGCCAGGTCGGCAAACGATTCAGGCAGATCGGGCCATTGCCGGCCGGTTCCCGGATCGCTGCTGGCGTAACGGTAGCCGCGCGCTTCAGAAGTCCAGCCGATGCGCCCACAGTTGGTCATGGCCACCGACATGGTGTAGCCGCCCGGCGTAACCAGATGCCGGAACGGCGCGACTTGCGCTACACGGGCCACGTCTGCCAGCAAGGTGCTGGCCACGTCACGCGCAAAGCCGCGCAACAACCAGGCCCCGGGCGCCAGTTGTTCGTGTCCTTCTGCCATGCCGCTGAACAAATCACCCATACTCACTGCGAATTCTCCGCTTCCCGTTCCAGCAAGGCCCGCTTGCGCTCCACGCCCCAGCGATACCCTGACAACCCGCCGTCATTGCGCACCACGCGGTGGCACGGGATTGCCACCGCCAGTTTGTTGGCCGCGCAGGCTTGCGCCACCGCCCGTACTGCGCGCGGCTGGCCAATGCGCTCGGCAATCTCGGCATAGCTTACCGTCTGGCCTGGCGGGATGGCACGCAGCGCCTGCCACACGCGTTGCTGGAATGCCGTACCGCGGATATCCAGCGGCAAAGCCAGCCCCGCCGCGGGGTGATCCACAAAGCCGATCACTTGCGCCATCCATTGTTCAAACGCAGCGTCCGCGCCACTCAGGCTGGCATTGGGGAAGCGGTCTTGCAGATCGCGCACCAGCGCGTCCGGATCATCCCCCAGCAAGATGCTGCACACGCCTTGTTCGGTGGCCGCGACCAGGATTGCCCCCAGCGCGCACTGCCCTACCCCAAAACGGATGGCCACACCCGCACCGCCACGCTGGTAGCCCTTGGGCTTCATGCCCAGCATTTCGGCAGATTTCTCATAAAAGCGGCCGCTGGAACCAAACCCGGCCTGGTAGAGCGCGTCGGTGACATGATCAGTGCGCTGCAACTCATCGCGCACGCGGTGAGCGCGGTGGGCCGCGCCGTATTCACGCGGCGTCACCCCGGTGATGTCCTTGAAGACATGATGAAAATAATAGCGGCTTAACCCTGCGGCGGCCGCCAGCTCGGCCAGTGTCGGCAGGCTTTCGGCAGATTCGATCAAGCGGCAGGCCCGCGCGACTGCGGCCGCATGCTGGCTGGCCAGAGACGCCTCGTCCGGTTTGCAGCGTTTGCAGGCACGCAGGCCGGCTGCCTGCGCCGCTGCCTGGCTGCCATAAAAATGCACGTGTTTGCGCAAGGCATGCCGGGACGGGCAAGACGGCCGGCAATAGATCCCCGTCGTGCTCACGCCGTACCAGAACTGACCATCGGCTGCGTGGTCACGCCGCTGGACCGCATCCCAGCGCGCATCATCAGAGGTAAAGACCGCGGCAGGCGCGGCAGCAGGCTTGGCAGACATGGCAAGTTGGGCAGACATGATGGCTCCTGGTTCATTGACGCCCCCATGGTCGATCAATGCCCGCGCAGGCGCACTCCGTGCCTTGCTTTCAAATTCCGGTAAACAGACCTGTCATTATGCGGGGTTTGCTACTGTCGTGGTGCGGGCATATGCTTGGTGCATAGTGCGTTCGTGCTGGTGCATACCGGGCGGGCGCTGATCCGGATTGGGGCAAGATCATGCGTGGTACGAGCGTCGTACGGGTTCTGGCGCTGGCAGCACTCGTCATCATCATCGGACATTATTTCTTCCCGACGCAGTGGCTGCATGTCACCTACAACGGGCAGCCCGTGCCTTTGATCCCGGGCTGGGCCATGCTGGTCGGCAGCGTGTTGCTGGCCCTGCTGCTGGATGGCTTGCTGGTCACCTTGTTGATGACCCTGCTGGCCGGATCATCCATCTTGCTGCTGGGGCTGTTTTTGCTGCCGCTGCTGGCACTTGGCCTGATCATCTGCCTGATGTTGCCGCTGCTGTTGCCCGGCGCGCTGCTGGGTTTGTTTGTGGCAGTGATTGTCATGCGCAACCGGGCGCAGCAACGCCGCGCCTGATCCGCACTACTGCACTTAACCTGCTTTGGTCGCCGGCGTGGCATTCACGCCGCCCGCCATGCGCATGAAACTGACGCCCGCCGCGCAAATGGCAAACACAGCGGCGATCAGCAAGCTGCTACGCGTGCCATTCTGGCCAAACAAACCAAACATCAGCGCCACCAGCGACGCCCCGACCGTTTGCCCGACCAGCCGCGCCGTACCCAGCATGCCGCTGGCGCCGCCGCTGCGGTGCGCCGGCGCAGATGACAAAATGGCAAAGTTGTTGGGCGACTGGAAGAAACCAAAGCCCACCCCGCACAAGGCCATACGCCAGATGATATCCAGATGCGTCGGATTGGCCGGCAACAAGCCCAGCAACAACAGGCCGGCCGAGAACAGCGCCAGTCCGATCCCGCCCAGCATGCCCGGCGAGTATTTCTTCTCGACCAGACGGCCGGCCAATGGTGCGGTCACCATAATGGCCAGCGGCCACGGCGTCAGCAACAGGCCGGTTTGCGTGGCAGAAAAATTGAGCGTCTCTTGCAGATAAAACGGCAATGACACCATGGCCAGCATTTGCGCGCTGAATGAACAGATCGAGGTACAGATCGACAGCGCAAACACCGGAATGCGCAGCAAATCGACAGGCAGCATCGGCGCGGCCAGCGTTAACTGGCGCCGCACAAACACGTATCCGACCGCCAGCGACACCAGCAGCATGGCCAGCACCAGCGGCTTGTTGGCGTTATGGCCCAGACCATCAATGCTGAAAATCAGCAGGCCGAAAGTCGCCGCATTCAGCAAGGCGCTTTTCAGATCAAACCCGTGCGTGCCCTGGTGTGCGTTGCCCGGCAAGGCTTTCATGGCGATCACGAATGCCAGCACGCCCAGCGGCAGATTGATGGCAAACAGCCACTGCCAGCTGGCCACCGACAAAATCCCCGCCGCAATGGTCGGGCCGGCGGCGGACGACAACGCCACCACCAGCGAGTTGATCGCCATGCCGCGCCCCAGTTGTTGTCTGGGGTAAATCAGCCGCACCAGCGCGGTGTTCACGCTCATCAGCGCCGAGGCGCCAAAGCCTTGCAGGATACGGGCGATGGTCAAGGTCATCAGTGAGTCTGACAGCGCACAGAACACCGAGGTCACGGTGAACACGGCAAGGCCGATCTGGTAAATGCGGCGGTAACCGTAGATATCGCCCAGCGAGGCAAACGCCAGCAAAGACACCGTTGTGGCCAGTTGGTAAGCGTTCACCACCCAGATCGAGGCTGCCGGGCTGGCGTGCAGATCATGCGCGATGGCGGGCAAGGCGACGTTGGCAATGGCGCCGTCCAGCACCGCCATGCTGATGGCCAGCGCGATGGTCAGAATGGCCCAGTAGCGCGCGGGCAGCGGCAGGCCGTTGTGTTCGGATGACATGGAGTTTCCAGGGGTGAACTGGCGCGCGGGCACAGGCGCGCCATTTGATTTCATTGGCAATCAAGTCTAGGAAAATCCGGTTTTTATGTCGATAATATCAATCGACTCATTTGATATGATTTCCGACTTAATCACCCATGGAACTACGCCAGCTCCGCTACTTTGTGACCGTCGCCGAAGAACTGCATTTTGGCCGCGCAGCCGAACGCCTTGGCATGACCCAACCGCCGCTGTCGCAACAGATCCAGGCGCTGGAACACAGCATGCACGTGCGTTTGTTCAACCGGACCAACCGCCGCGTAGAGTTGACCGAGGCCGGGCGCACGCTGCTGGAGCATGCCCGGCGCATCCTGCAGCAGGTGGATCACGCGGTTGAACAAACGGTGCGCGCGCACCGCGGCGAATCGGGCGAATTGCGCATGGGGCTGACCGCCTCGGCGCCCTACACGGCGATTTTCGGGCGGGCCATTCATACTTTCCGTACCCGCCACCCGGCCGTGCAACTGACCCTGCGGGAAATGCCCACGCCGGAGCAGATCAAGGCCTTGCTGGAGCGCTGGCTGGATCTGGCGGTGATCCGGCCCATTGCCCTGCCCGACTCCCTGGACATGATCGAACTGATGCATGAACCGCTGGTGGTGGCCATGCACACCAGCCACCCGGCGGCACGCAGCAAGCCGGGCGAGCCGGTGTCGCTGGCGCAATTTGCCGATGACGACTTTGTCATGCTGCCGCGCGGCATGGGGATCACCATGGCAGACCAGGTCTGGAACCTGTGCCGCGACGCCGGGTTTACGCCGCGTGTGGCCCAGGAAGTGCGTGAGACATCGACCCAGGTGGCGCTGATTGCCGCCGGCTTTGGCGTGGCCATCCTGTCTGCCCTGCAGCAGCGCATCCAGGTTGAAACCGTCACCTATCGCACCATTGCCGACCCTGCCGCGCAAACGGCGGTGTGGCTGGCCTGGCGCCGCGAAAGCCCGCCGCCACTGGTGCGCGCCATGCTGGATATCGCCCGGGCCGAGGTCCGCAAAGCCGGGGGCTGAGCGATTATCCAGGCCATTCTGGCGAAAACGCTGTATATCCCGCGCAACTCACGGGATAATTGCAAATCAAACCCGCTGTTATTCAAAGGATTGCAATGGCCATTCAATTCAAGACACCCGAACAGATCGAATCCATGCGCGTGGCTGGCCGCCTTGCCGCTGAAGTGCTGGAAATGATCAGCGAGTACGTACAGCCGGGTGTCTCGACAGAAGAACTGGACCGCCGCTGCTTTGATTACATCACCAAAGTACAGAAGACCATTCCGGCCAATGTCGGATATCACGGTTTTCCCAAGACCTTGTGCACCTCGGTCAACGGTGTGGTCTGCCACGGTATTCCCAGCCCCAAGGAAATCCTCAAGGATGGCGATATCGTCAACATTGATGTCACCGTGATCAAGGACGGCTGGCATGGCGATACCAGCCGCATGTTCTACGCCGGTACGCCTTCCGAAGCCGCGCAGCGCCTGGTGGACACGACGTTTGAAGCCATGATGGCGGGCATTGAAGTGGTCCGCCCCGGCGCGACGCTGGGCGATGTCGGCCACGCGATCCAGACCCTGGCAGAAAGCCGCGGTTACTCTGTGGTGCGCGAATACTGCGGCCACGGCATTGGCCGCGTGTATCACGAAGAACCGCAAGTGCTGCATTACGGCCGCCCCGGCACCGGCCTGCGCCTGAAAAAAGGCATGACCTTTACGGTCGAGCCGATGATCAATGCCGGTGAAGCCGGCGTGCGCTCGCTGGCGGACGGCTGGACCGTCGTCACACGCGACGGCTCGCTCTCGGCCCAGTGGGAACACATGATTGCCGTGACGGATGACGGATTTGAAATCCTCACGCCGTGGCCGGAAAACTTTGTGCGCTAAAGCCATCCACACAGCGCCCGCATGATCGGGCGTTGTTTTTTAGAACTGATTGATTGCAAGGACTGCCTGTGACCAGGAAGACCCCCTTCTCTGCTCTGCCGTTGTCGGCCGCGCAACTGGCCAACCTGGCCAGCCTTGAATACCACGAAATGACGGACATCCAGGCCAGAAGCCTGCCGCTCATTCTGGAGCGCAAGGACGTCATCGCCCAGGCCAAGACCGGCAGCGGCAAAACCGCTGCGTTCGGCCTGGGTTTGCTGCATAACCTGAACCCGACACTGTTTGCCATCCAGGCGCTGGTGATCTGCCCCACGCGTGAACTGGCCGACCAGGTCGCCAAGTCGCTGCGGCAACTGGCACGGCACATGGACAACATCAAGATCCTGACCTTGTGCGGCGGCACGCCCATGGGCCCGCAGATCGGTTCGCTGGAGCACGGCGCGCATATCATCGTCGGCACGCCGGGCCGCCTGCACGATCACCTTGCGCGTGGCACGCTGGACCTGCGCCGCGTCAGCATGCTGGTGCTTGATGAAGCCGACCGCATGATCGACATGGGTTTTTACGAGGAAGTGGTGAACATTGTCCGCCAGTGCCCCAAGCATCGGCAGACCATGCTGTTCTCTGCGACGTACACCGAAGATATCCGCAAGCAAAGCGCCGGTTTCCTGCGCCAGCCGGTCGAGATCAAGGTGGAGTCTTTCCATGACGCCAGCCGCATCGAACAGCGGTTTTACGATGTCGAGCACACGGCCCGCAACGATGCCGCAGCGCAGATCATTGAGCACTTCCGCCCGGTGTCCACGCTGGCCTTTTGCAACACCAAGATCCACTGTCGTGAGCTGACCCAGGCGCTGCGCGCCCGCGGGCTGTCCGCTGCGGCGTTGTACGGCGATATGGAACAGCGTGACCGTGATGAAATCCTGGTGCGCTTTGCCAACCGCAGTTGCTCTGTGCTGGTCGCCACCGACGTCGCTGCGCGCGGTCTGGATATTGCCTCGCTGGACATGGTGCTGAATGTGGATGTCTCTCGCGATGCAGAAGTGCACGTTCACCGTATCGGCCGGACTGGTCGCGGTAAAGAACGTGGTCTGGCAGTGACGCTGGCGGCGGCAGAAGAGAAAAAATGGGTGCGCCTGATCGAGGAATACCAGCAAGGCGTCAAAGCCGTGTGGCATCACCTGAACGAAGCCACGCCGGCCGACGGCAGAACCTTGCAACCGCCCATGTCGACGCTGGAAATCGCCTCTGGCCGCAAAGACAAACTGCGCCCGGGTGATGTGCTGGGCGCGCTGACGGGCGAAGCCGGCTTCAAGGGCGAGCAGATCGGCAAGATCAACGTGTTCGACTTCTCTACCTACGTCGCGGTGGAACGCAATATCGCGTTTGAGGCGCTCAAGCGGCTGGGCAACACCAATATCAAGGGCAAACGCTACAAGGTGCGCTTGATTGAGGAGTAAACACGGCGCGGCCTGCGCCGCGCTTTAACCCGCCAGCAGGCCGGGCAATTCATCCATGTGGTGAAACGCCCTTGCCCCTGCGGGCACCGTATCGACCAGCCCGTGCGGCTGGTAAAACAGTGCCTGCATTCCCGCTGCCACCGCCCCGGTCACTCCGGTGGGGCTGTCTTCCACCACCACGCAGCGTGCAGGCGCGGCGCCATAGTGCGCGGCCACGTGCAGGAACAAACCGGGATCAGGTTTCCAGATACCCACGTCATACGCGCTGAACAGACGCTCGCCAAACCAGGGCGCCAGCCCCGTGACGGCCAGCGCATGGCGCATTTTGGCCAGCGGACCGTTAGAGACCAGACAGAACGGCAGTTGTAACTGGCGGATCATGGCCAGTACGCCGGGCATGGGCTGCAGTTCTTCATCAAAGAGCTGCGCGACGCGGGCGCGATAGCGGGTTTCAAAGTCGGCAGGCAACGGCTGGCCGGTACGGCGGGCAAGGTCTGCGGCAATGGGCGCAAACTTCACGCCCCGGTAGCGCGCCACCATGCCTTCCAGCGTTTCATCCAGTTGCGGCAGCAATTCCAGGAAGGCCTGGTTACACAAGCGCTCGCTGTCGACCAGCGTGCCATCCAGATCAAAACAGACCAGTTCTACCGCAGACATCCCGTACGACCCCAAGCGTGAAACAGTCGCTCAGCATACCGGGCAGCGCGGTGGGTGACTAGGCAACAGGTTGCGCTGCAGCAACGACAATTTCCTCGCCAAACAAGGTATGGATTTCCGGCTGGACCAGCGCCAGCATGCTGAAGGCAGTGCCGGTTTCCATAAAGCGATCTGCCGCCGCACGACAACTGGATTCGTCTTCCCACACCAGACGATCAAAGAAATAGCCGTCGCCTTCATACAGTTCATAGGCGACAAACCCAGCCTGGACGCGCAACCAGGCCAGCATGTCCTGTGTCAGGGCCAGAAAAACATCATGTGCATTGGGATCTTTAAGGCGAGATTGAACCAGCTGGACAAACATGAATGCTCCGACAAAGTTTATTTCACATTGAATTACAGCTTACATATTAAACAAGAAATAAAAAATGTGCTGGTCATTATGTAACAATACGCACCGCGCCAGCCGCAGCGTTAACCGCATTGCACAATGACATTAGCATGAACTGGTTGCCCGTAGATGTGATGCAAATCCCAATATCAACACAACAAAAAAAGCACGCTGGCTGCGTGCTTTTTTTGTTGGGGCAGCCGTGGCTTACTGGGCAGCCGAGGCGCGCGGCGCGCGTGCGCTGGTCGGTGTCGCCAGATCCCATTTGCCATCGCTGCCTTTGCAGTACGACGGGTTCATTGAATCGTTCTGTACCTTGTTGGAGAACTTGAGACTGACCTGGCGGCAGCTCAAGCCATTGCGTTCAAACTCCCGCGTGGGCGTGATTTTGACGCTGGTCACGTTAGAGGTTTGCGTGTCGGCATTGCTCCACGTTTCACTCTGGCCAATCTTGCTGTTCTCCAGCGCGTCTTCAATGCTTTTGTCCAGACTGGCAATTTCGTCAGGCTTGAGGCGGCTGAGCGGTGTATTGCTCATGAAACCAAGGCCAGCCGCGTGGACCTGGCCCAGCAAGACGGCACAGATCAATGCGGCGGTGATGGTGTAACGGGTTTGCATCCTTTTCTTCCTTTGTGTTTTGCGGCTCAACGCCCTTCATCTTAGAGCGCGCAGGGCGAGCTTGCTGGCAAACGCATGGCGCCCACGTTCAGACCGAGAAATCCGCAGCGTAATCCGCTTCTGTTCTGGCTTGCAGGCGGCCGGACCGGCAGGCTTTGGAAAACGCGTCGTAGTCGATATCAACCTGATCGGCATAGGCCATGGCATATCTGGCCAGTGCGGTGGCCATGCTGTCGCTCTTGCCGATATAGCCGCTGACCTCGGCCGCCATGCCACCGGCCCGGGCATGCGCCCGTGCCAGCACCCAGCCACACGCACGGGCATACCCTTTGAGGCGTTCCGTATCGTACAGATCGACCTGGGCGGAGACTTTCATGTCACGCAACTGGCGGAAATAAAAATGCCGCCCTGAAGGGCCGGTGGACCAGCCCAGGAAAATATCGCTGGAGGCCTGCATCATGCGCTGGCCATCCACCACGCGCCGGCCCTGGTGCTGCAGCGGCGATTTGCTTTTTACATAAGGCGCCAGCACCGAATCACGCGCTTCCTTGATCTGCATGAACAGCGGCTTGCCCTGGTCATCCATCAACAAAGCCACGAGGCAACGCGTGCCCACACTCCCGACGCCGACCACCTTGAATGCCATGTCATGCAATGAGAACCGTTCCAGCAACTGGCGGTGGCTGGGGGCGATGGTGCCCACATATTCTTTGTACAACTTCTTCATCAGCGCTTCCGGGCCGCCAAGTTGCACCCAGTCGTCCACCTCGTCAAACAAGGTGGTGTTGCTGTGAATGTGGAACACGGCTGGCGGCGCATCACGGATTTTCCATTGCCCGTTATCCAGCACGCCCAGCTTGGGCAAAAGTTCTTCGCTGCTGCGCCGGTCGGCCTTGGCAATCCCTTCCTTGACGATCTTGCGGCCTTCGGCAGAACGGGATTGCTCCAGCAAGCGCTCGAAGGTGATCTGTTCGTACCAGACTTCCAGTTCACCCATTTGCGCGTATTCGGCCATGTATTGCTGGTAGGTGCGCGCGGCGGTGTAGGCCATTTCTTCTGCCGCCGGGTCACCATGCCCCAGGTGCCGCCCGGCTACGCCAAAACTGGCGCACAAGCGCTTGAGATCCCACTCCCACGGGCCGGGATGGGTTTCATCAAAGTCATTCACATCAAAAATCAGATTGCGTTCCGGCGTGGCAAACCCGCCAAAATTGGAGAGATGACTGTCACCGCAAATCTGGAAATAAATGCCGGAATCGGGCGTGCCGGACAAATCATGCGCCTGCAAGATGGCACTGCCGCGAAAAAACGCAAAGGGCGAAGCCAGCATGCGGGCGTAGCGCAGCGGCACCAGCCGCGACACGCGGCCTTCGCTATTGGATTGCAGCAACAGGATCGGGTCCCGATCGCACTTGCCGGGATGCTCATGCGCGCCGCGTTTGACGGCCTTGCGTGCCTGCAGACCGCGGTCAATCCGTTCTTCCAGGGTGGCTTGCTGTTTTTGCATTTGTGGCTCCTGCTGTGTTCTGGTGAGTTCATTCACGACAGATAGTCACAGGATAGCCCGCCCTGCGGCGATTGCCTGCAAGGCGCGACGTCACTCAGCCAGCAACGGGATCAATCAGGAAACAGCATGGAGGCAGTCAGGCGCACACCCCAGCCAGGCGCGCTGTCAGGGCGGCTGATCCAGTATTTGCCTTCCACGCCGAGCATGGCTTTCTCGCTGCCGACCGAGAACATGCGCGATAAACCCGCGCTGACCGGCACGGTCCAGACCTTGCCCAGCCAGTCGTACGTGGTT
This sequence comes from Silvimonas iriomotensis, assembly GCF_014645535.1. Taxonomy (NCBI): domain Bacteria; kingdom Pseudomonadati; phylum Pseudomonadota; class Betaproteobacteria; order Neisseriales; family Chitinibacteraceae; genus Silvimonas; species Silvimonas iriomotensis. The sequence goes on from NZ_BMLX01000002.1 coordinate 22,682, forward strand.
TCAGAGCCGACGGACCAGACATAGCCCGAACTTTGGCTGAACGAGACAAAGGGCTGCACGGCCGAGGTACTGGCGTTGCCATGCAGCGCCGGTACGGTATACGACCAGATGTGATTGGCTTCGACGCCCCAGCTCCAGTGGTCGCTCTGCATCATCAGCACGCCAGACGGGCCGGCGCCCCAGCGCGGCAAGCCATTGGGGGAATTGAGCGTGCTTTCGCCCAGATACGCCGTGCCGCCACCCAGGACCCAGTCACCATCATTGACTTTGCTGGGCAACAGCAACAGGTTCTGTACGTCCTGGCCACTACCGTAGGGGTTGGAACCGGGCAAGAGATCAGAATGCGCACCGCTCAACAGCGGTTGCGACACCACCGACCACTGATTGCTGACAGCATAAGCAGACGGGCCAAAGCTGGCCCCTTTGGCATCCCAGGCGTTACCGGCGGTATTCAGGCCCAGCCGCGCCGGCACCAGCACGTTGTCGGTCGTGTCTGGCTGCACCGGGACAAAGTCCTCATCGGCCCATGCCGCGCCGGCAAGGCAGGCGGCCAGCGCGCATCCCGCTCCAAGCTTGATCCAGCCCGTGTGCATACCCATCTCCCGGCCCGTTGCGCCACGTTGGCGGCGGTACCGTTTTTTTTTCGATCTTGTATTTGTGCATGCAGGGTGGCGTGTGCAACATGCCCCCGGCGCATTGGTCATTGCTCACCCATAACGTTAGACGGTTGTAAGTCTTTGTGTTAGGCAGACTGTTGGAGAAACAACGCCGCCGGTCAGCCAGAGCGCGCTGTGCCGGGGTCAGCAGCGCCACCGTATGGCGCGCTGCGTCAATAACGACGCGGATCGCAGATATGACAAAGCCCGGCGAGCCGGGCTTTGCAGGCACTGACAGGAAAACGGATCAGGCGATAACCGGCGTACGCGGGTTGCGCTGATGCAACACCACCGTCAGCACCACGCCAGCCGCTGCGGCCAGCGCGGCAATGCAGAAGATCGCCGGGTAGCCATAACCACTGATCACCAGCCCCGCCACCGGGCCGATCAACCCGAGCGCGACATCCAGGAACACCGAATACGCACCCAGCGCCGCGCCACGGCTGGCGGCCGGCACCAGCGCAACGGCCTCTACCCCCAGCGCCGGGAACACCAGCGAAAAGCCGATCCCGGTCAGCGCCGCACCCAGCAGCGCCATGGTCGGCGTCAGCGCGTTCCACAACAGCGTCAGGCCGATGCACTCCACCACAAACGACACGATGGCGACCTTGAAACCGCCGTAACTGTTGATACTGCGGGCGAAGATCAGCCGCGTGCCGACAAAGCAGATGCCGAACATCGACAAGGTAAACGCCGCGTTGGGCCAGTGCCGGCTGGCGTAGAACAGCGTGACGAAGGTAGCAATGGTGCCAAAGCCGGCCGAGCCCAGCGCCAGGCCGGTGCCATAGGCAAACACCTTGCCCAGCACACTGCGGAACGGCAACCGCTCGCCATGCACAATCGGGGAGGCCTTGCGCGGCAACGCCAGCACCACACCCACAACGCCCAGCAGCATCACCACGATACCGATCGACGCAAAGCCCAGATGCTGCGTCAGCAACACCCCCACCGGTGCGCCCACAGCCAGCGCGCCATACGTGGCCACGCCGTTCCAGGAAATCACCTTGGCAGTATGTTGCGCGCCCACCGTACCGATACCCCAGGTAATCGCCCCGGTACCGCAACAGCTCTCGGCACAACCCAGCACCAGCCGGCCCAGCAGCAGCAAGGTCAGGCTCAGCCAGGGGATATGGGTGGTAAACGCCGCGGCCAGCATGAATACGCCGCTGACACCGGCAGCAGCCAGGCCATACAGGACGGTGCGCTTGGCGCCAATGGTGTCAGACATGCGACCGGCATGCGGGCGACTGGCCAGCGTTGCCAGGTATTGCGCGCTGATGGCCAGACCTGCCAGCACCGAGCCATAGCCCAGATCGTTATGCACGTAAGAGGGCAACACCGCCAGCGGAATCCCGATGGTCAGGTACGCCAGAAATGTAAACAGGACGATACTGACCACGCGCAGCGTGACGTTTTCGTCCTGGGGATTATTCGTAACAGGGGGAATGCTGGATTCTGAAGACATGAGTTGCGGCCGGTCTGGTCAAACATGGTTATTGCAAAGGCACAAAACTGGACCGGTCGGTTTGATGCGGAGCAGCAAAATGTGCACAAACTGAATGATAGGCCCAAACCTGACGGCGCTGTATCATTCATGCCCGAAAATGACCGTTTTCTTATTTACAAACTGTACAAACGTAAATACCTATGCTCTATCTGCTTGTCATCAACGTGGTCTGGGCGCTGTCTTTCAACCTGATCGGCATTTTTCTGGCCGGCCATGTAGATAGCGACTTCGCCGTACTCACCCGCGTCGCCATCGCCGGCCTCGTGTTCTTGCCCTTCACTGCCTGGGCCGCCATTCCTGCCATGCGCAAGCTGGGTACCATGGCTGCCGGCGCCTTGCAGTTTGGTGTGACTTATCTGCTGCTGTATCGCTCGTTTCACTTTGTCAGCGTGGCCGAAGTCCTGCTGTTCACCATCTTCACGCCGATCTACATCACCTTGCTCGATGACCTGTACCAGCGCCGCTTCAACCGCCGTGCGTTCGGTGCCACCTTGCTGGCGGTGCTGGGCTCGTTGATCATCCGTTACGATCATATCGACGCCAACGCGCTGACCGGCTTTTTGCTGCTGCAACTGGCCAACCTGACCTTTGCTGCCGGCCAGGTCGGTTACCGGCAACTGGTGCGGCGCTACCCGGTGAACCTGCCGGAGTACCGTTCCTTCGGTTACTTCTTTGCCGGCGCGCTGATCGTCGCCCTGCCCTCGTTCCTGATCTTTGGCAACCCGGCCAGACTGCCGACGCTGCCAGAGCAGTTTGCCGTGCTCGCCTTCCTGGGCCTGGCGTCATCCGCGCTGGGTTTTTACTGGTGGAACAAAGGCGCCTGCATGGTCGATGCCGGCACGCTGGGCGCCATGAACAACATGCATATCCCGATCGGGCTGCTGATCAACCTGGTGTTCTTTAACCAGCATGCCGACGTGCCGCGGCTGGTGGCTGGGGGCGTGGTGATGCTGGGTGCGGTGTGGTATTCCCGCGCCGGGCGTGATCGCCAAGCTCGCTGACCCGATAACAAAAAGCCCCGGAAACCGGGGCTTTTTGTTGGGACCAACCCGCAATCACCTGGCCGATGCGGTCTGGTTTTGCGTCATTTGCGAGGCCTGCCAGCCGCCGCCCAGTGCCTTGACCAGCAACACGTTGGCGGTAAAGCGCCGTTGTTGCAGGTCCAGCGCGCTGCGTTCTGCGCTCAGCAAAGAGGCCTGGGTGGTCGCGACGTTCACGTAAGTCGCGGTCCCGGCTTTGTACTGGTTCAGCGCCAGGTTGGCGGAATCCTGGGCGGCTTTCACGGCCAGGTCCTGGGTTTGCGCTTCGTCTTGCAGGATGCGCAGGGTAGCCAGGTTGTCTTCCACTTCCTGCAGGCCGCCCAGTACGGTCTGGCGGTATTCGGCAACGGTAGCGTCGTACTGGGCTTCCGCTTCTTGCTGGCCCGCTTTCAACAGGCCGCCTTCGAACAGCGGTTGCGTCAGGCCGGCACCCAAAGACCAGATGCGGTTGGGCAGATCAAACAGGCTGCCCCACTCATTGCCCTGATAACCGCCGGAGCCGGACAAGGTCAGCGCCGGGTACATGGCTGCGGTGGCAACGCCGACATTGGCGTTGGCTTGCGCCACGGCGCGTTCAGCAGCGGCGATGTCGGGGCGGCGTTGCAGCAGGTCAGACGGTACGCCAGCCGGCACATCCGGCAGCGTGGCAGTCAGGGCCGGCTGGGCTTCCAGGCTGAAATTGGCCGGGGCCTTGCCCATCAGGATGGCGATGGCGTGCTCAAGCTGCGCGCGTGATACGCCCAGATCGGTCAGCGATGCCTGTGCGGTCAGCAACTGGGTCTGCGCCTGGGCCACATCGGCCCGGGTCACGATACCGGCCTTGTACTGGTTCTGCGTGAGCGTCAGCGACTTCTGGTAGGCATCCACGGTCTGGGTCAGCAGCACTTTCTGGGCGTCGATCACGCGCAGCTGGAAGTAATCCTGGGCCAGTGTGGCCTGGGCCGACAACAGCGCAGCAGCAAGGTTGGCGGCAGACGCCTGGGTGCTGGCGTCCTGGGCTTCCACCTGGCGGCGCACCTTGCCCCAGATATCCGGTTCCCAGCTGGCGTTGAGCACGGCACCGTAGTTATTCTTCACAGCGCTGCGTTGTACGGTGGTCTGCGAGCCACCGGTACCGCTCACGGTACTGGTGTTGCTCTGGCTGCGCGAGGCAGACAGATCCAGCCCCAGCGTCGGCCAGTAGGCAGCGCGGGCGACATCGCCTGCGGCCTGGGCCTGGCGATACTGCGCTTCAAATTGCTTGACGGTCTGGTTGGTGACCTTGATCTGGTCCATCAGGCCATTGAGCGTGCTGTCACCGTAGATTTCCCACCAGTTGCCACGCGGCGCCAGGTCTTGCGGGTTGGCCTGTTTGAAGCCGGCCGCTTCCTTGAACGCCGTGCCGGTATCGATCTGCGGCGCGCCTTTGTAATCAGGCCCCACCGCGCAACCGGAAAGCGCAGCCACCATGGCGAAGGTCATCAGGGTCAATGTCAGATTGCGTTTCATTTAGCGGGCTCCTGCGCCACTTTGCGCGTCAAACGTCGTTTGTGCTTCGGCCCGGCCCAGACGGCGCAGACACCAGAAACGGAAACGATCCAGATACAGATACATGACAGGGGTGGTGTACAGCGTCAGCACCTGGCTGACCACAAGACCACCAACGATTGAAATGCCTAACGGCTGACGCAGTTCAGCGCCATCTCCCTGCCCCAGTGCCAGCGGAATGGCCCCGAGGATGGCCGCCATGGTGGTCATCATGATCGGGCGGAACCGCAGCAGGCAGGCGTGATAGATGGCATCACGCGATTTCATGCCTTGCTTGCGCTCCGCTTCCAGCGCGAAGTCGATCATCATGATGGCGTTCTTCTTGACGATCCCGATCAAAAGCAACACGCCAATCAAGGCCACGATGGTGAATTGCGTTTTGAACAGCATCAGCGCCAGCAACGCCCCGACCCCGGCCGATGGCAGCGTGGACAGAATGGTGATCGGGTGCACGTAGCTCTCGTACAAGATGCCCAGCACGATATACACGGCCACAATGGCTGCCAGGATCAACAAGGGTTGCGAGTTCTGCGATTGCTGGAACGCCGCCGCACTGCCGGCAAAGCTGCCGTGAATGGACGTCGGCACGCTCAGGCGGTTCATGGCGTCTTCAATGGCGACCTGCGCTTCAGACAAGGACGTACCCGGGTCCAGGTTGAACGAGATCGTCGCCGCCACAAACTCGCCCTGGTGGTTCACCGCCAGCGGCGTAAACGTCGGGCCGTAAGAGGCAATGGTCGACAACGGCACCTGCGCGCCGGCAGCGGTAATGATGTAGATATTCTTCAGCGCTTCCGGGCTTTGCCAGTACTGCGGCGCCACTTCCATAACCACGTGATACTGGTTCAGCGGCTGGTAAATGGTGGAGACCTGGCGCTGGCCAAAGGCGTCGTTGAGCACCTGATCGACCTGCGTCACGGTCAGCCCCAGCCGCGCCATGGCGTCACGGTTCAGCGTCAGCGTGGTCTGCAAACCTTTGTCCTGCTGGTCGGTGTTCACATCTTTCAGGATGTCCACATTGGCCAGCGCGGCCTGGATTTTCGGCTGCCATTCACGCAAGACCGCCAGATCATCCGCTTGCAGTGTGTACTGGTACTGCGCGTTGGAACTGCGGCCCCCCACGCGGATATCCTGGACGGATTGCAAGAACAACTGCGCGCCGGGCTCGTTGGCCAGCTTGCCACGCAAGCGGGCGATCACGGCATCGGCAGAGATCTTGCGTTCGCTCAAAGGCTTGAGTGACACAAACATGAAACCGCTGTTGCGCTGACCGCCGCCGGTATACGCCGTCACCACATCCACGGCCGGATCGCTCTTCACGATCTGCACAAAGTCAGACACTTTCTGGCGCATGGCCTGGAAAGAAATGCTCTGGTCCGCCTGCACGTTGCCGATAATCCGGCCGGTGTCTTGCTGCGGGAAGAAGCCCTTGGGGATGACGATATACAAATAGACGTTCAGGAACACCGTGATCAGCAGGATCAGCATGGTCAGCGGGCCGTGACGCAGCACCCAGGCCAGCGAACGGCTGTAGCCCTTTTGCATGCCGTTGAACACGGCTTCACTCCAGCGATACAGCCGGCCATGCGTCTTGCGTTCCGGGCGCAACAAGCGCGAGCACATCATCGGCGTAGTGGTCAGCGAGACAATCAGCGACACCAGAATGGCCACCGACAGCGTCACCGCAAACTCGCGGAACAAGCGGCCGATAATCCCGCCCATCATCAGAATGGGAATAAACACCGCCACCAGCGAAATACTCATGCTGATGACCGTAAAGCCCACTTCACTGGCCCCGGCCATGGCGGCCTGGAAGGGTTTCATGCCTTCCTCGATATGCCGCGAGACGTTCTCCAGCACCACAATCGCGTCATCGACCACAAAGCCTGTGGCAATGGTGAGCGCCATCAACGAGAGGTTGTTCAGGCTGAATCCGCACAGGTACATGGCGGCAAACGTGGCGATCAGCGACACCGGCACAGCCACCGCCGGGATCAGCGTGGCGCGGCAGTTACGCAGGAACAGGAACACCACCAGAATCACCAGGAACACCGAGATCACCAGCGTGCGCTCGACTTCACTGAGCGACGCGCGGATGGTCGGCGTGCGGTCCAGCGCGACATCTACCTGGATGGCGGCCGGAATCTGCGCTTCAAGACGCGGCAGTTCCTTGTAGACCCGGTCGACGGTCTCGATGATGTTGGCGCCCGGTTGCCGCCGCAAAATCAGCAGCACAGAAGGTTTGCCGTTGGCCGAGCCCGCGTTGCGCACATCCTGCACCGAGTCTTTGACCTCGGCCACGTCCGACAATCTCACCGCATTGCCGTTTTTGTAGCTGATGATCAGCGGCAGATATTCCTTGGCCGTTTTGGCCTGATCGCTGGCATAAATCTGCCAGTGCCGGTCACCGTCTTCAGCAAACCCTTTGGGCCGGTTGGCATTGGCCGCCGCCAGCGTGGTGCGCACGGTTTCCAGCGAAATACCGTACTGGTTCAGTTGCGTCGGGTTGAGTTCCACGCGCACAGCGGGCAAAGAACTACCGCCCACATCCACCTGCCCCACCCCGTCGATCTGCGACAGTTTCTGCGCCAGGATGGTCGAGGCCGCGTCATACATCTGGCCCTGACTCATGGTTTTTGAGGTCAGCGCCAGAATCATGATCGGCGCATCAGCCGGGTTCACCTTGCGATAAGTAGGATTACTGGGCATGCCGGTGGGCAGCAGGCTGCGTGCGGCATTGATGGCGGCTTGAACGTCGCGCGCGGCGCCGTTGATATCGCGATCCAGATCAAACTGCAGCGTAATGCGGCTGGAGCCCAGCGAGCTGGACGACGTCATTTCCGTCACGCCGGCAATGCGCCCGAGCGCACGCTCCAGCGGCGTGGCCACCGTGGCGGCCATGGTATCGGGCGAGGCGCCGGGCAAGCTGGCTGAAACCGAGATCGTCGGGTAATCCACCTGCGGCAGCGGCGATACCGGCAACAGCATGAACGAGACGATCCCCGCCAGCGCAATGCCAAAAGTCAGCAATGTGGTGGCGACAGGCCGCTTGATGAAAGTGGCAGAAAAGCTCATCAGCGCACGTCCGTCGAAGGCGTACTGACCTGACCGTTGCGGCGAGCTTTCCAGTCACGGAAACGGCCGCTGACACGATCAAACCACAGGTAGATGACCGGCGTGGTAAACAGCGTCAGCAACTGGCTGACCAGCAAACCGCCAACCATGGTCACACCCAGCGGGTGACGCAATTCCGCGCCTACGCCAGTACCCAGCATCAGCGGCAGCGCGCCCAGCAAGGCCGCCATGGTGGTCATCAGGATCGGCCGAAAGCGCAGCAGACACGCCTGGTAAATGGCCTCGCGCGGCGGCTTGCCTTCGTCACGCTCTGCCTGCAAGGCAAAGTCGATCATCATGATGGCGTTTTTCTTGACGATACCGATCAGCAACACAATGCCGATGATGGCAATCACCGATAGATCCGTACGCGCCAGCAGCAGCGCCAGCAGCGCGCCAATACCAGCCGAAGGCAGTGTCGAGAGGATGGTGATCGGGTGGATGTAGCTCTCATAGAGCACGCCCAGCACGATATACATGGTCACAATGGCGGCCAGAATCAGCCACAACTCGTTGGACAGCGCCGCCCGGAAGGCCAGCGCCGCACCCTGATAGCTGGTGGCGATCGAGATCGGCATGCCGATTTCTTTCTCGGCCTGATCAATCATCTGCACCGCTTCGCCCAGCGAGGCGCCCGAGGCCAGGTTGAACGACACCGTGGCCGACGGGAACTGCGCCAGGTGGTTGATCACCAGCGGCGTGTTCTGTTCCACCACGCGCGCCACGGCCGACAGCGGCACCTGCACGTTGTTGGTACCGGCCACATGCAGATCATTCAGCGATTGCGGGCCGACCGCCTGATCGGGCGAGGCTTCCAGAATTACGCGGTACTGGTTGGCCTGGGTGTAGATGGTGGAGACCATGCGCTGGCCATAAGCGCTGTACAAGGCGTTATCGATGGCCGCCGGCGTAATGCCCAGGCGCCCGGCCGCATCGCGGTCGATATCGACATACGCTTGCAGACCTTTGTCCTGCATGTCGCTGGCGACATCGGCCAGTTGCGGCAAGGCCGAGAGCTTGTCGACCAGTTTGGGAACCCAGGTAGACAGCTCGTTGATATCGGCTGTTTGCAGAGTGAACTGGTATTGCGTGCGCGCCACGCGGTCTTCAATGGTCAGGTCTTGCACCGGCTGCATGAACAGCGAAATACCCTGCACTTTGGCCACTTCCGGTTGCAGACGGCGAATGATCTCGCTGGCCGAGGACGAACGCTGATCATGCGCCTTGAGATTGATCAGCATGCGGCCGCTGTTCAGCGTGGCGTTGGTGCCATCCACGCCGATGAACGAGGTCAGCGATTCGACATCCGGGTCTTTGAGGATCACATCGGCCAGTTGTTGCTGGCGGGCCGACATGGCTTCAAACGACACCGATTGCGACGCATCGGAAATCCCCTGGATAACGCCCGTATCCTGCACCGGGAAAAACCCCTTGGGCACGAACACGTACAACAGACCGGTAAGCACCACGGTGCCGACCGCGACAGCCAGCGTCAGGCGCTGGCGATCAAGCACCCAGGTCAGCCACTTGCCGTACTGGGCGATGACGCGATCAAAAAACGCGCCCACCCCGTGATAGAACCTGCCCTGTTTTTCTTCCGGTACGTGCTTGAGCAACCGCGCGCACATCATCGGCGTGAGCGTCAGCGAGACTACCGCAGAGATCAGGATCGAGACCGCCAGCGTGATGGCGAATTCCCGGAACAACCGGCCCACCACATCGCCCATGAACAGCAGCGGAATCAGCACGGCGATCAGCGAGAACGTCAGCGAAATGATGGTGAAGCCAATCTGTTCCGCGCCCTTGAGCGCGGCGGTCATGGGTTCTTCGCCTTCTTCGATATAGCGCGCGATGTTCTCGATCATGACAATGGCGTCATCGACCACAAAACCGGTGGCAATGGTCAGCGCCATCAAGGTCAGGTTGTTGATGGAGAACCCGCACATGTACATCACGCCAAACGTACCCACCAGCGACAACGGCACGGCCACGCTGGGGATGACGGTGGCCGAGACATTGCGCAAGAACACGAAGATGACCAGCACCACCAGCACAATCGCCAGCAAGAGCTCGTACACCGTGTCAGTCACCGACGCGCGGATGGTGGTCGTGCGGTCCGTCAGCACTTGTACATCTACCGCGCCGGGCAGCGTGGCTTGCAGGGTCGGCAACAGTTTCTTGATGTTGTTGACCACCTGGATGACGTTGGCCCCTGGCTGACGCTGGATGTTCAGCAAAATGGCCGGTTTATCGTTGGCCCAGGCCGCCAGACGCGAGTTCTCTGCGCCATCAACAATAGTGGCCACATCAGACAAACGGATCGCCGCGCCATTCTTGTACGCCAGCACCAGGCTGTTGTACTCGGCTGCGCTCTTGAGCTGGTCATTGGCGTCGATGGTCGAGGCCCGCATCGGGCCATCAAAACTGCCCTTGGCCTGATTGGTATTGGCGTTGCCGATGGCGGTGCGTACGTCTTCGATATTAAGCCCGTACGACGCCAGTTGCTTGGGATTGGCCTGAATGCGCACGGCCGGGCGCTGGCCGCCCGACAAGCTGACCAGACCGACCCCCGGCACTTGCGAAATCTTCTGCGCCAGCCGGGTATCCACCAGGTCTTCAACCTTGGGCAAGGTCATGGTGCCGCTGGTAATGGCCAGCGTCATGATCGGCGTATCGGCCGGGTTCACCTTGCTGTAGATCGGCGGCATGGGCAGATCGGTCGGCAGCAGGTTGCTGGCGGCATTGATGGCGGCCTGGACTTCCTGCTCGGCCACATCCAGCCCCAGCGAGAGGTCAAACTGCAGCGTAATGACCGAGGCCCCGCCCGAGTTCACCGACGACATCTGCGACAGGCCCGGCATCTGGCCGAACTGGCGCTCCAGCGGCGCGGTAATGGATGACGTGGTGACATCCGGGCTGGCGCCCGGATACAGCGTGACCACCTGAATGGTCGGGTAGTCGACTTCCGGCAAGGCGGAAATCGGCAAAAAGCGCATGGCCACAAGGCCGGCCAGCAAGATGGCAACCATCAGCAAAGAGGTGGCCACCGGGCGCAAGATAAACAAACGTGACGGATTCATACGGGATTCTCAGACAGACCCACGGGCAGCATGGCAAGCACAGCGAAGCCCGGATCACACTGTGAATACAGGGTTCCGGGCATGTTCGTTACTCCTGGCTTTGCCTGTGCCGCCAGGCACCGCTGGCACCACTGGCGTGTTTGCCATGCGGCCGGCTGCCATTGCGGGCGCCCGGCTTCATGCCGGCTACACCGCTGGCGTTGGGCGAGATCACCTCAACCGGCGAGCCATCCTTGAGCTTGTCGCCGCCATCAATCACCACCACTTCACCCGGTTTCACGCCGGATTCCACGCCCACGTTTTCGCCATCCACCGGCCCCAGCTTGATCGGGCGCGCTTCCACCGACTGGTCCTGCCCCACCACAAACACAAACGTGCCGCTGGTGCCGCGCTGAACCGCCGCGCTGGGAATGAGGGTCGCGTCGTGCCGGGTTTCGACCAGCAGGCGCGCATTCACAAACTGGTTGGGGAACAGCGAACCATCTTCATTCGCGAAGCTGGCCTTGAGCTTGAGCGTGCCGGTGGTGGTGTCGATCTGGTTATCGACCGTCAGCAACTTACCGCTGGCCAGCTTGATCTGCTGACCACGATCAAAGGCATCCACCGGCAAGGTGTTGCCCTTGTTCAATTGCGCCAGCACGCCTGACAAGGTGGTTTCCGGAATCGTGAACAGCACGGAAATCGGTGTGACCTGGTTGATGATCACAAGGCCATTGGTATCGGTGGCGTGAATCATGTTGCCCGGATCAACCTGGCGCAGACCCACCCGGCCCGGTGCCGGTGCGGTCACGCGGGTATAGGACAACTGCAGTCTGGCGCTATCCACGGCGGCCTGATCTGCCTTGACGGTGCCCTGATATTGCTTCACCAGCGCGGTCTGCTGGTCAACCTGCTGCTTGCTGATCGACTCTTGCGTCAGCAGCGTCTGATAGCGGGTCAGATCTTGCTGGGCACCCAGCAACTGGGCTTGATCGCGCACCAGCTGGCCTTCTGCCTGGGCGACGGCAACGGCGAACGGCGCGGGGTCGATCTGGGCCAGTACCTGCCCTTCTTTCACGATCTGGCCTTCGGTGAAAAACACCTTCTGCAGCAAACCATCCACGCGGCTGTGCACCGTGACATTGTTGGCCGGTGTCACCGTGCCAAGGCCAGTCAGATACACATTCAGATCACCAGAGATCACCTTGCGGGCCTGAACCGGCATGGGTGCGCCACCCGGGCCGCCCATGCCACCGCCACGGCGGCCACCACCGGCCTGTGCGGCTGCACCTGGTTTGGCGTGGGTAATGAAGTAACCCCCGACGCCAATCACGACCACTGCGGCCAGCAACCAGGGCCAGACAGCGCGGCGGCGCGGGGTGGGATCAGAAGAGGAGGAAGCGGGTTGGTGCGGGTCTGCAGACATGGGAAATCCAGTTTTTATCCGGTATGGCTGATCGGTCAGGTCTTGTCGTGCCGCCGCCTGGGGCTGGAACACAGGCAACTGGCGGAAGAATTTGCGCGGGCCGCTGTTTCAACGTCAGCATCTGTGCACGATCCCGTCACACCCCTCCTGCGCCAACGCAACAAACAGCCACGGCGGCAAGTCTGCCGGAATTTGACTTAAGCCAGGGTTAGCCAAAAGTAAAAAATGTGTAAAGGCACTGGCGAGCCGGCGTTCTCATTGTAGAAGCGGGCTGGCGGCGTGTTGTTGCGCTGCACCAGAGGTGCGCCGCAGGAAAACCGACAACTGTACATACGCACGGTTACAGGCGCTGGTCATCGCGCGGGTGGCCAGGCACGTTGAATACACGTAAACCAGGCCCATCTGCCGGCCTTGCAAGGATACCCGTCCATGCCGTTGACCCGCCCGCTACCCTTGCTGGCACTGACCATTGCGCTGATCAGCAGCCCGGCGCTGGCAGCCGATGCCGGCGCGACCCTGTCGCAGCCTGATCTGGACTGGCTGCAACGCGTCACCTGGGGCGTGGATGCCGCCACCGTTGCCCGGTTCCATCAACTGGGCCGTAGCGGTTTTCTGGATGAACAACTCCACCCGCAAGGCGATGAGCGCCTGCCCGCCGCAGTCAAACAACAGATTGCCGCACTGGATATCACCCGCCAGACTCCGCTGAACTACGAAGCACAGTATCGCGCGCTGAACGAGCAGCAAAAAAACGCGGCGACTGACGAAGACAAGCAAGCCTTGCAAAAAGCCCGCAACGATCTGGGCAACAACACCATCAACCAGGCCATGCAGCGCCATCTGCTGCGCGCGCTGTATTCGCCCGACCAGTTGCAAGAGCGCATGACGTGGTTCTGGCTGAACCATTTCAGTGTGTTTGCCGGCAAAAACAACCTGCGCACGCTGATACCGGATTACGAAGAATCCGCCATCCGCCCGCATGCGCTGGGGCATTTTCGCGACCTGTTGACCGCCACCATGCAAAGCCCGGCCATGCTGGTGTATCTGGATAACGCCCAGAACGCCGCCGGCCGCATCAACGAAAACTACGCGCGCGAGATCATGGAGCTGCACACCATGGGCGTGGGCAGCGGCTACAGCCAGCAAGACGTGCAGGAACTGGCGCGCATCCTGACCGGCCTTGGCGTGGACTACAACACCGACAACCCGCGCCTGAAGCCGGAATTGATGCCACTGCTGGTGCGCGACGGCGCGTTTGAGTTCAACCCGCAGCGGCATGATTTCGGCAACAAGACTTTTCTGGGCCAGAGCATTGCCGGCAAAGGCTTTGCCGAGATCAACCAGGTGGCCGCCATTCTGGCCAGCCAGCCGGCCACCGCCCGTTTTGTCAGCCGGCGCATGGCCACTTACTTCATGGCGCAAACCCCGCCAGAACGCGTGGTTGATGACATGGCCCGCACCTGGCAACACAGCGATGGCGATCTATCCGCCGTGCTCAAGGCGCTGCTGACCAGCAAGGATTTCACTGCCTCTTTGGGCAAGCAGTTCAAAGACCCCATGGCCTATACGCTCAGCGCCTTGCGGCTGGCCTATGACGGCCGCCAGATCATCAACCTGCGCCCGGAAATCAACTGGCTGTATGGCCTGGGCGAGCCCTTGTATGGCCGCCTTACGCCTGATGGCTATCCGCTCACGGCCGAGGCATGGTCCAGCTCTGGCCAGATGGTCAAACGCTTTGAAATTGCCCGCGCCATCGGCTCTGGCAACGCCGGTTTGTTTGACTTGCCTGACGGCACCAAGGGCAGCGGGTTTCCCATGCTGACCAACCGGTTGTACTACCAGGTCTTCGACCCCTATGTCAGCGGCAATACGCGCAACGCGCTGACCCAGGCCAACTCGCAGCAAGAATGGAACATGCTGCTGCTCTCGTCCCCGGAGTTCATGTATGACTGACCGGCATGATGATGTCCAGGCAGACCGCCGCCGCTTGCTGCAATGGCTGGGCGCAGGTGCGGCCGCCAGTACGCTGACGTGGTCGGGCAAGCTCTTTGCCGCGGCCAGCAATACCGACACGCGCTTTTTGCTGGTGTTTCTGCGCGGCGGTTATGACGCCAACAGCCTGCTGGTGCCGGTCAACAGCGCGGATTACTACAGCGTGCGCCCCAATATCGCCATCAGCAAAACCGACGCCCTGGCACTAAGCAACGACTGGGGCCTGCACCCGGCGCTGAAAGATTCGCTCTACCCATTGTGGCAACGCTCGGAAATCGCCTTTGTGCCTTTTGCCGGCACCGACGACCTGACCCGCAGTCATTTTGAAACCCAGGACAGCATTGAACTGGGCCAACCCACCAGCGGCCACCGCAATTACCAGAGCGGCTTCATGAACCGTCTGGCCCAGCAAATCCAGGGCGTACCGGCGATCTCTTTCACCGGCACCCTGCCCGTGTGCTGCACCGGCCCGGTGAACATTCCCAACGTGGCCTTGCAAGACGCCAACCGCGCGCCGTTTGACGAGCGCCAGAGCAAACTGCTGGCTGCCATGTATGACAACCACCCGCTGGGCGCGCAAGTCAAAGAAGGGCTGAACCTGCGCCAGGGCGTAGCCAGAATGCTGCAGGATGAAATGACCGCCGCCAATCGTGGCGCAGTCTCTACCCGCGGCTTTGAAGACCAGGCCCGCCGCATGGGCCGGCTGATGCGCGAGCAATACCGCCTGGGGTTTGTGGATGTAGGCGGCTGGGATACCCACGTTAACCAGGGCAACGCCAACGGCGCGCTGGCCAACAACCTCAATAGTCTGGGCAAGGGTCTTGCGGCATTTGCGCAGGAATCTGGCGAGGCCTGGAACAAGACGGTGGTGGTCGTGGTGTCTGAATTTGGCCGCACCTTCCGCGAAAACGGCAACAAAGGCACCGATCACGGTCATGGCAGCGTGTACTGGGTGCTGGGCGGCGGCATTCACGGCGGGCAGATTGCCGGCGAACAGCAAGAGGTCTCGATCCCCAAACTGTTTCAGAACCGCGACTGGCCGGTGCTGAACGACTACCGTGCCATGCTGGGCGGGATGTTTACCCATATGTACGGGTTTAACAGCCAGCAGCTGGAGGCGGTTTTCCCGGGGGTGAAGCCGGTTGATTTGAAGCTGGTTTGATTTTCGGGTGCGGGGGCCGGCTGGCTTCCGGCCCCGGCCGCAATGACGAACCAGCAGCACCAGCGCCCCGATCCACCCTGCCCACGCCTTGGCCGCCAGGCTAAAATAAGCTATCGCCTCCAATCTGCCGCCAGCGCAAAGCAACCATGAACAGCCCCCGCAAAGCCCCCACCTTTGAAACCATCAGCATCAACGGCCCGGCCGGCAAACTCGAATGCCTCAAGCTTGAATCCGCCCTGCCCGAGACCCGTGGTATTGCGCTGGTTGCCCACCCCAATCCGCTCGAAGGCGGCACCTTTACCAACAAGATTGTCACCACGCTGGCCAAAACTCTCTCTCGCCTGGGTTACGTGGCGTACTGCCCTAACCTGCGCGGCGTCGGCAACTCGGAAGGCGAACATGCTTACGGCAAGGAAGAGCCCGACGACATGGCCGCCGTGCTGGCCCAGGCCCGTGCAGAAAACCCCGGCGTGAGCGGCCTTGTGCTGTCAGGGTTTTCGTTCGGCACGTATGTGCAATCGCAATTTCGCCAGCGCCTCTCTGATGATGAAGTTGAAGGCATGATCCTGATCGGCCCTTCGGTTACCCGCCAGGCGTTCCCCAATGTGCCGGCCGATACCATCATCATTCATGGTGAACAGGACGAAGTGGTCGACCTGCACCGCGTTTTCGACTGGGCGCGGCCACAGCAACTGCCGGTCATTGTTGTGCCCGGCGTGGGGCATTTTTTCCATGGCCGGCTGACGCAACTGGCAGATCTGGTTGATCGCGAATGGCGCATCCGGCTGCTGTAATGCCCACACCCGCATGAACCTTGTCGCCGCCCATTTTCCGCAATCCTGGCTGATTGCCGCCTGGGTGCTTGCCGGCGCGCTGCTGATCCGTTCAGCAGTGCGCGTGCCGTGGTTCAAGCTGCCGCAAGCCGATATGACCTGCTGGTTTGGCGGCGTGGTAGCCGTGCTGATCGCATGGCAAATGAAAGCCAGCCTGCAACCGGGGCTGGCTTTTCATTTGATCGGTGCGGCAGCGCTCACGCTCATTGCCGGGCCGGATCGCGCGCGGCTGGGGCTGGCCGTGGCCCTGGCGGCAGATATCTACGACGGTCACGGCAACTGGGCCAGCATGGGTTTGTCCTGGCTGATCGTCGCCGCCGTCCCCACCACGCTCACCTGGCAATTGCTGCGCTTTGCGCAAAAGAAAATGCCGCTGAACTACTTCACCTATATTTTCGTGAACAGTTTTGCGGCCGGGGTGTTGTCGATGTGGATGGCAGGCTTGCTGACCTGCGGCTTGTTGTCGCTGGCCGGGGCGTATGACTTTGGCTTTCTGGTGGATGAACAACTGCCGTATTACTTCTTGATGGGCTGGCCCGAAGGCTTTACCACCGGCATCGTCATGACCTTGCTGGTGGTGTATTTCCCGCAATGGGTGGCGACGTTTGATGACGCGCTGTACCTGCAGGACAAGTAGTGAGGTGTGAGGTGTGAGGTGTGAGGTGTGAGGTGTGAGGTGTGAGGTGTGAGGTGTGCCGAGTGTACGGCGGGGTTTGCCGGGTGCAACTGCTGTTTCACGCGCCGCCACTTTCCTGCACCGCAGGCGCTGTCCACCAAGCCGCGAATCAGGAACGCCGGTTACCCCTCACGCATCAACTTCTGCCATCCTTCCAGCCCGATCCGCCGCATGGTCTCCATATTGCGCTCAAAGATCACCGACGCATCCGGAAACGCGGCCACAGCGCGTTCAATGCTGGCCTCGCGGATCAGATGCAGAATCGGATATGGCGCGCGGTTGGTGTAGTTCTCAATGTCATCTGCACCGGTGCCGGCAAACTGGTATTGCGGGTGAAAACTGGCCAGTTGGTACTTGCCTCTGAAACCCATCATGTCGACCAGCGCGTCGGCCTGGTGAATGAAATCGTTAAAGTCCAGAAAGTCGGCAAATAGCTGCGGGAAGATCAAGAGCGTGGTATCGACCACGGCTGGGTCAGCGTCGTTCAGTTCCAGCAGCGCCAGTTCCAGATCCCCTTCCGCCGCGTCAGCATCCGTCGCTGCACTGATGACGTAGCGGATCTGCTGTTTGACATGCACGGCCTTGGCAAACGGGCACAGGTTCAGGCCGATGATGGCGCGTTCCAGCCAGCGGCGGGTGTCATCAAGAATGCGTTGAGAGTCGATCATGGCGGGGCGGCTTGAGGTTGCAGCCCGCCATTTTACCGCTTACCGAGCGCGCTCAGGCCTTTTTGGCCGAGACCCACATGGTAACCGTGGCCAGCAACACAATCTGGTCATTGGTATCGAGCACTTCTACCTGCACGGGCAAGTTGATGCCGGTGCCCCAATCGGCCGGCGCTTCGACCGTGGCAATGGCGCGCAGGCTGGTTTCGGCCTTTTTGACGTACTCCACCGTCATGCCTTTGGGAATCCAGCGGTGGCTGGCGGGAATAGTCACATCCGTCATGGTGCCAGCGGCCAGTTCCGCCATATTGCACATGGCAATGGCGTGCACGGTGCCAATATGGTTCTGCACTTTGCGCCGTTTCTTGATGGAGACCTGGGCGCGGCCCGCTTGCAGCACATCAAAGCGCGGGCTGATCGAGGCAAAGTACGGCGCCTTCAGGCAAACCAGCCGCGAAAACAGCCACTTGCCAGCCGGCAGGCCGGAGAATTTTTGCCACATGTTCAGAAGTGCATTGGGGCGAGCCATGGTCGTGCCTTGTTGTGATTTATGAGCGCAGCATTTCACACATCAGCCCGCATCACCAATTGGGGTGCGGCCTTAGCGCGGCGTTTGAAATTGGCCCCGATGCGTTTGCAGCATCGGCCGGTTTTGGCACACTGGCGTTTTGACCCGCCGCCGCCCCGCCATGGAACCGCTTGATCACCTTGCCCGCCTTATCCAGAACGCCAGTCACATTGCCGTGTTGTCCGGAGCCGGGATGAGCACCGAATCGGGCATTCCGGATTTTCGCTCCGCCAATGGCCTGTTCACCCAGAACCGCAGCTTTGCCGAGGTGGTATCGATTGATTACTTCCTGGATTGCCCGGACGGTTTCTGGGATGCGTTCCGCGATATCTTCAAGCTCAAACTGGCTGGCCAGTACGAACCCAACGCCGGCCACCGTTTTCTGGCCTGGCTAGAGCAACAAGGCAAACGCGTCAGCGTGCTCACCCAGAATATCGATGGCCTGCATCACAAGGCCGGCAGCACCGAAGTGCTGGAAATGCACGGCAGCCTGATGGGCGCCAGTTGCCTCTCTTGCGGTACGCAGCATGATCTGGCCTGGGTGCAGCAACATGCCGTGCCGCATTGCCGCCGTTGCAACGAAGTGATCAAGCCGGACGTGGTGCTGTATGGCGAAGCCGTGCCGCTGATCGAGCGCGCGTTTGATCTGGCGGTGAATGCCGATCTGGTGCTGGTCATGGGTTCATCGCTGGAAGTCGGCCCGGTGAACATGATTCCGGTAGAGGCGGCGCGCTATAACGTGCCGTGCGCGCTGATCAACCTGTCTGATACCCGGCTGGACCGCTTCTTTGAAGTGATTATCCGCGCGCCAATCGGGGAGACTTGCCTGGCACTGCAGACGCAACTGGGCGCGGAGTGAGGTGTGAGGTGTGAGGTGTGAGGTGTGAGGTGTGAGGTGTGAGGTGTGAGGTGTGCAGAGTGTACGGCGGGGTTTGCCGGGTGCAACTGCTGTTTCAGGCGCCCCACCACTTCGTCATTCCGCCGCGGGTACGATATCGGCCAGCAAATGCACCGCCACCCCCGGCAAACTTTGGCGCAGCGCTTGTTGCACGCGCAGTACGTGCGATAGCCCGATGACCACCACCAGCCGCCCTGGCGTTGCCGCAACCGCCGCCACTTGCTCGACGATGGCCTGATTGATACGCAGGGCGCGCTGCCGGTAAAAGTCTGCCAGCGGTGCAAACGGGCCGCTGCACCAGTCGTAAAAGGTGATCCATTGCCCGGCCAGTTGCAGCGCTTGCGGGCTGTTCATGGCAAAGAGGTCATGGTCTTGCAGGAACGGCGCCAGTTCCTGGTTGTAGCGCGCATAAAAGGCTTGCCCTGCGGGCGGCAGATCAGCGCTACCAAGCTGTGCGGACAGGTTTTGTTGCTCGGCAAGGCGTGCCGCAACGGCGGTTTCATCCCCTTCACCCAGCCAGTCAAACCCGTGCGCAATGGCTGCGTAGCCTTGCGCCAGCAGGCACATCTCCGGCGCGTAACGGCCCGGGCTGGCCGTGGGCCGGGCCAGATCGGCCGGGCGGATTTCCAGCAGCAAGCGCGCAGGTTGCAACTGCACCAGCACGCCCTTGAGTTGCCGCACCATCAAGTTGTGCGTATCGGCCAGATGGTTGGTGCCAATCAGAAAAACCTGCATGCTGCGCCCCGGAACCGGATCAATCCTCCAGTCTGGCAGAAAGCGCGGCGGGCGCTCTGTGCAGCAATACCGTCAGGCGGCGGCGCGCAGCACGTCCAGCAAGGGGCCTTCTGCCAGCAAGGGCGCCAGCGGTACGTCGAACGGGCCGGCCAGGGGCAGCCAGCGGTATTCTTCGATTTCTGCGGCCAGTTGCAGCGGGCCGGTGATTTCGCCCACAAAGACATCGGCCCGTACGCGCCGGCCGGCTTCATTGGCGGCCACGCCTTCAAACTGGCCAATGGCGCGCAGGCTGGCGGTCTGCACCGTGCATTGCAGTTCTTCGAAAATCTCGCGCGTCAGGCAAGCGATAGCGGTCTCGCCGGCTTCGGGCTTGCCGCCTGGCAGCATGAAGCGCTGCGTACCGCGCTTGCGTACGCACAACACCAGGCCAGCGCGGATCACGGCCAGCGTGGCGACATGAATCACATCAGACATACAGAACGATCACGCAAGGATAAACGGCCCGGCAGCATAACGCGCGGGCGGGCGATCAGTCATCCGCATCTACTGTGCCTTGCCCCGGCACGCCGGACAAACCACGCAGGAACGCCTTGCGCACGTCGCTTAAATGGCGGCGCATGGCGGTGCGGGCAGCGGTGCTGTCGCGCTGGATGATGGCATCCAGAATGCGGCGGTGATCCTGGCTGGTGTCTTCAAACAGCCGTTGCGTGACAAAGTGATCTTCAAAGCGCGCAAACACCGGGCTGGCGCGCTGATCCCATAACTGGGCGATCAGATGCACCAACGCCTGGTTGCCGCTCATCTCGGCAATCTTCATGTGAAACCGACGATCGGCGGGCTGGATGTGGTGCAAACGCCGGTGTTCGTCGGCAATGTCGCCCAGCATGGCTTCCAGGATATCGATATCCGGTTGCGTCGCACGCCGGGCGGCAAGCGCGGCGGTTTCGCATTCGACCAGAATGCGTGCTTCCAGCAACTCCAGCGGGCCGACATCAGGCCAGCCGTTTTGCTGCGACGCGTCAGCCATTGGCGTGGTGGCAGTGGCAGCCGGTTTGTCCAGCACCGTGACGCCGTTGCCCACCTTGACCGAGACCCGCCCTTCTACTTCCAGCGCGATCAGCGCCTCCCGCACCGAAGCACGGCTCACGCCCAGTTGTTCTGCCAGTTCACGCTCTGCCGGCAACAAACTGCCAGGCGGAAACTGCCCGCTGTCGATATGCCGCAGGATCAATTCCGCAATCTGCCGATACAGCCGTCTGGATTCAATCTGCGGCAGCCGGTTCGTCATAGTCCACCCCTGTGTCTGGCTTTTTTTGCCATTAAATCATTGCGATGCAGCACGGTGCAGTCATGAAATTTTCACTACAAAGCGCTTGACATGCAGTGCGTCTGATACCAGGCTTTGGCTCAATGGTCAGACCAATAGACCTTCGAACCAAGTATACAACGGATGTAGTCAATTTATCGCCGACAGGCAAATACGCTGACTGGAGATACACCGTGATGCGGCAACACCCAGGTTCCCGAACATGAGCAAAGAGACCGACCGCCGCCTGTTGCTCATCGGCCAGGAAGACAACTGCCTGATCGTCTGCGCCCCGCTGGCCGCCGGTGAAACCGTGCTGGTCGAAGGCCAGAGCGTGACGTTGCCGCACGCCATTGCCATTGGTCACAAGCTGGCGCGTAGCGCGCTGCACACCGGCGACAAGGTGGTGCGTTACGGCGCCATCATCGGTAGCGCCACCCGGCCGATTGCCCAGGGCGAACATATTCACACGCACAACCTGGCCAGCGATTACCTGCCCACCTACACGCTTGAGGAAGGTCAGAGTTATGTCCACCACTGAACCCAACGCCCCTTTGCAAGGCTGGCTGCGCAGCGACGGCCGCAAGGGCATCCGCAATGTGGTGGCCGTGGCTTACCTGGTGGAATGCGCCCATTTTGTCGCCAGCGAGATCACCCGGCATTTTCGTGACCAGCCGGTGCATCTGATCGGTTTTCCGGGCTGTTATCCCAACGCCTATGCCGACAAGGTCATGCGCCAGCTGGCCACGCACCCCAATGTCGGCGCCGTGTTGCTGGTGTCGCTGGGGTGCGAGAGCTTTGACAAGCGCGGTCTGGAAAGCCATATCGCGCAGACTGATCGCCCGGTCCACACGCTTACCATTCAGGACAAAGGCGGCACCCGCAGCACCATTGCCCAGGGCGTGGAATGGGTGCAATGGGCCGTCGAGCAACTGGCAGAACAGGCGCGTGTGCCGATGCGCTGGGATGAACTGGTGGTCGCCACCATTTGCGGTGGCTCTGACGGCACCAGCGGCATCACCGCAAACCCCGCGGTCGGCCGGGCGTTTGACCGGCTGATTGATGCAGGCGCGGCCTGTATTTTTGAAGAAACCGGCGAACTGGTTGGCTGCGAATTTCACATGAAACGCCGCGCCGCCACGCCGGAACTGGGCGACGAGATCGTCCGCACCGTGGCCAAGGCCGCGCGTTACTACGCCACGCTGGGCCACGGCAGTTTTGCGCCAGGCAATGCCGATGGCGGCCTGACCACGCAAGAAGAAAAGTCTTTGGGCGCGTATGCCAAAAGCGGTGACTCAGAGATCGCCGGCCTGATCAAACCGGGCGATGTGCCCCCCACCGGCGGGCTGTATCTGCTGGATGTGGTGCCTGATGGCGAGGTGCGCTTCGGCTTTCCCAATATCTCTGACAACGCCGAGATCGTGGAGCTGATGGCTTGCGGTGCGCACGTCACCCTGTTTACTACCGGGCGCGGTTCGGTGGTGGGTTCTGCCATCGCCCCGGTCATCAAGATTTGCGCCAATCCACAGACGTATGCGCGGCTGGCGGAAGACATGGATGTGAACGCCGGCCGTTTGCTGAACGGCGAGGCCACGCTGGATGAACTGGGTGCGGAAATTGTCGGGCTGGTGCATGAGGTGGCCAACGGGGCGCCGAGCAAGTCTGAGGCACTGGGTCATCAGGAGTTTATTTTGACTTACAAGCAGTTTGAGCCGTTGGGGCCGGCGTGTTTGCCGGTGCGGGGTGTTTGACGCTGGAGGGGTTAGCGCCTGACGGCGCGGGGTTTTGCATACCCGGGGGTGCCCGGGAGCACGACACTTTTCTTTGGACCGCCAAAGAAAAGTGTCCAAAAGAAAGGCGGCCCCCGGACTTTTGCCCTCCGGGCTTCCCTCAATCCGTCGGGAGCCTGGGGTCTCCCTCCCTCAATCGGAAAAGTCCTTGAAAGGGGGAGAAAGTCAAAAGCAACTGCAACTGCAACTGCAACAGCAACAGCAACAACTGCAACTGCAACAGCAACAGCAAACGTGACTGCAACTGCAACATTGGGACTGACTGGGATGACACAAAGACTTGCGGGCAAAACGGCGTTTATCAGCGCTGCAGGCCAGGGTATGGGGCGTGCTGCGGCGTTGGCGTTTGCTGAAGAAGGTGCTCAGGTGTGGGCGACCGATATCAATGCCGAGGCGCTGGCGACGCTGGATCATCCGCGCATCCGCACCCGTGCGCTGGATGTGCGTAACAGTGCCGAGGTGGCGCTGGCGGCGGCTGATATCGGTGTGATCGATGTGTTGTTCAACTGTGCGGGCTTTGTACACAACGGCAGCATTTTGCAATGCAGTGAGGACGACTGGGATTTCAGCGTTGATCTGAATCTGAGCAGCATGTTCCGGGTTACCCGCGCGTTATTGCCGGCCATGCTGGAACACGGTGGCGGGTCGATCATCAACATGGCGTCAATGGCGTCCAGCCTGAAAGGCTTTCCCAACCGCTTTGTATACGGCACCACCAAAGCGGGCGTGATCGGGTTTACCAAGGCGGTGGCGGCGGATTTTGTAAAACAGGGGATTCGCAGCAATTGCATCTGCCCGGGGACGGTCGACACCCCTTCCCTGCGCGGCCGCATTGCCAGCGCGGCAGACCCGGTGCAGGCAGAAAAAGACTTCATCGCCCGCCAGCCCATGGGGCGGCTGGCGACGGTCGACGATATCTCCCCCTTGCTGGTGTACCTGGCCAGCGATGAATCGAAGTTTGTCACGGGCGCGGCGCTGTCAGTCGATGGCGGCGTCACGATTTGAGCGTGAGGCGTGAGGTGGGAGGAATACAGACCCGCCCCTGACCGCCGCGCGAAGGGCATTGGACATTGCAACGATAGAAGGAGCGGGCTGCAGCAGGTGAAGTGTGAAAAACAAGGCGGACCACCCTGGCATACGGGTTTTACACCTCACTCATTGCGCCTCACTCCTCACAGGGAAACCCCATGGCTTCTGTAACACTGCATCAGGTCAAGAAAAGCTACGGCGACACGGACATCATCCACGGCGTGGATCTGGCTATTGCCGATGGCGAGTTCGTGGTGCTGGTCGGGCCGTCCGGCTGCGGCAAGTCTACCTTGTTGCGCATGCTGGCCGGGCTGGAGGATATCTCTGGCGGGCAGATCCGGATTGGCAACCGCGTGGTCAACGGCTTGCCGCCGCGCGATCGTGACATCGCCATGGTGTTCCAGAACTACGCGCTTTACCCGCACATGACGGTGGGCGAGAACATGACGTTTGCGCTGCGCCTGAAAAAGCAGCCAGAAGATGAAATCCGCCGCCGGCTGGACCAGGCCGCCACCATGCTGGGACTGGCGCATTTGCTGGAACGCTTTCCGCGCCAGCTCTCCGGCGGCCAGCGCCAGCGCGTGGCAATGGGCCGGGCCATTGTGCGTGATCCGCAGGTGTTTTTGTTTGACGAGCCGTTATCGAACCTGGACGCCAAATTGCGTGTGCAGATGCGGGCGGATATCAAGGCCTTGCATCAGCAACTGAAAACCACCTCGGTCTACGTCACGCATGATCAGATCGAAGCCATGACCATGGCCGACCGCATTGTGGTGCTGCATGACGGCCTGATTGAACAAGTCGGCACGCCGCTGGCCTTGTACGACAATCCGGCCAACAAGTTTGTCGCGGGGTTTATTGGCTCGCCCGCCATGAATTTCTTGCCGGGCGCGTTGCGTCATGTTGCCGGTGGCACGGTGATTGATCTGGAAGATGGCCAGCACTGGCAAGTCAGCGCTCAGGAAGTCGGCGCGGTGGGCCAGAAAGTATGGCTGGGATTGCGGCCAGAGCATCTGCAGGTGGTGGAGGGGCATGGCCTGAATGCCACCATCCGCGTGGTCGAGCCCACCGGGGCCGATACGCATCTGATCATGAAACTGGGCCAGACCGAACTCTGCGCCACCGTGCGCGACCGTATCAACGCGCAGTCCGGCCAGACCCTGCAACTGGCGCCCATGCCGGGCAAGGCTTATCTGTTTGATCACGCCACCGAGGCGCGCATTGCGCTGACTACCCCTGCCGCCACGCCGGAGGTGGTGCAATGAAAGTGACCGACCGGCGCGTGCTGGGGCGCAGCGGCATCGAAGTCACCGCCTTTGGCCTGGGCGGCGCGCCGCTGGCCGGGCTGTATCACGATGTGAGTGAGGCCGATGCCCGCGCCGCCATTGATGGCGCCTGGGACGCTGGCCTGCGGTATTTCGATACCGCGCCCTACTACGGCTACACCAAGTCCGAACATCGCTTTGGCCAGGCGCTGCGGCAACATGCGCGCAGCGAGTTTGTCTTGTCGACCAAAGTGGGCCGCTTGTTGAAACCGGGCAACCCGCAAAGCGACGAAAACGGCTGGGTCAACCCGCTGCCGTTCGAGCCGCATTACGACTACAGCTACAGCGGCATCATGCGCTCGTATGAAGACAGCCAGCAGCGCCTGGGCATGACGCAGATCGACATCCTGCTGGTGCACGATATCGGCCGGACCACACATCATGGCGAGCACGATCACTACATCAACCAGCTTACCGCCGGTGGCGGCTTGCAGGCGCTGGATGAACTGCGCAACAGCGGACAGATCCGCGCCGTCGGGCTGGGCGTGAACGAGTGGGAAATCGTCCACGATGTCATGCAGGTGTTTGATCTGGACTGCTGCTTGCTGGCCGGCCGCTACACGCTGCTGGAGCAACAAACGCTCTCGCCGTTTCTGGACAACTGCGTGGCGCGCGGCGTGGGGATCATTCTGGGCGGGCCGTTCAACTCTGGCGTGCTGACCGGTAACCGCAAATACAACTACGCCGAGGCCCCGGCGCGCGTGCTGGAACGCGTAGCCGCGCTGCAAGCGGTGAGCGATGAATTCGGCGTGCCCTTGCCGGCCGCGGCGTTGCAGTTTCCGCTGGCACACCCGGCGGTGGCCACCTGTATTCCCGGTGGCAAAACCCTGGCGCAATTGCAGCAGAACTGCGCGTGGTTTGAACAAGCCATCCCGGCTGCGTTCTGGCAAACGCTGAAACAGCGCGGCCTGTTGCATGAAGCCGCCCCGCTGCCTGGCGAGGCCTGACCATGCGCATTGATGCCCACCAGCATTTCTGGGATCTCTCGCTGGCCGGTTACGACTGGCCCACGCCAGAGCTGACCGCCATCTACCGCAGTTTCCGGCCGCTGGACCTGCAACCCCTGCTGGCCGCCAACGGTATTGACGGCACGGTGCTGGTGCAAACACGGCCATCAGTGGTCGAGAACTTTTATCTGACCGATCTGGCCGCGCGCCACCCGTTTATCCTGGGCGTCGTGGGCTGGCTGGATCTGGCCGCGCGCGACGCCCCGATCCGTATTGCCAAATGGGCCGAACAGGACAAGTTCAAAGGCGTGCGTCCCATGCTGCAAGGGCTGGATGACGACCGCTGGATTCTCCAGAGCGGGCTGGAGCCGGCCATTCGCGCACTCATGGCGCACGGCCTGAGCTTTGACGCGCTGGTCCTGCCCCGACACCTGCCCCATCTGGCGGTGTTTGCGCAGCGCTACCCGGAACTGCCCATTGTCATTGATCACGCGGCCAAACCGGACATCGCCGCGCAAATCCTTGAGCCGTGGCGTGAAGACATTGCCGCGCTGGCCGCGCTACCCAATGTGCATTGCAAATTCTCAGGCCTCGTGACGGAGGCGGCCACCGACTGGCACACCGATCACCTGCGCCCGTATTGCGAACATCTGCTGTCCATGTTCGGCCCGCAGCGGCTGATCTGGGGCAGCGATTGGCCGGTGTTGCGTCTGGCGGGGGATTACGCCCGCTGGTGCAGCACCACGGATGAATTGCTCGCCCCGCTAGACCCGACACAGCGCGCAGCCATCCTGGGCGATAACGCCGTCGCCTTCTACCGGCTTGCCGCTGCGCAGCCGGACACCACAAAAGCATGAAGTGCACACGACTCTGGAGGCCTGAGATGAAGAACCAACCGTTTGTTGCATCGCTGACGCTGTTATCGACCCTGGCCGCAACCCTGGTCATGCCCGCTGCCTGGGCCGGCCCGTATGACGGCTATACCCTGCGCGTGAAACTGATTGGCGGCGAGCAGTACGAGCCGCTGTATTCGGTGATCCCGGAGTGGGAAAAGAAAACCGGCGCCAAAGTGCAGATCGTATCGAGCAAGAGCCATTTCGAGCTGGACCGCGAACTCAAGCAGGACATCGCGTCGGGCAAGATCGATTACTGTCTGTTCTCTAACCACACCAACTTTGCTGCGCAATACGTCACCATCACCCGCGACCTCAAACCGCTGGTGCCGGCTGATTTTGTCAGCAAGTTCTCGCCGCGCGTGATCCAGCAATCCACCATCAAGGGCAAGCTGCTGGAGATCCCGCGTCACTCTGACATCAGCGAGTTGTATTACAACAAGAAAGCGTATGACGACCCGGCCAACAAGGCCGCGTACAAGGCCAAATTCGGCAAGGATCTGGCCCCGCCGCAAACCTGGGATGAAGTCGCCCAGCAAGCGAAATTCTTTGCCAAACCGCCCAACTTTTACGGCACACAATTTGCCGGCAAAGATGAAGCGATCACCGGCCGCTTCTATGAAATGCTCGTTGCCAATGGCGGGCAGTTGTTCGACAAGAACTTCAAGCCCACCTTCAACAGCCCGGCGGGTGTGAAGTCGCTCAACTGGTTTGTTGATCTGTACAAATCCGGCGCCGTACCCAAAGGCGCGCCCAACTATGTGTGGGATGACCTGGGCAACGGCTTTGCCAGCGGCACGGTGGCGCTGGATCTGGACTGGGGCGGCTGGGCCAGCTTTTTCAACGATCCCAAGAGCAGCAAGATCGCCGGCAATGTCGGCATTGTCCGCGCGCCCAAGGGCTCGTCTGGCAAGCGCACCGGCTGGTCTGGTTCGCACTCGTTCTCTATCACCCAGTCTTGCGACAACCCCAAGGCCGCAGCTGATTTCCTGATGTTCATTACCGGCTTTGACGCCCAGATGCTGGAAGCCCGCCGTGGCCTGATGCCAACCCGGCTGGATGCCCAGCAGGCCGCCCTGGCCGAGTTCAAAGCCAAGAACGAGACCTATCTGACCGAGGTGTTCAACACCTTTGCCGCCGGCATGCGGGAAGATTCGTTCACCCCG
Source organism: Silvimonas iriomotensis (assembly GCF_014645535.1). Taxonomy (NCBI): domain Bacteria; kingdom Pseudomonadati; phylum Pseudomonadota; class Betaproteobacteria; order Neisseriales; family Chitinibacteraceae; genus Silvimonas; species Silvimonas iriomotensis. Next base: position 50,996 of record NZ_BMLX01000002.1, read on the forward strand.
CCGCTGATCCCGGAATGGGTTGAGGTCTCCAACAGCATCTGGCCAGAACTGCAAAAGGCGATTGTCGGCGACAAGACCAGCAAGCAGGCGCTGGACGATGCCGCGAAAAAAGTCGAGGCCTTGATGGATGACGCCGGGTATTACAAGTGAGGTGTGAGGTGTGAGGTGTGAGGTGTGAGGTGTGCCGGATTGTGCGGGCCACCTCACCTCCCGCGCCATCACTTCGTCGTTCCGGCACGACCTTGCTGACCGTACAACGCAGGATTCACGCCTTCGGTTTGATCGGGGCGACAAGATGACGAAACGGACCCAACCATGAAACTGTTGCGAAAACTCCCGCCAGAAGCGCGCCTGTTGTTACCGGCGTTTGTGGTCATCCTTGTCGTGGTGGCGGTGCCGCTGCTGTTCTCGCTGTACACCAGTTTCACCAGTTACCGCCTGGTGCGGCCAGAAACCATCTGGAACGTGGTCTGGTTCAAAAACTACATCAAGTTGTTCGGGTCGAGCGATTTCTGGTGGGCGTTTGGCCGCACGGTGCTGTTCCTGACCGTGGTACTCAACCTGGAAATGCTGTTTGGCCTGGCGCTGGCCTTGCTGGTCAACCAGGTCACGCGCGGGCAGCGCATGCTGCGCACCATCATGATGTTCCCGATGATGTTCTCGCCGGTGCTGGTGGGGTTCCAGTTCAAGTTCATGTTCAACGACAACATCGGCATCGTGAACCATATCTTGCAGAACTGGTTTGGCGTCACCCAGGCGATTCCATGGCTGGTAGAAAGCCACCTGGCGTTTTTCTCGCTGGCCTGTGCAGAAATCTGGAACAGCACCGCCGTGTTTGCCATCTTGCTGCTGGCCGGGCTGATGGCCATGCCGCAAGACCCGCTGGAAGCCGCGCGGGTAGACGGCTGCACGCCGTGGCAGGCGTTCCGGCACGTCACCCTGCCGTTCCTGATGCCGTTTGTGTATATCGCCATGACCATCCGCTCGCTGGATGTCGGGCGGGCGTTTGATATCGTCAAGATCATGACCAATGGCGGCCCGGCCGGCCGTACCGAACTGATCTGGACCCTCTCTGCCCGCGCCGGTTATGAAGACGCGCGCATGGGCTACGCCAATGCCATGTCTTATGTGGCGGTGCTGCTATCAATTGCCTTCACCGTGCATTTCTTTCGCAAGCTCAATGCCTCCCGCCAGTTCCTGAACGAAGTGGATGCCTGACATGACCCAGTCCGCCCTTACCCTTGACCGCAACCCGGCGCTGGCCCGCACGCTGGAAACCACCCCGCCCGGCGGCGCGCTGCCAGAACTCTCCGGGCTGGATGACGAACCGGTCAAGGAACCCTGGCTGCCCGCCGCGCTGCTGATGCGCTGGGGCGTCCGGGTGTGCGTGTTCATCGCCATGTGCCTGATCATGCTGCCTGGCTTGTGGGTCATGCTCAACGCGTTCCGCACCAACGTCGCCATCCTGGCGCGCGACAGCATTTTTGCGGCGACCAGCTATACGCTGGACAACTTCCGCGACGTCTTCGGCATGGGCGATACGGCGGGGATTCCGGTCAAGGCGTACTTTGTGAATTCGCTGGTGATCTCCGTCACCAGCACGGTGATCGCCATCGCCATTGGCCTGGCCGGCGGTTACGCCTTTGCCCGCTACAAGTTCCGCTTCAAGAAAACGCTGTTTGTCGGCCTGATGCTCAGCCGCGCGGTACCGGGCATTGCGCTGTCTTTGCCCGTGTTCATCATCTGGTCCTGGCTGGGGCTGATTGATACCAAGGTCGGCACCATCATTGTGTACGTCGCCATGAACGTGCCGTTCTCGGTCTGGCTGATTGACGGGTTTTTCCGGCAGATTCCCAAAGAACTGGCCGAAGCCGCCGAAATTGACGGTTGCACACGCTGGCAAGCGTTCTGGCAGGTGGAGTTTCCCATGGCCAAATCCGGCATTGCCTCTGCCGCCATCTTTGCCTTTCTGACCGCCTGGAACGAGTTCGCCCTGGCATCACAACTGACCCGCAGCACCGACACCAAAACCCTGCCGGTGGGGCTGATGGATTTCACCGCGCAATTCACCATCAACTGGGCCGGCATGTGCGCGCTGGCGGTGATCATCATCATCCCCGCGCTGATCCTGACTTTTATCGTGCAAAAGCACCTGATTGCCGGGCTGACTTTTGGCGGCGTGAAGGGGTAAGCACATGCAACGCATGGGCATGGTGATTGGCATCAAGCCGGAACTGATCGACGAATACAAACGCCTGCACGCAGCGTGCTGGCCAGAGATTCTGGCCGGTCTGGCTGCGGCCCATGTGAAGAACTACAGCATCTTTTTGCGCGAGCCGGAAAACCTGCTGTTCGGGTATTGGGAATACCACGGTGCAGACTTTGCGGCGGATATGAAATCCATTTCTGATCAGGACGTTACCCGACGCTGGTGGGCGCTGTGTTCGCCTTGCCAGGTGCCGCTGCCAAGCCGCAATCCCGGGGAGCATTGGGCGGGGATGGCGCTGGTGTTTCATATGGATTGATGCCGGTTGGCGGCATGGCGAGAAAAAGTCCGGGGCAGCTTTCTTTGGCCCACTTTTCCTGGGGCTGCCAAGGTTGCCAACCCAAAGAAAAACGGCTTGTTCCCGGCCCCGGGGTAGAAAAGCTTTTACGCGCGCCAAAGGCGCTAACAACCGTCTTTCGCAAAAAGGCAAAGCCACATCACCATGGCCAAAATCACCGCAGTCCACCTTTACCTTGTTAACCTGCCCCCCAAAACAGTCAGAACGGATGCCATCCAGTCGTTCGTGACCCAGGAAACGCCCATCGTCCGCATCGTCTGCGACGACGGTTCTGAGGGCATCGGCTACAGCTATACCATCGGCACCGGTGGTTCCTCAGTCATTGCCCTCATCAAAGACCACCTCGCCCCACAATTACCTGGCCGTGATCCGGCCTGCGTCGAGGCCATCTGGCGTGACTTGCTGTTTCATACGCATGCCACCGCCGTCGGCGCGATCACCAGCCTGGCACTGGCCGCCATCGATACCGCCTTGTGGGACTGGCGGGCCCGGCGCGCAGATTTACCGCTCTGGCAATTGCTGGGTGGGGCGCAGCCGCAAGTGCCGGTCTACACCACCGAAGGCGGCTGGTTGCAGTTACCGCAATCGGCGCTGGTAGAACAAACACTGGCCGCCCGGGCCGCCGGCTTCAAAGGCGCCAAACTGAAAGTGGGCAAACCGCATCTGGCCGAAGACGTGCGCCGCCTGCATGCCGTGCGCGAGGCGGTGGGTGATGACTTTGAATTGATGGTGGATGCCAATCAGGCCTTCAGCGTTTCTGAAGCAATGCGCCGCGCCGACGTGCTGGCGGGCGTCAATCTGGCCTGGCTGGAAGAACCCCTGCCCGCCGATAACGTCGCCGGCCACACCCAGCTGGCCGCGCACAGCCGTATTCCGATTGCGGTGGGTGAATCGCTCTACAGCCCCGGGCAGTTTGCGGATTACATCCAGCACAAGGCGTGTTCAATCATCCAGGTGGACGTTGCGCGCGTGGGCGGAATTACGCCATGGCTGAAAGTGGCGCACATGGCCGCTTGCCACAATCTGGCGGTGTGCCCGCACTTTTTGATGGAATTACACGTGAGCTTGTGTTCTGCCGTGCCCAACGCAGCGTGGCTGGAATATATTCCGCAACTTGATGACGTGACCGCCCGCCCCATCCGCATTACCGATGGCATGGCAACGCCGCCAGATGAAGCCGGTCTTGGCATCGCCTGGGACTGGCCGGTGCTGGAAAAGCGCAGCCTCTTTCGTCATACCCTTTCTTGATCCACTGGAAACAACCTCATGAAATTGCTGCGATACGGCCCCATCGGCCATGAAAAACCCGCCGCCCTGGACGCCAGCGGCCAGATCCGTGATCTGTCCATGCTGCTACCCGACATCACGGGCAAACAGCTGGATGCAGTCACGCTCAATGCGCTGGACGCCCTGGACCTGAGCCGACTGCCGGTGGTGGATCAGGGCGTGCGGATTGGCTGCCCGGTGGCGGGCGTCGGCAAGATCATTTGCGTGGGTCTGAACTATGCCGACCATGCGCGCGAATCGGGCCTGGAACCGCCACCAGAACCGGTGCTGTTCATGAAGCCGGCCAGTTCCATCGTCGGCCCTGCTGACAACGTGATCATCCCGCGTGGCTCGGTGAAAACCGACTGGGAAGTGGAACTGGGTGTGGTGATCGGCAAGGCGGCCAGTTATGTCGATGAGGCCGCGGCGCTGGATCATGTGGCAGGTTATGTGGTGATCAACGATGTGTCAGAGCGCGAGTTCCAGCTGGAGCGTGCCGGCCAGTGGGACAAGGGCAAGGGCTGCGATACGTTCTCCCCCATCGGGCCATGGCTGGTCACGCGCGATGAAGTGACCGACCCGCACCAACTGAACCTGTGGCTGGAGGTAAACGGCCGCCGCGTGCAGGACAGCAGCACCAGCCAGTTCATTTTCGGCATCCCCAAACTGGTGTCATACATCAGCCAGTTCATGACGCTTCATCCCGGGGACATCATCAGCACCGGCACCCCGCCGGGCGTGGGGCTGGGGCAGAAACCCGCACCGTGGTATCTGCAAGCCGGCGACACCATGCGCCTTGGCATTGCCGGCCTGGGCGAGCAGCAACAAACGCTGGTGGCCTGGTCGCGGGCAGACTGAGTGTCGGGCAAGCGGGGCAGCCGGTATACTGTTGGCCCGCCAGGCCGGCTATGATCGGAGCTGGCCCCCACTCCACCCTGACTGCCTGACGCCGCCCATGACCTGGACACAACTGCTTGATATCAGCCTGCACTTTGATCAGCACCTGGGCGGGCTGATTACGCAATATGGCGCGGCCGTGTATGCCTTGCTGTTTGCCATCGTGTTTTGCGAGATCGCCTTTCTGCCGCTGTTTTTCCTGCCAGGCAACCCGCTGCTCATGCTCTGCGGCGCATTCTGCGCGCGCGGGCAGTTGAGCATGCTGATCATGATCCCGCTAATGTTCTCTGCCGTTTTGCTCGGCAGCATGGTGAATTACCGTATTGGCAGAAAACTGGGTTATACCTTGCTCACCAGAGAGCGCGCCTGGCTTGATCGATCCGCCCTGCAAAAGGCACATGCCTTCTATGAAGCACGCGGCGGGGCGACGTTCCTGATCTCGCCGTTTCTGGGCATGATCCGTACGCTGGCGCCCTTCGTAGCGGGTGTAAGCGCCATGACACCACATCGTTTTGTGCTGTTTGTGGCAGCTGGCGCTGTGCTGTGGAGCTCCAGCGTTGTAACTGCAGGGTATTTCTTTGGCAACGCCCCTTTCCTGCGGGATCACATGGGTACGCTCACCCTCTTCGGCGTAGCTGTGGCCTTGTGCGCGCTGATCATCAGCAGCGGCTGGCGTTTGATCAAAACCCGTTTGCGCTGAACCAGTCAGGCAACAAAAAAGCCCGCCAGAGCGGGCTTTTTTGCGTAACCACCAATGCCCTAGCGGGCGCATTCCGTCACCGGCACCAGTTGCGGGTCTGCAGCCTTGTGCGCCGGCGCCCGGCGCAGTGTAAAGAACGCGACCAGCCCGGCGGCCAGCGTCAGAGCGGCCAGCACCAAGGTGACCAGGTGAAACGCCTCGCCATACAATCGCAGCCATTGGCCGTGCGACACACTCGGCAGCATGTGGCTGGCGCTGGCCAGATCGCCCGCCGCCAGCGCGTTGCCCAGATCCACCACCGGCAAAGCATTGCCTGCATGCTGCGTGATCACCAGTTGCAGCACCGCCGCCAGTACCGCCGCAACCACCGCCAGCGCAATGGATTCACTGGCCAGCCGCACGGTTGCAAAGAAACCGGCCGCCATACCGGCCCGCTCTTTGGGCACGACGCTGATCGCCAGGTCATCCATCAGACCCCACGGCAGGCTGGCACCAAAACCAATCAACAACAGCGGCAAGACAAAGTCAGCATGGGCCGCGCCCGGTGCCACCTGCCCCAGCCAGACAAGGCCGATGGCAGAGAAGCCAAAGCCGATCAGACACAGCGTGCTGGCGGCAATCCAGCGCGTGGCCAGCGCGCCCAGCAAGGGCACGATCAGCATGGGGGCAGAAAGCGGCACCATCATCAGCCCGGCCGTGACCGGGTTGTAGCCTTCAATGCCGATAAAGCGTACCGGCAGCATCACCAGCGGGACCACAAAACTGAATGCCGTGCCTGAGGGCAGCGCCTGCGCGCCAATAAAACGCGCGTTACGGAACAGCGACAGATCAAGCATGGAGCGCGGGTGCGTGCGCTCGACCTGGATGAACACCACCAGCGCCAGCACCGCACCACCCAGCAAGGCCAGCGTCGGCCAACTGGCCCAGCCACTTTGCGGACCTTGCAAAATGCCCAGCGTGAGCAACAACAAGGTGGCGGTAAACGTCACCGTGCCCCAGATATCCACGCCTCTGGCGTTGGGGTCACGCGACTCTTGCATGCGCGGCACGCCAAACAGCAAGACCAGCACCGACATCACCACGCAGGTGAGGAAAATCGCCCGCCAGCCAAATGCATCAATCAGAAACCCCGCCCACAGCGGCCCGACCGCCAGGCCCGCGCCAAAACTGGTGCCCAGCAGCGAATACGCATGCGTGCGCGCGGCACCATCAAATTCATGCGCCAGCGAGGCCGAGCCGCCGGCCATGGCCATGGCGGCGGCCACGCCCTGCAGCGCGCGCAGCACATTGAGCGTCAACAGATTGGGCACAAACACTTGCGCCAGCGAGATCAGCCCGAACGCCACCACGCCCAGGGTAAACATGCGCTTGCGGCCAAAGCGGTCTGCCAGTGCCCCGGCAGCCATCACTGCGCTGCCAAACGCCAGAATGAAAATGTTCACCACCCAGGCCAATGAGAGCGCGTTACCGCCCAGATCGTGGCTGATGGCCGGCAAGGCAATGCCGGGCGCGGTAAACGCCAGCGGCATCATCATGCCCGCAAGGCAGACGGCGGCCAGCACCAGCCATTTGCCATGCGGATGCGCGTGTGTCTGATTGTCCATGGGTTCTCCGGAAGACTTGAGGATGACGCCGAACCATTTGCCAGCCAGGGTTGCAAGCCGGGTTCAGCGTCGCCATAATTTTGTAGTGATCGACACAAATATAATTGCGGCATACAAATGCTGCTGTCAATCACTTTATGTATTGATCGATACAGAATTCAGGACCAACGGATATGGCAGAAAGAGGCCGACCCCGCTGCTTTGATCGTGAAGCAGCGTTGAACAAGGCAATGGACGTGTTCTGGCGCAATGGCTACGAAGGCGCCTCGCTGGCGCAACTGACCGAGGCCATGGGCATCAATTCGCCCAGCCTGTATGCCACTTTTGGCTCGAAAGAAGCGCTGTACAAAGAGGCGGTCGAACAATACGACGCCGAGATAGGGGCCGACATCAATGCCAGCCTGAGTGCGGATACCGATGTGCGCACGGCGGTTTACGAGACCATGCGCATTACCGCTGAATATTTTTCCGACCCGGAGCGACCGGCCGGCTGCATGGTGCTGTTGTCGGCGCTGAACTGTACGCCAGAGAATGCCAGCGTAGCGCAGCATATGTGCGACCTGCGCAAGCGCTCCGGCAACATCCTGCGCCAGCGCCTGCTGCGGGCGCAGGCAGCTGGAGAGATCGCCGCGACGGCCAATATCGAGCAATTGACCGCGTTTATCATGAGTGTGCGCCAGGGGATGTCGATCCAGGCGCGGGACGGGGCCGGACGTACCGCACTATTAGCGATTGCCGATGCCACGCTGGTGGCATTTGATGCGATGACCGCATCGGCAAAAGCCACCGCCCAGGACTTGCATGGCGACTGAACTGCGCGCTTAGTGCAGCAGTTTCTGGCGCATGCCGATGTCGGTCACGGTGCCATCGTCGTTCACCCGCACAAACATGCCCAAGAGGCGCTCGGCATCGGCCTTGAGTGAGGAATCCATCTGCGCCAGGTCAGTGTGGTGCAACCAGCGGATACCAAACGCAGCATCTTCACGCGCTTGTTGTACCAGATGTTCAATGATGGCAGCCGGTACACGCAGTACTTGCTTGTGAATGGCGGCGGAGTCGGTCATACGAAAACGGGTACGGGTTTGCATGGCTGGTTCCTCGTGTAGAACAATCGTTCTATACATTCTTAACCAGCATTTCCCCATGCCGCAAGCATTATTTTTGCGATTCCCGATATTTTTTCCAACATGATGATTATTAAAAGAAAATAATTTCAATAATCATCAAAAAAAGACACGACCAACGGCCAGGCCAACCGGCTCTGGCAATCAGGCCATCGGCCGATCAGTCGAACCCCCGTTCTACGGATACGGCCAGCGCAAACGCTCAGTCTGCCGGCGGCAAAGCATCGCTTGCGGCGGGGCCACGGCGCTTGAACAGCATGCGCCACAGCCGCAACACCCAGCCGGGCGCAAGGTAGATTTTGTGGCCAGGAATGGCCACCGTGACCTGCGTGCCCGCCCCGACCCGGGTCTCGATAAACAACACACCACCCAGCTTTTGCGCACGCTCCCGCATGCCGGGAATACCCCAGTGCCCCTCACGCTGGTCTTGCAGCAATTCCAGATCGGCAATGCCGCGGCCGCCATCGCGCACTTCGCAGATCAGAAAGCGGCGGCTGTATTCCAGCTGGACCTCAATGAACTGCGCGCCGGCATGGCGGGCGGCATTGACCATGGCTTCGCGCACAATGGCAAAGATTTCTGCAGCCGCCCCCTCGCGCAGCGGGCGGCGTTCGGTATTGCAGGTGACGAAGATATCAATGCCGTACTGGCGCGTCAGGTGGGTGGCCGCCTCTTTCAGGGCATGCGACAGCTCATGCTTCAGTTCACTGCCGCTGCGCAGGTCACGCACCTGGTCACGCCCCTGGCTGAGCAGTTGCTCGGCATGGTTGAGCGAGTCTTCGATCATGGCCTCGCCGCGCTGAAAGTCGGTGCGCATATAGCGCGTGGCGGTATTGACGCTGAGGATCAGCCCTTGCACGCCTTGCAACAGGGTGTCGTGCAAGGCACGGGCGATGCGTTCACGTTCCTGCACCCGCTCATGAATGCGCTCACGCATGCGGGCGGTCAGGTAGCGCACGCGCCACAGGTAAAGCAAACCGGCCAGCAGCATCAGTCCGAACACCAGCAAGGCAATAAACCAGCGGCTTTGCACAAAGGTGGGCGGGATATAAAAATCAATGCTGGCGCCAACGATGTTCCAGACGTCGTCTTCATTGGCGGCAATCACGGTAAAGCGGTAATTGCCCGGCGCCAGGTTGGTATAAAAGGCCTCGCGCCGGTTGCCCACGTCCTGCCAGGTGTTATCCACGCCGGTCAGCTGGTATTTGAAATGCATGCGCTGCGGCAAGGTCAGGCCCAGCGCGGTGAAGCTGATCTGCAGATTGCGGGTATTGCGCGGTAACGAGACATTGTCGTCGCGGTAAACCACATCGTCGGCTTTCAGGCGGGTAATCAGGACCGGCGGCATGATGCTGTTGCGGCGGATGTGGGCCGGGTCCAGCCAGCCGACGCTGTCATCGGTGGCGTACCAGATGCGGCCATCGGTGGCTTCAATCAGCGAGGACACCGGCCGCAGTTGCGCCGGCACGCCGACAAGACCGTTGCGGTAGTCAAAGCGCTCTGCCGGGACTTCGGTCAGCCCGGCGCGCAGCACTTGTTGCATGATCGTGGCATCAATGCGGTTCAGCCCGTCCACGCCATACAGCCAGAGTTCGCCATTGGCGCGCTGTACGATGCCGGATACCCCGGCAAAATTGTGGCCGTCCGCGTCACGCAGCGGCACAAACGTGCGGCCGGACAACCGCGCCACACCGGTCTCGCCACCAGCCCAGAGCACGCCGTCACGCTCGTACAGACTCAGCACATTGCCCAGGCTCAGGCCGTCGCGCGACTCGTAGTTCACCACTTTGTCGCCATCCACCATGGTGATGCGGCTTTCGCTGAAACCCAGCCATAGCCGATGCTGTGAATCCAGCAGCATGGAGGTCGGGGACAAATCCGGGATATCCAGCCGGCCGGCGCGGCGACGCCACTCGCCATCTTGCAGCAAGAACAGCCCCAGCCGGGTGATCGAGACCCAGACGCCGGTCCCGCTGGCGGCCGGCGCCATGGCCATGATGGGCTTGCCGGTCAGGTCTTTGGGCAAGGCCCAGAACTGCATTTCTGCGCCGCGCTTGCGCCAGACGCCGGTCTCCGAGCCAAACCACACCACGCCATCGGCCGCGCGCACGCTGGCGGTAATGCCGGAAAGCCCGGAATAACTGAAGTGGCCTTGCGGATCGAGTTCCATCAGCGAGGTATCGTGATCGCTGGTCACCCAGACCCGGCCATCCTCCCCCGCCGTCAGGCCGGTCTGGGTGGTGCCGGGCGGCAGGATCACCTGGGTGAGCGTGCTCAGATACATGCGATCAAGGCCACCCGTGGTGCCCACCCAGATATTGCCTTCGCGGTCTTCCAGCAGATTGCTTAACACATGCTCGCCGCTCAGACCGTTCTGCACGGTAATGCGCGCCAGCGAGTGCATGGAGTTGGGGTTGTCGACGAGTTCGATCGACCCGATGCGGTTGAGCAGCATCTGCCCGTTGCGCTGGAAATCCACCGCCAGCGGGCCGCTGTTGCTGCCAGCGGGCAACACCGGCTCAAACTGGCGGCGCAGCGGGTCACTGCGCAACAGCCCGATGGAGCGGCCGGCAATCCAGATATCGCCCATCGGGCTGATCGCCATGCTGGCATCGGGCGAGCGGTACACCGTATCAAAGCGGGTGCCGCCTGGTACGTTCACCTGAATGTCGCCATAGGCGTTGACCCAGAGCGCGCCATGCTGGTCAAAAAACATCTTGTTGGCCTGCATGCCGCCATAGCCGCCATTGGGCCAGAAATGAACCCAGTGCTGGCCATCCAGGCGGCCAATGCCGCCGTTGCCGCCCGCGTACATCTTGCCGTCCGGGCCACGGGCAAACCCGAAAATGGCGCCCGGTGGCAGGCCGTCCAGCTCGCTGAAATGGCGCACGCTTTTACCATCGAACACGCTGGCGCGGCCATATTGATAGCCGATCCACAAGGTATTGCCTTCGGCGTACAAACTGGAAATCACATTGGATTTGAGCGGATGACCACCCAGTGTGGTGATCTGCTCGAACTTGATGCCGTCAAAGCGGAACAAGCCGCTGGCCGAGCCCAGCCAGAGCCAGCCGTCTGCAGTCTGCGCAATGGCATTGATGAAACCGGGCGCGCCGTCGGCGTGTTTCCAGCCGGTGTGCTGGTACACCGTGGTCGCCAGGTAGTTGTTTTCCTGTTCCGGCAAGATGGCACTGCCCGCACAGGCCGCCAGCGCCAGGCACCAGCCGCAAAGCAGCAAACACCCATGCTGAAGCAGGCGCTGCCAGCAGGAAGATTCATCACGTCTACATCGCATCAAGTCTTCACCTGCCGCCCGGGGTGTGGGCGGATCACCTTGTCCACGGCCGGACACAGCCGGTCGGGCCAGATCCACGCGGGCAGATTGTATTGTTGTCATGTGGATTGGCAATGCATGGTGGGTACACGTCCTGCTGTACGCCCGCCCCGGCCATGCCATGGGGTCATCCGGCCTGTAGTCTGGGCGTTTCCGGATACGCAGAATATAGCGAGAAAGGGGGAATTTCATCGCCAGACTGCCGCGACGGGTGCATCGTGCCCGATGGCGCCAACAAGGAGAACCCCGCACGGGAGCACGTTGGCAGAAAACAACAACGCCAGCCCGGTATGGCGGCTGGCGTGGTCATGCTGGCGGCGGGTTATCACTCTCAAAGCGTGCTGGCGACGCTGGCCTGGCTGGCCATGCGTGATGGCGGCAGCGGCGCGGACGTGCCGGCAGACAGCACCGGCGCCGCGTGACGCAAGCCGGGCACGCCAATCAGCCCGCGGGCGCGGGCAATGGCTACGGCTTCGGTCCGCGTGGCTGCACGCAGTTTCGACAAAATGGCGCTGACGTGCGTTTTGATGGTGCCCGCTGAAATACCCAGCGCCTGGGCAATGGCCTGGTTGCCCAGGCCCAGCGCCACATTCTGCAAGACATCCATCTCGCGCAGGGTCAGCGATTCATGCCCCAGACTGTTCACCAGTTTCTGGGCGATGGATTTGCAGACATACGGGCTGCCTTCCACCAGTTTTTCTACCGCCGTGATCAACTCTTGCGCATCGCAATTGCAGATCATGTACCCGTGCACACCCACGCTCATGGCCTGGTGGACATCCCACTCCAGATCACGCGCGGTCATCACCAGCACGCGCGGCGCACGGCTGGGATACCAGGCGCTGCCTTTGTGGCGGCGGATAAACTGCGTCGCAAAGTCATAGTCTGCAATCAGCACATCTGCTTTCATCATGTCCAGCGTGGCATCCCCGCCACTGGCCCGCATTCTGGCCCGGATACCGGGCACGCCCGCAAGAATGGCCATCAGGCCCCAGGCGATGACGGGATCGCAGTGCGCTACTTCTACTTCGACAGTCATATCGGCTCTCATGACACACTCCACTGTTTTGAATTCGTTGCAAGTCTCCATCCGGTGGCATGCAATCCGTGGATTCTGCTGATCCCGTCCTGCCGCATTGCCGGCAGCGCGCTTGCCCCGAGGAGAAAGATACCGGTTTGTATCAAAGCGCAAATCCCCGATGCGAACGCACTTGAAACCCCACTTTCGTGCTAGCCGGCATTGCCCGCCCTTCCCGCCCGCCCGCCTTGTGCTGCCATGCCTGCAGCCGCTGCCGCCACCGGCCGGCCTTGTCTGGACGGACGTACCTGACCTGATACAAACTCCCCTGAAAGGGGCATGCCAATGTATTAACCGGCATGCCACACTACCGCCCGGACTAGCCCATGCTGGCCGGATTTTGCCCAGACCAGCCGGATACCCCGCTGGACTTTCTGCGTTCAGGAATGGCCATGAACCCCATTACCATCATGACGGTCGATGACCACCCGCTGCTGCGCGCCGGCATTACCGGCGCACTGGAATTCGAGGCCGACATGACCGTGGTGGCCGAGGCCGGCAACGGGCTGCAGGCGGTAGAGTTGTTCCGCGAACATCGCCCGGATGTCACGCTGATGGATGTGCGCATGCCGGAAATGAACGGCATCAGCGCCATGACCCAGATCCGCAAGGAATACCCGGACGCGCGCATCGTGGTGCTCACCACTTATGAAGGCGACGTGCAGGCCCTGCGCGCCATCAAGGCCGGTGCGGCCGGTTATCTGCTGAAAAGCATGCTGCGCAAAGAGCTGATCGACACCATCCGCATGGTGCACGCCGGGCAAAAACGCATTCCGCCCGAGATTGCCAACGACCTGGCGCACCACATGGCCGACGAAGCGCTGAGCACGCGAGAGGTAGAAGTGCTGCGGCGGGCCGCGTCGGGCATGTCCAACAAGCGCATCGGCAGCGATCTGTTCATTTCTGAAGAAACGGTCAAATCGCACATGACCAATATCTTGTCCAAGCTGTCGGCTACCGATCGCACGCACGCGGTCACCATTGCGCTCAAGCGCGGGATTCTTGATCTGCACTAAGCCCGCCCGCGGCCACCGCTATTGAACAGACCAAAGCAGGCGCGGTGTTTGATAGTGATTACCTATGAAAATGGATGGTAATTTTCATTTCCCAGGCAACTTGTCATTGCCAATAATGATCTCACCATCGCAATCCCGATCCGGGTTCCGTTTCAACCCATTTCACAGGAAGAAGAGGAAAACATCATGGACATTCATCTGGGTATCCCTGAAAAAGACCGCAAGGAAATTGCCGACGGTTTGTCACGTCTGCTGGCCGACACCTACACGCTTTATCTGCAGACCCACAATTTCCACTGGAACGTGACCGGGCCCATGTTCAACACGCTGCACCTGATGTTCGAGGCGCAGTACACCGAACTGGCACTGGCCGTTGACCTGATTGCCGAGCGCATCCGCGCGCTGGGTTTTGTGGCACCGGGCACCTACAGCGCCTTCGCCAGACTGGCGCGCGTTGAGGTGGTGGAAAACGTGCCGGAAGCCACAGAAATGATCCGTATCTTGCTCAAGGGTCAGGAAACCGTGGTCCGCACCGCGCGCGAACTGCTCGATACGGTGGGCAACGTGAACGATCAGGCCACCGACGATCTGTTGACCCAGCGCCTGCAAACGCACGAAAAAACCGCCTGGATGCTGCGCGCGCTGCTGCAGTAACCGGTTCACCCGGCTGGCCAGCGTCAAGGCGCAAAAAAGCCCCGCATTGCGGGGCTTTTTCACGGCAGATGCAGCGGCTTATTCGTCACCCACCAGATCTTTTCGCAACTGCTCGGGCACGTTGTAGAGCACGATGGTGTCGTTGCTCTTGTTGTAGATCACGTCGCCAGAGCGAATCGCGCCGCGATCGAACTCCAGCTTCCAGCCCGGCGCCGTCGTCTTGAAACGCTTGAGCGGCTTGATGGCGCGGCGATCCGGCACAAAGCCGTCGTTAAGCTGCAGGCTTTCATCGGCCAGCGTCTCCCGCATTTTCTCCGGCTCATCCGGCCAGATTCTTTCTGCGACATCGGCAATGCTGACCGAGCGCGCATCGTTACCCAGTTCATCCAGATAACCGTGGGCGCGCTCGAACAATTCATCACGCGCGGCATGGCCCAGCTGCGTCGTCGCTACAAAGTTCTCCAGCCCCTGAACCAGCTTCTGGGTTTCCTTGAGTGCAGTGACCACATCATTGCAACCCAGGAACAGCTTGAAGTACGCGGCCACATCGCCCCGCCCTTTCAAGAAGCTCAGGTAACGATCCTGCCCCTTTTGCCACGCGGTCAGATCAACCCGGCCGGCCACGCGCAGGGTGTTCATGTCCAGATGCAGCGAATCGGTAATGTGCATGCCATCGGTAATGGCCGTGCCCATGATTTCAGACACCAGCGCCACCAGCAAAAAGTCTGCTTCTTCATCTTTGCCGCGCGCAAACAGTACAAAACCGCCAGTGGCCAGGGCTTCTTGCTCTGCCCGCAGTTGCAGCTGCGACATCATGCCGCGCGTGAGCGTGATGAAATCGATCGACTGGTCGATCACATGTGCGCGCACCAGCCCCGGCACGGCAAACTGGGTTTCATCTTCTTCAAACTTGCCAAAGCCCTTGCCCAGCCGGGCCACATATTGCTGGCACAGATGATCTACCAGGCGTTGACCGGCCGGCGTTACCGGCAGTACCGCATCGCGCAGGGCAACGCTGGCCGGGCCGTTGGCTTCTTTGATGAGTTGGTGAACGACCAGGTCACGGATGGTGACGGGTTGGGTAGACATAAAGCACCTGCGCAGAAAGACAAGACAAGCGAGCGCATGGCGCCCGCGAAACAGGCCGCCATTGTACCGTGTCAGACCGACCCGGCCGGAGAATATTGCGCGGCGTGGCCATTATGCCCCCGCGGCCTGGCAAGACGGCGCGCTGGCTTTGACGGGTAGGTCAAACTCGTTCCCACGCCTTCATATCAAACGCCCTTCAATTGCGCATCAATATCAACCAAATCCTATTTTTAGCGAACCGGATATTCACTTATTTTTTGTCACCCGTTCTTTTAACCCATCACTTCACGTTATCCAGGATATATGCAGAATTTCAGCAAAATCACGCTGGTATCCGTCACCGGTATGGAAGACGCACGCAAAGCGGCAGATGCGCTTTCCTTCAGCCATCAACAAAGCCTGGTGCAAGGGCCTTGTTATGCAGCCCCAAACCGCCGCCCAATCTTCCCGCGTATATAGAGCACCGGGTAATTGCCAAACTGGGTTATACCGAATACAGCCTGTTTATTTTATTTGCGCTATGGCATGTCATTGAAACCGATTTTGCGCTGATTATCCAGGATGACGGCTGGGTACTGGATGCCGCCAACTGGCGTGACGAATTCTTCAATTACGACTACATCGGCGCCCCCACCTGTCATGGCCGCGTTGATACCGCCACCGGCACCCAATGGCTGGCAAGTTTCGAGTGGTGGGACCATCTTAACAAACCCGGCTCCAGCGTCTACCCGATTCTCAATGGCGGCTTCAGCCTGCGCAGCAAGCGCATGTTACGGGTGTTCATTGATCACCCGCAGCTTGAGATAAAAATCCCCCGGCCCAATTCCCTTGCCTTCAATCCACTGCGTATGCGCTGGCGAAGTTATGCTCCTAACGAAGACGCACAACTCAGCGCAATTTTACGGCCACAACTGGAAAAACTGGGCATCAAATATGCACCCATTGATTTGTGTTGCCATTTTTCCGCTGAAGACACCGGGCCTTATTACAACGAAATGGATTTCCAGAACCTGTTTGGTCATCATGCCTCATGGCGACGCCTGATCAGTATTGATCCACCCACGGTGCAATACCGGTTGACGCGGAATATTGTGCAGCAGGCGCGGAGAGAGCGCGATATTGTACGCATGTTTGAGGATCGCGGATATATCGTTCAATTTCCTGAATAGTAAAAACTGAAAAACCGAATCAGCAAGAGATATATCGCAATCCATTTGCAACCATCCAGATCTTGTTACGCAGCAATAATGCGACTACCCAGGAAAATGAAAGAGCCCTGGCTTGCGCGTTGGGTCATTCATTCAGCGGCGCTAATGTGCATTGCCTCTCGTTAAACCGGCAATACCGGGGAATACTGCGGCGCTGAAAACCGCAGCGGCAAGGCGCCGGGCAAGCGCAGCGCACGCGTAACCTGCATATCCACCAGCCGTTGTGCGCCCGCAAAGCCGGCAAGGCGCGGGCCGTCCCAGATCACCTGGGTGGTCACGCTGACCAGCAACAGATCACCAGTTGCAAAATCCACAAACAACAAGCCGGCGCGGGGCTCCAGTTGCAGGTTGCCCAGCGTGCGGAAATGAAAATTGCCCATGTAATCGGGCAAAGTCAGCCCACCGTCTGCATTCACCGCCACAAACCCCGGTGCGCCGCCGCGGTGCGAGATATCCACGCCTTGCCATGGCCGCTGCGCTGCTGGGGCGATCAGGCAACTCGTGGCGATAAACAGCGTATCGGCCCGGCTGATCAGCGTGCTGGCGGCGTCATCCAGCGCATCCAGCCAGACGGGCTGCCCCGGGTGATAATCCTGCGGCGCCACAAAGTTCGCATCGCGGCTCTGGATATATTTGGGGCAATTACCAAACGCTTGGTCGACGGCAATCACAAATCCGCCGTCAGAGAGCCCGGCAATCTGGCCGTTGAGCCGGTTGCGGCGCCGCGTGGGCAGTTCGATTCCCAGCACGCCCAGTTGCGCACCAACCACCAGGTTTTGCGCCAGCGGATCACCCGCCAGCGGCCGGGCGCTGACCGCTACATGGGTATCGTCCAGGGCGCTGACAAAACCCGGTTGGGCAGCAAGGATGGAAGCCCAGGGCTGGCCGCTCCGGTCCACGCTGCCCACCAGCAAGAACGGCAGCTGCGGGTAGAAGTCCTGATGCTGTTGCGGCAGGAAAGCGCGGATCGTGCGCTGGCCGATCAGCGCCATCTTGTCGCCCATGCCCAGTTGCGACTGAATCTGCAGCGAGGCAGCGTGAAACGGAGAGCCGGTTCTGGTCCAGCCGGGATCAGGCGTGGCCATGGCTTAACCCTCCACCGCCGCCAGGCCCACCGCGCTGCGCTGCATGGGCACAAAGTCCGGCAGTTGTTCAATGCGGCTTAGCCACTGGCGCACGTGCGGGTACGCCGCCAGCGACACGTTGCCTTCCGGCGCGTGGGCGATGTACGCATAGAACGCCAGGTCTGCCAGCGTTTCATGCTCCGCCGCCAGAAACGCGTGCGTGCTCAGCCAGTCCTCCATCACCTGCAACAGGTCATGGGCAATTTGCTGCACGCGCCCGGTATCGATGGGCTTGTTGAACAAGGTGGCAACGCGGGCCGCCGCCGGGCCGGAGGCCAGCGGGCCTGCCGCCACCGCCAGCCAGCGCTGCACCGCCGCTGTGGCTTCTGGCGGCTCGGGCAGGTAACGCTGACCGCCGTATTTGCGTGCCAGATAAACCAGAATCGCCGCGGAATCGGCCACCACGGTGCCGTTGTCGTCGATCACCGGCAGCAGGCCAAAAGGGTTGAGCTGCAAGAACGCTGGCGTTTTGTGCTCGCCCTGTTGCAGATTGATCTCTACCCGTTGATACGGCAAATGCATGAGTTCCAGCAGCAACTCTACGCGGTGACAGTGGCCAGACAAGGCGTGGCGATACAAGCGGATGGGTTCTTGCGGATGCGCAGACATGGCAGTGGTTCCTGGGTGGTCGGTCACAAAAACGGCAGGGACAAGTTCATGCGGACATTTATAAACCGAACGTTCGGTACAGTGAAAGAGAAAAAAGATGAGCGGCAATATCGCCGCCCGCTTTTGCGCTCATTCAAACCAGCGTCGTCATGCTGCTCCGCCCAGTAACCGGCCTGGCAACTCCGCCACAATCCGCCGGAATGTCGCTGTATCGTCCAGCGCGTGGCTGACCACCAGCGCGCCATGCACAGAGATCACTACATCTTCCGCCCGCCGCTGTGCTTCGGCCTCGGTCAACCCGCCATCGCACGCGACCCCGGCCAAGGCGTCGATCAATAGCTGCAGCCGTTCACCCAGGCGCTGGCCAAACAACTCGCCGGCCTCGCCCACCGCAAACACATTGGTCAGGCAGGCACTCTTGCCGCCGGAATAAAACGTATCCAGCGCGCTGGCAAAGCGGGCGATGCGCGCTTGCGGATCACCTTCTTCCTGCAAGGGCGCCAGCATGTTCTGCCGTACAAATTCGCTGGCGCGCACCAGCACGGCGGCGCCCATGTCGGCCTTGCCGTTGGGAAAATAGTGATACAGGCTGGAGCGCCCCAGCCCCGTGGCTTCAGACAAAATAGACAAGCTGGCGCCGTCATAACCGTGATCACGGAACACCTGCATCAGGGTGTCGACAACTTCTTCGCGGGTTGAAAGCTGGGCGGCCATGGTGTTGTATCGAACGATCGGAACAATGCCAGCCTACGCCCGTCTGTCATCCTGTACAACTTGGTGATGCGGGGGCCGGGCCAGCAAAACCGCCGCTTGCAGCGTGCTGCGGTACAAATTCAAAAAATTTATCTGTCATGCTGTAATGGATGAAAATCTGGTGCGACCAAGCTTGCAAGGCCACTTGATACGGCCTGATACCCCCAACCACGTTATGACGGAGAATCACCATGGACCAAAAGCAACGCCTCATCGCCTCTGCCTTCGCCGCTGCCCTGACCTGCGGTGTCGCCCTGTCTGCCCACGCCGCAGATGCCAATGCCAACAATGAAAAATGTTATGGCATTGCCAAGGCTGGTCAGAACGACTGCGCCGGCAACGGCCACGCCTGCGCCGGGCAATCCAAGAAAGACATGGATGCGGGTGACTGGAAATACGTCCCGGCCGGTTCTTGCGAAA
The DNA here is from genome assembly GCF_014645535.1 of Silvimonas iriomotensis. Classification (NCBI taxonomy): domain Bacteria; kingdom Pseudomonadati; phylum Pseudomonadota; class Betaproteobacteria; order Neisseriales; family Chitinibacteraceae; genus Silvimonas; species Silvimonas iriomotensis. Next base: position 70,436 of record NZ_BMLX01000002.1, read on the forward strand.
AAATGGGTGGCATGACCAAGGCCATGGGCAAGTAATACTGCCTGCCACTGACCGGAGCCGCCCGTGACGACCGCCCTCAACACCCTGCCCGTCGCCGCTGGCCTGGGTTTGCGCTCGCCGCATATCCAGGAGGTGCTCTCTACCAGGCCAGATGTCGCCTGGTGGGAAGTACACAGCGAAAACCACTTTGGTGGTGGTGCGCCATTGGCGGTGTTGCGGGCCGTGCGTGAGCGTTATCCGGTCAGCCTGCATGGCGTCGGGCTGGGGCTGGGCAGCCCCGGCCCGCTAGAGGCCAGGCATCTGGACCAGCTGGCAGCGCTGGTGGCTGCCATCGAGCCCGCATCGGTCTCTGAGCATCTGGCCTGGAACCGCTACAACGGCCAGTGTTTTAACGATTTGCTGCCGGTACCGCGACTGGCGGGCGCGCTGGATCAGCTGATCCGCAATATTGATACCGTACAAAACCGGCTCAAACGCCCGATCCTGCTGGAGAACGTCTCCAGCTACGTGGTGTTTGAACAAGAAGACATGACCGAAGCCGCACTGCTGGCAGAACTAGTCGCGCGCACCGGCTGCGGCATTTTGCTGGACGTGAACAACCTGTACGTCAACACGCTCAATCACGGCGTTGATCCGCTGGAAGAAATCCGCCGCCTGCCGCTGCATGCGGTGGGAGAAATCCATATTGCCGGGCATGAACGCTTTGACGATGTGGTTATCGACACCCATGGTGCGCCGGTGTGCGCGGCGGTCTGGCAATTGCTGGATGCCACGCTGGCCCTCACCGGCCCGCGCCCGGTACTGCTGGAACGCGATACCCATATCCCGCCGCTGACCGGTTTGCTGGATGAATACGCTCAGGTCGCAGCCCATCTGGCCGCCGCGCTGCCGGTACAAGCGGAGGCAGCATGAGCTACGCCGACGCCATCGCCCGTTTTGCCGCGGCCCTGACTGACGGTGCCGACGCTGCCGTGCCGGTGACGGCGGCCACGCGCGGCAATCTGGGCTACTACCGCGGCAACGTCCAGGCCAATCGCAGCAGCGCGTTGCAGTCGGCTTTTGCGACGGTGCATGCGCTGGTGGGCGAGGCGTATTTTGCCGCGCTGGCGCAGGCATACCAGCGTGCCGAGCCCTCAACCTCCGGCAACCTGCATGACGATGGCGCGCACTTCGCCCGTTTTATTGCGACATTTCAACCGGCGCAGTCGTTGCCGTTTCTGGCCGATGTCGCCCGGCTGGACTGGGCCATGCACCGGGCACATTTTGCGGCTGACCTGCCCGCAGCGGATCTGGCGCCCTTGCAAAACCTGGCGGCCGATCAGTTTGGCCTGGTCGCCTTTGCGCTGCATCCGGCAGTGGACGTCGTTCGCTCGGCGCACTGGCCGGTTCATGCCATTTACGCCATGCACCACGGCGGCCCTGCCGCGAGCCTGGATACGGGTGGCGAGGCCGTTCTGGTAATGCGCGATGCCATCGAAGGCATTGATCACGCCAGCGCTGAGTTCACGCTGGCATTGCAGCAACAACACAACATCAATAACGCGTGTGAGGCGGCCTGGCAGATCGCGCCGGATTTCGATCCCGGCCCGGTTCTGGGCACCCTGTTTGGCCGTGGTCTCATCACCGCGCTACACCTGCCGTTCTGAACAAGGAACACCCCGATGAATACCCTGATTACGTGCTGCGCCCGCTCGCAGCCTGGCCGCCTGTACGCTCTCGGTACGCGCATTGCCGCCGCGCTGGCGCCCGTGGTTGACCTGATCGCCCGGGTTTACGTGGCGCATGTGTTCTGGTTGTCCGGTCTGACCAAACTGAATGACTGGCACATCACGCTGGCCCTGTTTGCCGATGAATACAAAGTGCCACTGCTGCCGCCCGCCGTCGCTGCGGTGATGTCGACCACGGGCGAGATCGGGTTCTCCATTCTGTTGACGCTGGGCCTGGCGGGGCGCTTTTCTGCTGCCGGCCTGTTTGTGATCAACGCGGTGGCACTGATCTCTTACCATGCCTCGCTCGATGCCGCCGGCGTGAAAGACCACATCTTGTGGGGCACGATCCTTGTCTTTCTGATCGTGCACGGCGTGGGCGTGTTGTCGGCCGACGGCTGGCTCAAACGCCAACTGGATCGGGGCGGTTGATGACGCACGCAGCCAGGCGACAGCGGGTATAATTCACTGCCCTTTGTCCTCGCCGTGACCCGCCATGACCGTTTCCGCCAGCCAGCAAGAACAGATAGACCTCGCGATTGCCCACCTGCGCGCCGGCGGGCTGGTGGGTTTGCCGACCGAGACGGTCTATGGCCTGGCTGCAGACGCTGATAACCCGGAAGCCGTGCGCAGCATTTTTGCGCTCAAAGGCCGCCCGGCAGATCACCCGGTCATCGTGCATGTGGCCGGCGTGGCCCAACTGGCTGACTGGGCGCAGAATATTCCCGATGCCGCTTATAAACTGGCCGGCGCCTTCTGGCCCGGCCCGCTTACCCTGATTTTGCAGCGCCAGCCGCACGTGCCCGATGCCGTGACCGGTGGCCAGGACACCGTCGGCATCCGCGCACCGTCGCACCCACTGGCGCACGCGCTGCTCAAGCAATTCGGCGGCGGGATCGCGGCGCCTTCGGCCAACCGCTTTGGCCATGTCAGCCCGACCACCGCCCAACACGTGCGGGATGAGTTTGGTGACGCGCTGCCACTGGTGCTGGATGGCGGCCCGTGCGATATCGGCGTGGAATCGACCATCGTCGGTCTGACGGGTGATCAGCCCACCTTGCTGCGCCCGGGTGGCGTGCCGCGGGAAGCCATTGAAGCGCTGCTGGGCGTGCCACTGGTGCATCACCAGAAATCCGACACCGCCAACGTGCGCGTCTCTGGCCTGCTTGATTCGCACTACTCGCCGCGCACCCCGCTGGTCACGGGCGCAGCCAGCATGGTCGATGACCAGGCCTATCTGGCGTTCGAGCGCGGCCAGCGCGTGGTGCTGGTTACCTGCGGCGAGCGCGACATCCCCATCTGCGGGATAGACGTACTGCAATTGCCGGCCGACCCGCAAAGCTACGCCCAGCAAATCTACGACACGTTGCGCCAGCTTGATCGCAAGAGCTACCACACCATCTTTCTGGAACTGCCACCGCACACCGCGCCGTGGCTGGCAGTACAAGACCGGCTGCACCGCGCGGCGCACACGCGGCTGGGGTGATCCGGCAACGTGCCGGGGGCAAGAAAAAAACCGCCTTGATGGCGGTTTTTTCATGCAGCGGCCAGCGTGCGTTGCCGCTTGTCTCTGGCTGCTGCAAAAAACGCGGTTTTTTTGCAAAAAAACACGCTGTTTTCCAGGCTCGCGCCGCATCACTCAAATCTTTGTTTTACAAAGGGATATCCTGCTAAAACAAAGGTGAATTACGGCGCTGGCAGCCGTTGTGGCGGCCACTGTGTTTTGCATTTCATCAAATCTCCATTTTCATGGAGAAAAAACACGTTAATATACGCGCCTTTCAAGGACGTCCCAGACCGGCCCCGGCCCCGCGGCGGACATGGGTTTGCAACGTTTTTACACGTTGCGGGTCACATGCTTTCTGACGCCTGCCTGCCGCCATGCGGAGGATGAGCACCGCTCTTATCCAGAACGGATTGCTCTAGCGCCCATTTTTTCTAGCTGCGCCTATAAGCCTCGTGCCCGAAGCGCTAATGTTTTTATTTGAAGGACATTGGCATGCGATTTTATTTTCCCCTTGTAATCATCGACGAAGACTTCCGCTCGGAAAACACCAGCGGCTCCGGCATTCGTGAACTGGCTGCGGCCATTGAGTCCGAAGGCATGGATGTGATCGGCTATACCAGCTATGGCGATCTGACGTCATTTGCGCAGCAGCAAAGCCGCGCAGCCGGTTTTATTCTGTCGATTGATGACGAGGAGTTCGGTGGCGGCAGTGCAGAAGAAACCACCACTGCGCTGACCAGCCTGCGGCACTTTGTTGAAGAAATCCGCCGTCGCAACCCGGATATTCCGATTTACCTGTATGGCGAAACGCGCACCGCTCGCCATATCCCGAACGACATCCTGCGTGAACTGCATGGCTTCATTCACATGCATGAAGACACGCCGGAGTTCGTGGCGCGCCATATCATCCGCGAAGCCAAGTCTTACCTTGATACCCTGGCGCCGCCGTTCTTCCGCGCGCTGACGCATTACGCCCAGGACGGTTCTTACAGCTGGCACTGCCCGGGTCACTCTGGCGGCGTGGCGTTCCTGAAGAGCCCGGTCGGCCAGATGTTCCACCAGTTCTTTGGCGAAAACATGCTGCGCGCCGACGTCTGCAACGCGGTGGATGAACTGGGCCAGTTGCTGGACCACACCGGTCCGGTCGCCGCGTCCGAGCGCAACGCGGCACGTATTTTCAATGCCGATCACTTGTTCTTTGTCACCAACGGCACATCCACCTCCAACAAGATTGTGTGGAACTCTACCGTGGCTCCGGGCGACATCGTGGTGGTGGATCGCAACTGCCACAAATCCATTTTGCACGCCATCATGATGACGGGCGCCGTGCCGGTGTTCCTGATGCCGACGCGTAACCATTACGGCATCATCGGCCCGATTCCGCGCAGCGAGTTCGAGCCGGAAAACATCCGCAAAAAGATGCTGGCCAACCCGTTCTGCCGCGAAAAGCTGGAAGCCAATCCGGATGTGAAGCCACGCGTGCTGACGATCACGCAATCCACGTACGACGGCATCATGTACAACGTGGAAGAAATCAAAGGCTTGCTGGACGGCGAGATTGAAACGCTGCACTTTGATGAAGCCTGGCTGCCGCACGCGGCATTCCATGATTTCTACGGTGATTACCACGCCATTGGCGAAGGCCGCCCGCGTTGTAAAGAATCGATGGTGTTCTCGACGCAATCCACCCACAAACTGCTGGCCGGCCTGTCGCAGGCGTCGCAGATTCTGGTGCAGGACGCCGAGCAAACCCAGCTGGATCGCGACATTTTCAATGAAGCGTATCTGATGCATACCTCCACCAGCCCGCAGTACGCCATTATCGCCAGCTGCGATGTGGCCGCGGCCATGATGGAAGCCCCGGGCGGCACCGCGCTGGTGGAAGAATCCCTTGCTGAAGCGCTGGATTTCCGCCGCGCCATGCGCAAGGTGGATGAAGAGTACGGTGACTCCTGGTGGTTCAAGGTCTGGGGCCCTGCTGATCTGACCGACGAAGGTCTGGATCACCGTGACGCCTGGATGCTCAAAGCCGGTGAAGAATGGCATGGCTTTGGCGACGTGGCCGAAGGCTTCAACATGCTGGACCCGATCAAGGCCACCATCATCACCCCGGGCCTGAACATGGCGGGCGATTTCTCGGAGTCGGGCATTCCGGCGTCGATCGTCTCCAAGTATCTGGCCGAGCACGGCGTGGTGATCGAGAAGACCGGCCTGTATTCGTTCTTCATTCTGTTCACCATCGGCATTACCAAGGGCCGCTGGAACACGCTCTTGACCGCGCTGCAACAGTTCAAGGACGACTACGACAAGAACGCGCCGCTGTGGCGCATTCTGCCGGAGTTCGTTCAGCAGTTCCCGCAGTACGAACGCATCGGCCTCAAAGACCTGTGCCAGCAAATCCACGGTATCTACAAGGCCCGTGATGTGGCGCGCCTGACGACAGAAATGTACCTGTCTGATCTGGTCCCCGCGCTCAAGCCGGCCAAGGCCTTTGCCAAGATGGCGCACCGCGAGATCGAACGTGTGCCGCTGGATGAACTGGAAGGCCGCGTCACCGCCGTGATGCTCACGCCCTACCCGCCGGGCATTCCGCTGCTGATTCCGGGTGAAGTCTTCAACAAGACCATTGTTGATTACCTGAAGTTTGCCCGTGAGTTCAACCAGCGCTTCCCGGGCTTTGAGACCTACATCCATGGTCTGGTGGCGGTGCAAGAAAACGGCCTGACCAGTTATTACGTCGATTGTGTGAACTGAAAACCCGCCATCCGGCCTTGCCCGCGCAAGGCTGATATGCGTCAAACGCCCTGACCTTGTTCAGGGCGTTTTTATTTGTAAGTCATTCCTTACAACTTGATCGATCAACGCCTGGTTTTGACCGACAAATGCCAAAAGTCGGCAAGCTGTTTGCCAAAGACAATTTAATCCTTACGACGAAAAGCCGATTTTTAGCAAAAAACCCACATTTTTGGCGACACTACTGTCTAAAAGCGCAAGGAAGAAAATTCTAATATACACTGCCTGAACCGCCTGTTAGCCAAGCCGCCAAAAGTGACTAGACCTGATCCCGCTGCCCTGATTGAAGAAGCGCAACGCTGTGTTGCCTCCGATCAGTCGCGCGCGCTGGAACTGGTGCGGCGGGCGCGTCGCCATGTGGCGCCGGACGAGCACACGCAACTGGCGCAATGCTGGATTACCCAGGCCCATGCCTATTGGGGCCGCCGCCAATTTGCCCAGGGGTTGAACGCCGCGCGCCGTTCTTTGCGGCTGTTGCAGAACTCGCCCGCAGAACGGGCCCAGGCCTTGTGGGTCATGGCCGAATGCCAGCGCGGTCTGGGCCGTTATGCCGGTGCGCTGGATGCGTGGATGGCGTGCCTGGAAATTTCCATGATGAGCCGCCAGACCGAACTGGCCGCCGTCGCCTGTGCCGGTATCGGCAATTACTACCAGTTAATTGAAGACACGCAACACGCGCTGACCCTGCGCCGTCAGGCTTATGAATTTGCCTGCCAGAGCAAAGACCCGGCCACCATCGCCAAATGCGCCATCGCGCTGGCCGGTGATTACGTGCGCCAGCATATGTCGCATCAGGCCCTGCCCTTGCTGCAGGTTGCCCAAGACCTGATCACGCCGGAACGCGAACCGACCTGGTGGGCGGAAACGCTGTATTACCAGGGCTTGCATGCCTTCCAGAACGGCAACAGCCAGCGAGCCCAGCGCGATCTGAACGAAGCGCTGACGCTGGCGCGCCAGTCAGACTCGCCCTGGGTGACCGTGCAATGCCTGAAAGAACTGGCGCGCCTGCACCGCAACAGCGGTCGCTATGAAGCCGCGGTCAGCGATCTGCAAGAGGCGATCACGCTCGCCCACGAATTTGACACCGGCCATTTGCTGCAGTCGCTGTATCTGGTGCTGTGCACTTCTGAAGAAGCCCGTGGCCACTTTGAAGCGGCACTGGCCGCGCATGAGGCCTATCACGCAACCCGCCTGGCGTATCTGAAACGGCTGGATGAACCGGGCTGCCGACCCTCCCCCAGCCGCCTGGCGCAGCTGCAATTGCGGCTGGAAGTGATTCAGGCACGCAAGGAAAACGACCTCTTGCAAGAGCGCCAGGCCGCCACCCAGCAACGTGCTGCCAATCAGGCGCGGCTGGCCTTGCGGGCCGATCTCTCGCCCATTGAACGCGGCGGGCTGGAACAAGAATTGTTGCGGCTGGATGGCCAGGCCACCAGCCTGTTGAATATCCGGCTGGAAAACCTCAACGAGATCAGCGAGCACTATTCGTTTGCGATTGGCGACCAGGTGCTGTCTGACCTGGGCCGGCGCCTGGCGATTTTTGCGCGCCACAAGTCGTGCCACGCCGCGCGTTATTCCACCGCCAGTTTTGTGCTGGTGGTGCCGGCAGAGCAGCAGCACAGCGTGCTGGAGGCGCTGGTCGTCGAACTGGAAGAACTGATCCGCCACATGCAAAGCCCCGCTGCCCGTATCTGCCTGCGCGCCTGTCGCGTGCATGATCCCAGAACCGCGCTGCGCAGCGTGCTCAAAGCCCCGGTGCTGGCGCGCTTCCCCAGCATGAACCCGCTGGAGCAACCATGACGCAGGGCGGGCACGCACATTTGCTGGATACCGAACTCGACCTCATTGCCGACATGTTGATGAGTGCGCCGGAAGAAGCACGCCGGGTGGCGCTTAACATTGCCGAAGAAGCCGCCGTGCTGCACAGCCAGGCCACACTGGCCCGCGCCCGGCTTTTTCACGCGCTGACGCTGATGTACCAGGGGCAACTGGAAACCGGCACGCCGCTGCTGGAACGCGCCATTGAGGCCGCCCGCCGTCACCGCCTGACCGAAGACCTGCCCGTGGCGCTGGATCAGGCCGCCGACAGCGTCTTGCTGCAAGGCCGCTTTGATCAGGCCATGCGCTACTGGGTGGAATGCCTGGAACTGGCCATTGCCGCGCGCAACACCGCGCTATGCGTACGCAGCCACCTGGGCATCGGCAAGATCCACTTTGCGCTGGGCGATTTTGAAGCCGCCAAGACGCATCATTTGCGCTCGGCCGAATACGGCCACACCTTCTACGATCCGACCATTTATTGCGCAACCTACCTGTGCCTGGCTGCTGATTTTCTGCGGCTGGAACAAACGCCCAGCGCGTTTGTGGCGCTGAAGATTGCGCACGATGCCCTGCCCAAAGCACGGGGCAAAGCGACCTGGCAGATCGAACTGGCGGCCTATTACGCTGAAGCGCATACCAGCAATGGCGATTACGTCGCCGCGCAAACCTGGGTTGATGAAGCGCTGGACGCATGCGAGCAAGGCTCGCAGCGCCAGCAATGGGGCGAAATCATCACCCGCATTGCCTGGGCCGGTTTGCTGGAACGACAAAACAAGCGCGCCGACGCCTTGACGCAATTGCACCAGGCCCTGGATGACGCACTGATCCTGAACGCGCCCAGCCTGATCCTGCGCATTCATCACCAGCTTTATCAGGTCAACAAGGCCTTCGGCCAGTTTGAGGCCGCGCTGCATCATCACCGCGCCTGGCATCAAGCGCTGGAATCGCAAAGAGCGCGGCTGAACGAGCAAAAACTGCAACACGCCACCCAGCGCCGGCTGGCGCGGCTGGAACAGCGCATGGAGCTGGAACGGGCCCGCCACGAAAACCACCGCCTGCTGGCGCGCGTGCAAACGCATGAACAAACCATCCAGACGCTCTCCAGCGTGGCACAGACCGACGCCCTGACTGGCGCCTGGAACCGCCGCGCGCTGGAAGAACGGCTGGCGCGCCTGCATGAAGAATCCTGCAACGATGGCTGGCCGCTGTGCGTGCTGATGATCGATCTGGATCACTTCAAAGAGATCAACGACCGCTTCACCCATATTCTGGGCGACCAGGTGCTGCAGGGCGTGGTGCAATTGATTGCCTCTGCCTGCCGCAGCGACGAATTCATCGCCCGTTACGGCGGTGAAGAATTCACCCTCTTGCTCCCCGGCCTGCAACTGGCCGGCGCACTGCAGATTGCCGAACGCATCCGCACCACCGTCAACGAACACACCTGGCCCGCGTTGCCGGACGTGCGCCTGACCGTCAGCATTGGCGCAGCAGAACTGCACGAAGGTGAAGCCGCGGCCTCTTTGCTGGCCCGCGCCGACATGGCCTTGTATGAGGCCAAGCGCAGCGGGCGCAACAAGGTGTGCCAGGCGGCAGAAAACTAAGCGGCCACCGTCTGGCGGGTCTGCCGGCCTTCAGGTTTGGCTGCGCCTTGCGTGATGTCGCATACATCCTCATGTATGCCCCACACGCCACAGAGAGACCCGCCATGCCCGAACGCACCGTCAGGATTCCCGGCCCGGATCATCCCATCACCCTCACCCGCGAAGGCCAGCACGTGCTGATCAAAGCGTTGGGCCATACGCTGGTCGATACCCGCAACGCCATCACCTTGCGTGAAGCCAGCTACCCGCCGGTGTATTACATCCCGCGCGAAGACGTGGACATGGGTTTGCTGGCGCGCTCCAGCCACGAAACCTGGTGCCCGTACAAAGGCGAATGCCATTACTACAACATTGCCGCCGATGCCGAGCGCGGGCTGAATGCGGTCTGGACGTACGAAACGCCGCACGATGCCGTCGCCGACATCAAGGGCTATCTGGCGTTTTATCCGGATCGCGTCAACATCCAGGTCAGCTGATCAGCCCTGGACGGAGGCCGAAACAATCAGCATCATCGGCCGCTCGCGCTCCGGTGCCAGCGCCGGCACCTTTGCTACCTGCGCTGGCGTGGGCGCAAACTCGTTGATGTGCTGCAAATGAAACCCGGCCTCGATCAGCGTATTGAGCGTGGTTGCCAGCGTGCGGTGATATTTGATGACGCCATCGACAAACCAGTCAGTGCAGCGCTCGCCCTCATCGGCATAGCGGTTGACCGGCCAGGTGTCGCGGCCGTCCTCATCCTTGATCCAGTGGGCGTGGTTTGCCGCCATGAAGACCGGATGCTCAATGGTGAACACCAGCTGCCCGCCCGGTGCCAGCGCCTGCCGGATCGTGCGCACCAGGCGGCTGAAGTCCGGGACGTAATGAAATGCCAGCGCGCTATAAACCAGATCAAACGCCGCGGCCGGCAAGCTCAACGCATCCAGATCAGCAATGGCGTATTCAATGGCCGGGTCCTGCGTCATGGCGCGGGCCCGTTCAATCATCTTTTGCGACAGATCCAGACCCAGCACCGACGCGGCGCCTTGCTCCCGCAGCCAGCGGGCGGCCCAGCCAAAACCGCAGCCCAGGTCTGCCACGCGCAGGCCCGTTACCGGCGGCAACACGGCACGAATGGCGGGCCATTCCGGCGCACCATCCAGACCGATCACCTGGCGGGGCAGTTGGGTGTAACCGTCAAAAAAAGCCGCGTTGTCGTAAATGTTCTGCGCCATGATTCATTGATCCCGGTTGCGTGCCTGCATGGCACTTTACCGCAACCGGCCAGGCACGGAAAAAACGGGCGCCCAAGCGCCCGTTCCGGTCAGTGCCGCGTGCGGGATCAACGCACCACGTCATTGTGCTTTTTATTCCAGACCCGGTTGGATTGATGGTTCTCTGCCATCTGGATATGCCGCTGCTCGCCCTGCCCCACGTGCCCGTTGCGGGCGGCACGCGCTTGCAGATGATCATCATGCGCCTGGCCGCGTTCCAGCTTGCCGGTTTCCCGGTTGGTCAGCGCACCGCTTTTCACACCGTTTTCAATGCGCTGATCCTGATTGACGTTGCGTTGCACGTCGGCTTGCATACGCTGGCTGGAAGCCGAGTTGGGGTTGCCGCGCGCACCATTGGTTTCATCCCGGTTGATGGCCTGGCTGACCTGATTCTGGTCACGCTGGATGCGGGCTTTTTCTGTCGCAGACAGATTGCCGTTGCGCTCGGCATTGGCCTGCGCCCGATCCACGCGGGACTCATCCTGCTCCAGCCGGCCAGCCTCTTTGGTGGTCAGCGAGCCATTCTGCAGACCCTGCTCGATCCGTTCTTGCTGGTTGGTATCACGCTGGACTTCAGTCGCCGTGTCAGCCGCGTAGGCACCCATCACGATGAAAGTACCGGCAACTGCAAGCAAAAGGCGGGAAACGTTTTTCATGATGTATCTCCTGGGTTATTGGTGTCTGCGGGTTTGGGTACCCACATAAGCCAATAACGGGGTCGTTTCATTGCGCGACGACCCGCAAATACATCAGCTTGTAACGCGGTGAACAAAACTGTGGATGGGATCACAGGCGAGGATTTTGCGGTCAACCTGCGCTCATTTGCTGCATTAATCCGGCTTTTACGCGGCCTTCAGGTCAAACGGCGTGATATTGAATTCTGCCCGCCGCTGCTCCCATTGCCACAGGTCGTGCGCGTTTTGCAGGTTCATCCAGACCTGCGGCGTGGTACCCAGTGCAATAGACAAGCGCATGGCCATTTCCGGCGTCACCGAAGCATGGCCGTTCACAATGCGTGACATGATGGTGCGGGACTGCCCGATGCGGGCGGCCAACTCACTGATGCTGATGCCAGATGGATCAAGCCACATGGCCTTGAGCACCTCGCCCGGGTGTGGTGGGTTATGCATTTGCATGATCGGCTCTCAGTGGTAATCCAGATAATCAACGATGTACGCATCGCCGTTGCGGAACTCAAACGTAATCCGCCAGTTGGCGCGCACGGTCACCGACCACAGGTGAGATTTGTCTCCCCGCAACCGGTGCAGGCGCAGGGTAGGTGCGCACAGATCACGCTCAATCTCCACGGCCTGATCAAGTAAAGCGAGCACAATACGCAAACGGCTCGCGTGGGCCGGCTGAATGCCCGCTTTGCTTGCGGTTTCAAAGAAATGCTGCAGCCCTGCGTGACAGAACGACTTGATCATGAGGTGGGTGCGAATAAAAATTATCGCACAAATGTAAACATTTTGTTTACACCACCCAAGCACGAACCTGCTTCCCGTTGATGGCGCGCAAAGCAGGCTTTACTGCGCCAGCGCCGCCCCCACCTCTTCCACCGGGCTGCGGCCGAAACAGCGTTTGAATTCGCGGCTGAACTGGGAGGGGCTTTCGTAGCCGACGCGGTTGGCGGCGGCGCTGACGTTCAGCCCGTCCTGCACCATCAGCAAAAGCGCTTTGTGCAGTCGCACGCGCTTGAGGTATTGCAGCGGCGAGGTAAACGTCATGGCCTTGAAATTGTGATGGAAGGCCGAGACGCTCATGTTGGCTTCCTGCGCCAGGGTGTCGATGTCCAGCGCGGAGGCGTATTCGGTATGCATGCGCCGCAGGGCACGGGCCATGCGGCTGAAGTTGCCCTGGCGCCCCACCACGGCCCGCAGCGCGGTGCCCTGGCTGCCCTGCAAGGCACGGAACACGATTTCCCGTACCAGTTGCGGGCCCAGCACATGGCTTTCCAGCGGGTTTTGCAGGCATTGCATCAGGCGCAGCACGGCGTCGTTCAGCGTGCAATCTTGCGGCACCGAGGCCATGGGGACATCCGGGCTGGTTTCGGCATGATTGATGTCTGGCAGGGTTTCCATTTGCAGCAGTAACTCGCGCAGCAAACCGGAATCCACCGGGATGCGCACGCCCAGGAATGGCTCGGTGCCATGGATTTGCGTCTCGCATTCAAACGGCAGCGGCACTGACATCACCAGGTAGTTGTGCGCATCGTATTGCCAGGTGTGCTCGCCCAGATAACCCACCTTGCGTCCCTGGGCGATCACAAAAATGCCTGGTTCATAGAACACCGGAATGCGCGGCGTATTCTGGTTCACGCGCATCAGCGTCACACCGGGCAGGCTGGTCTCGGTGATGCCGTATTCCGGCTGCAATTGCAGGATCAGGTCGGCAAGCGGCTGGTTAACGGGCAAATAGCTGGCATTCATGATTTTGTCACAGGCTGGAAACAAGGCTGGACGAATGTATCAGCGTATCCGCGCGCGCGACAGGTGTTGCGAAGCGGATCAGCAGAATCAGGCAAGTGTTCCGCAGAAACGGGCATTCAAGCGCGCGGCACACTCTTCAATAATACGCAGCAGTTTCCCTGCCTGCCGGCGGGGATGCCCGCAACATGACAGGAGAAAATCATGGCTTTGAATATCCGTAGTTTTGCCACGCAGTCGGCTACCTCGTCGCTGGCCCCTGCGCTGGTCACCCGTCGTGACCCGCGCGCCAACGATGTCGTGATCGACATTCTGTATTGCGGCGTGTGTCACTCTGACCTGCATCAGGCCCGCAACGACTGGCACAACAGCATTTACCCGATGGTGCCTGGCCACGAAATCATCGGCCGCGTGACCAGCGTGGGCGCCAGCGTCAGCAAATTCAAGGAAGGCGATCTGGTCGGCGTGGGTTGCCTGGTGGATTCCTGCCAGCATTGCGCCGCGTGTGCCGAGGGCCTGGAGCAGTATTGCGAGGCCTACCCGACCCCGACGTACAACGGCGTGGATCGTCACGATGGCATGCCGACGTTTGGTGGCTATTCGGAACGCATCGTGGTGTCCGACAAATTTGTGGTCAACGTGTCTGACAAGATCGACCTCAAGGCGGCCGCGCCGCTGCTGTGCGCCGGTATCACCACGTACTCGCCGCTCAAGCACTGGAAAGTGGGCAAAGGCAGCAAGGTTGCGGTGATTGGTCTGGGCGGTCTGGGCCATATGGGCCTGAAGTTTGCCAAGGCCATGGGCGCGGACGTGACGCTGTTTACCCGCTCGCCGGGCAAGGAAGCCGAAGCCCGCCGTCTGGGTGCAGATCACGTTGTTTTGTCGACCGATCAAGCCCAGATGGACGCCGTTGCCAACGCGTTCGACTTCATTCTGGACACCGTGCCGTACTCGCATGACCTGAACCCGTACGCCAATACGCTCAAACGCGATGGCACGCTGGTGCTGGTCGGCCTGATCGGCCCGGTAGAACCTGCGCTGATGACCGTACCGCTGGTGATGCGCCGTCGCCAGATTGCCGGTTCGTGCATTGGTGGTATCGCAGAAACCCAGGAAATGATGGATTTCTGCGCCGAGCACAATATCGTCAGCGATATTGAAGTGATCGACATCCAGAACATCAACGATGCCTACGAGCGCATGCTCAAGAGCGATGTGAAGTACCGCTTCGTGATTGACATGAAGTCGTTGCAGAAGTCGTTCTGATCCCGTCCACACTGGTTGGCGCCAATAAAAAGCCCCGCATCTGCGGGGCTTTTTTTGTGTGCAACATCTGCCTTACAACACCAGTTTCAGTTCCCGCAACAAGGCACCCGGCAAGTTCATGCTGGCGCTACTACGACCGCCGTAGCTGCCGGCATCGGCCAGGAAGGTGGTCTCTTGGGTGAGTGCTTCCAGCTCGCTCCCCAGCATGCGGAACAGCGTGTCATCAAAGCGCATGACGTTCAGCGGGGCGACGATCTCGCCATTTTCTACCCAGAAGCAGGCAAAACGGGTCATGCCGGTCAGGCGGCCGGCGGCACGGTCAGAGTAGTTCAGATACCACAGGTTGCTTACATACAACCCGGTGCCCAGCGCTTCAAGCACCTGCGACTGCGGCAACTCGCCGCCCAGCATGCTGAACGAGGCTGCCGCTTCAGAGCCATCGGCCCCGTTGCCGGCAATGTTGTATTCCCGTGCGGTACGCGGGCTGATCAGGCTGCCGGTGAGCTTGCCATGGTCGATCAGCGCCACGTGATCAGGCTTGATAAAGCCTTCTTGCTGGAACCGCGGCGCCAGGCCGCCGACCGTGTCTTCCCGCATACTGACGAGGTCGGAAAACGACGCGCCACCTTGCAATTTGAGCAACGGGCTGCGCTTGGTGCGCATGCTTTTCTCAGAGAACCCGCCCCAGTTGAGCATGCTGATGATCTCGCCCAGCGCGGCCGGTGTCAGATAAGCGCGATACGCGCCCGGCGTGAGCGACTTGGGCGCCTGGCCCAGCAAGGCGGCTTGCGCGCGGGCCGCTTCAATCTCGGCGCGGATGGCGTGCTTGTCCCAGACAAAACCGGCGCTGCCGCGTTTCACTGCCTTGTCGCCGTGCGAATACAGGCTCCAGTCGAAGTTCCAGCTGGCGGTTTCCTGCCAGTTGCGCTGGCCATGATGATTGGCAAAGCCGTACACCACCGGCCCGACCGCCAGAATACCGACCAGATCCAGCCCGGCTGCGGCTTCGGTAATGTCGGCCACCATCTCTTCAGCGGGCGGCAACTGGTTGGCGGTCACCGCCTCGGTCGATTGCACCTGGGCCGACAGCAGCAGATGCGGGTCTTCTTCCACATCTGCCAGCGCTTCCCGCAGATCGGTCATCACGCCTGCCAGCGTGGCTTCGTCCGTGGCATTGCCCGAGAGCACGATCTTTTGTGAAATATGCTTCTGGCCGTTGACGAGGCGCACGGTCAGGTAGGCCTGCGCCACCTGCCCCGCCTGGCGTACCAGACCATGGTTGAACCGGATAAAGTCAGAGGTTTCGCCTTCCAGCCACAGCGTAAAACCCTCATCGGCCTGCAGTTGGTATTTGGCCAGATCGGCCAGCGCATAAAAATGCGTGCGCAAACTGGTTTGATGCTGGCTCATGCGCCTTCCCCCCCGAATACTTCGATATTGCCGAACACACACGCCGGGGAGGCATGCCCCACGCGAATCACCTGGTTGGGCTCGCCCTTGCCGCAATACGGCGTGCCCATGACGTCATCGGTCGCCCCGTTGCCAACAGCCTTGAGCGCGCGCCAGAAGGTGGCGGAAATCCCGCGGTAACCCGGGTTCTTCACCACGCCTTTCAACTGGCCATTTTCAATGACCTGGCCCCACTCGCAGCTGAACTGGAACTTGTTGCGCGAGTCGTCAATCGACCAGGAGACGTTGGTGTCCATCAGCACGCCGTGCTCAATGCCACCGATGAGTTCATCCAGCGTTTTGTCACCGGCTTCCACGTTCAGGTTGGCCATGCGGTCGATCGGCGCGCGGTTCCAGTTGCTGGAGCGGCTGTTGGCCACGCCTTGCACCGGCTTGCCTTCAGCAGCCGCCCGCGCCTGGCTGATGGCGCCGCCCAGCGGGCGCTCCAGCATGCCATCGCGGATCAGGAACGCCTTTTCGGCGGCGTTGCCGTCATCATCCCAGCCGTAGGCAGCAAATTCATTGCTGCGGGACGGATCGTAAGTCACATTCAGCAGCGGCGAGCCGTAACGGTATTCGCCAAACATATCCAGCGAGACAAAACTGGTGCCGGCGTAGTTACGTTCATCACCCAGAATGCGGTCCAGCTCCAGCGGATGACCAATGCTCTCGTGGATTTGCAGCATCATTTGCGAGGGCATCAGCAGCAGATCCATATTGCCGCTGGGGCAGTTGGGTGCCAGCAACAGTTGCAACGCTTCATCCGCCACGCGCTTGCCCGCGCCATACAGGCCGGACTGCGCCAGCACTTCCATGCCGCCCTGACGGCAATAACCGTTGTATTGGCCGCCCAGACTGCGGGTTTGCGAATCGCCATCGGCAAACGCGGTGGCCGACAGTGACGGAATCACCGCGCGATAGTGTTGCTCCACCGCGCCGCCGCCAGAGGTCAGATACAGCTGGCGCACTTCCAGCCGGTCCACATTGGCGCCCCAGTCAACAATGCGCTCGTCGATCTGGCAGGCGCGCGATTCATCCATCAGCAGCGCCATCAGGTCTTTGCGGTGCCAGTTCAATGGCTGGTCTGCAGTCGGCCCAAGGTAACGGCCGGTGGGATTGGGCGGGGCGATCTGGCGGTAGTCAAACACCGAGCGGTGCGCGGTGGCCAGTGCCCAGGCTTTGGCCCGCTCAAAGGCGGCGGTAATGCCGGCGTCGGAGAGGTCTGGCGTGGCGGCATAACCGTAGCCGCCTTGATGCATGACCGTGATCATGACACCGCGGTCCAGACTGCGGCCGACCGGTTGCGGAATGTTCTGGCGTACGGCGAGGCTTTCGGTTTCTTCCTCGACAAACCGCAGCGAACAGAAATCCACGCCGCTTTCGAGCGCGCGAAAGCGTTGTTCCAGGGTTTTCAACATGGTTGAGCGTCATCCTGCACACGGCTTGTGGCCGCGTGATATGGGGTTGAACAGACACGGCAAGCGTCATGCCGTACCAGTGTGGGTGTGTTTCCGGGCGCGTGGCCTGCCAGCCCGGACCATGCCGTATCTTAGATTTTCATTCCCGTGTCATCCAGTGCCAGTGCGCTTTGTGGCAAAGATGTCCGCAAGATGGGCGCAACCTTGTCCAGCAAGGCATCAAGCACCCAGCGCACTTTGAGCGGTGTCTGCGGCGCATTCGGCCAGATGGCGGCCACCGCGATCCCCTGGGTGCGCTCCGGAAAAAACAGCTCGACCAGCTCGCCGCGCTGCAAAGCCTCGGCGGCCAGCCAGCTGGGCAGCCGCACCACGCCCAGCCCTTGGCAGGCGGCCAGCATCATCACTTCCAGATCATCCAGT
This sequence comes from Silvimonas iriomotensis, assembly GCF_014645535.1. NCBI lineage: Bacteria > Pseudomonadati > Pseudomonadota > Betaproteobacteria > Neisseriales > Chitinibacteraceae > Silvimonas > Silvimonas iriomotensis. The sequence continues at coordinate 88,093 of NZ_BMLX01000002.1, forward strand.
GCGATACGGGGCACCACCTGCACGGTCAGCGCTTCGCCGCTCAGGCCCTGGAAAGACCAATCTGCATTCTGCGCGCTGCGGCCGTAAAAAATGGCCTCTTGCCCGGCCAGTTGTGCCAGCGTGTGCGGCGTGCCATGGCGGGCCAGCCAGGCGGGCGCTGCGCAGATCAGCATGTTGTGTTCCCCCAGGGGGCGCATTTTCAGGCCGGGCGTATCAGTCAGCGGCCCGCTGCGAATGGCCAGGTCAAAGCCCTCTTCTACCAGATCCACCTTGCGGTCACTGAACGCCAGCTCCAGTTGCAGGCGCGGCCAGCGTTCGGCCAGTTCCAGCAACACCGGGGCGATGCAGCGGCGGCCAAACAACACCGGCATGGTGATACGCATGCGGCCGGTGGGCTCGCGCCGGCCCTGGGCCAGTTCGTCTTCGGCGTTGTCCAGCTCTGCCAGTACGCGCAGGCAGCGCTGGTAAAACATCTGGCCTTCGTCGGTCAGGCTCTGGTTGCGGGTGGTGCGGTGAAACAAGCGCACGCCAAGGCGTACCTCCAGCCGCGCCACGGTTTTGCCCACCGCAGAACGTGACAGATGCAGGCGACTGGCTGCCGCGCTGAAACTGCCCGATTCCACAACCTGCACAAATACGGCGATCCCGCTGAGTCGCTCCAGCCCGGCCATGCCATTGTTTCCATAAGGTCTACATTGTTGCGAATTTATAGCACAACACAGGCCGTATTTTCGCCAATACCATGACGATATCCATCCAGCCTGAGGCACTGATCATGACGCAACACACTGCAAAACAATGGCAAATGGCCGGTTTCGGCCGCGAACAACTGCAACTGGTCGATGTCCCGGTGCCGCAACCCGGACCGCATGAGGTACTGGTGAAAGTGGCGGCGGTGTCGGTCAACTTCCGTGACCATCTCACGGTGGAAAACGGCATGGGCGCAGCGCTGGCGTTTCCGTTCGTGCCGGGCTCTGACATGGCCGGCACCGTGGCGCAGGTCGGCCCGGGCGTGAAACGCGTGGCGCCAGGGCAGCGGGTTATCAATACCTTCTGGACCAACTGGCATGACACTCCGCTGCCCAAGTCTTCTACCCAGGGCAAAGCTTTTGGCGGGCCGGTGCTGCCAGGCGTCTTCAGCCAGTATCTGGTCTTTAATGAAGAAGACCTGATCCCGGCGCCGGAAACGCTGGATGACAGCGCCGCCAGTACCCTGACCTGCGCCGGGCTGACTGCGTGGAACGCGTTGATCAGCAGCGGCCATTTGCAAGCCGGGCAAAGGGTGCTGATCCAGGGCAGCGGCGGCGTGGCCCTGTTTGCCGCGCAGATTGCGCTGGGCCACGGGGCGCAAGTCATCCTCACCAGCGCCAGCGCCGACAAACGCGCCAGGGCCAAAGCGCTGGGCGTACAGCATGTGATTGACCGCACGCAACCAGACTGGCCCGACGCCGTGCTGGCAGCCACCGGCGGCCACGGCGTGGACCATGTGATTGAACTGGCGGGCGGCGATCTGACCGCCACGCTGAGCACGCTGGCCACCGGCGGGCGCATCGCCATCATCGGCGTTCTGGATGGTTTCCATCTGAATGTGCCCACGCCGCTGATGTTCGCCCGCCGCGCGCGCATTGAAGGCATTGGCGTGGGCAATCGCAAAAGCCTGCGGGAACTGGCGCAATGGCTGGATCTGAACAACATCAAACCGGTGATCGAGGCTGAATACGCGCTGGCAGACCTGCCCGCCGCGCTCAGCCACCAGCAACGCGGGCCCTTTGGCAAGGTTGTGGTGCGGATGAACTAGCCCTCGCCAACCATAAAAAAAGCCCGGCTTGATGCCGGGCTTTTTTGTTCAGGAGAACTGCAACCGGGGTCAGTCTTGCAGCGCTTCTTCCAGCGCGGCAATAAAGCGGGCGTTTTCTGCCTCGGTGCCGATCGACACGCGCAGGCTGTCGGGCATGCCGTAACCGGCAATCGGCCGCACGATCACGCCGCGCTTGAGCAAGAACTGGTTCAGCGCAGCCGCATCGCCGCAGTGGAAAGTCACAAAGTTGCCGTAGCTGGGAATAAACGGCAGCCCCAGACGGACAAAGGCATCGGTCAGTTGCTTCATGCCGGCATCGTTCACACGGCGGGATTCTTCCAGGAACGCGACGTCGTCCAGCGCGGCACTTGCCGCGGCCTGCGCCAGGCTGTTCACGTTGAAAGGCTGACGCACGCGGTTAAGGATATCGGCCACTTCCGGGCTGGTCAGCGCAAAACCGACGCGCAAACCGGCCAGACCATAGGCCTTGGAGAACGTACGCACCACGATGATATTAGGGAAGCGCTTGAGCCAGCCCAGCGTATCCGGGCGCTTTTCCGGCGCCAGGTATTCGGTGTAGGCCTCATCAAGCACGACCAGCACATGGGCCGGGCAGCTTTCCAGGAACTCCACCAGATCGCCCGGGCGGGCCAGCGTGCCCGTCGGGTTGTTCGGGTTGGCGATCCACACCACCTTGGTGTTCGGCGTGATGGCCGCACGCATGGCCGCCAGATCATGGCCGTATTCCACCGCCGGCACTTCAATGCGGGTTGCACCGACCGCCTGGGTGGCCAGGGCATACACGGCAAAGCTGTATTGCGAATACACGGCCGCATCGGCACTGGTCAGAAATGCGTGCGAGACCAGTTCCAGAATGTCGTTGGAACCGTTGCCCAGCACAATCTGATCCATGCCGACGTTGTATTTCTTTGCCACGGCAGCTTTCAGATCAAAGCCGTTACCATCCGGGTAGCGGGCCAGTTCGGCAATTTCGCGCTCCAGCGCGGCCTTGGCTTTGGGGCTGATCCCCAGCGGGTTCTCGTTGGAGGCCAGTTTGACGATGTCATCCGGGTTCAGCCCCATTTCACGGGCCAGTTCGCCAATCGGCTTGCCGGGTTGATAAGGCGCAATTGCGCGGACGTATTCGGGGGCCAGATCACGCAGAGACATCGTCTATCACCAATGCAGAGTATTGTTGGATACAGGCGCGGCGCAGACCGGCCGCGCAGCGCCATGAATTCGGGGAGCGGGTTCAGGTTTTGCTGAACAGATCCGCTTTTTGCCAGCGGGCCGGCAACAGTGGCGTGGCGGCCAGTTGCTCGACCAGCGCTGCCGGCGTATTGGCCATTTGCAGCTTGGCCAGTTCGCCATCGTGCACAAAGCCTTCGGTCACGGTCTGGCCCAGGAACTGGTACAGCGCGCTGTAATAGCCCGCGGTATTCAACAGGCCGACCGGCTTGCCATGAATGCCGATCTGACCCCAGGTGAGGATCTCGAAGAGTTCGTCAAACGTGCCAAAACCGCCCGCCATGGCGATAAAGGCATCGCCCAGTTCCGCCATGCGCGCCTTGCGGGTGTGCATGGAGTCCACCACGATCAGCTCGGTGCATTGGGCCAGCGCCAGTTCACGCTCGCGCATGAAAGCCGGAATTACGCCGATGACCTTGCCGCCAGCATCCAGCGCGGCTTCGGCCACAGCACCCATCAGGCCCACGCGGCCACCGCCGTAGACCAGCGTCAGCTCACGTTCGGCCAGGGTCTGGCCCAGTTCACGCGCGGCGGCCAGGTACTCTGGCCGCTCGCCCTTGCGGGAACCGCAAAACACCACCACTGATTTCATAGCGCAATCCAAAGTAAAGCGGGTGCCGTTTAAATGACGGCCTGCGGGTATGAACCCAGCACCTTCACAAACGCGGCGACATTGCCCAGCGCATCCAGCGCCCGCGCCACGCCAGGCTCGGAAACATGCCCTTCCACATCAATGAAGAACACGTACTCCCACAAGCCGGTGCGGCTGGGGCGGGATTCAAACTTGCTCATCGACACGCCATTGCTTGAAAGCGGCTCGACAAGCGACGCCAGCGCGCCCGGGCGGTTGGGCGCGGACACCACCAGCGAGGTACGATCCTTGCCCGACGGGCCGGTTTGCTGACCACCCAGCACCAGGAAACGCGTGGTGTTATTGGGTTCGTCTTCAATGTTCTGCGCCAGTCGGGTCAGACCAAAACGCTCGGCCGCCGCATCACCGGCAATCGCGGCGCTGTTGGGTTCCTTGCTGGCCAGGCGTGCCGCCTCGGCATTGCTGGCGACCGAAATCCGCTCCACGCCGGCCGGCAGGTTCTTGTTCAGCCATTCATGGCATTGCGCCAGGCTCTGCGCGTGCGAATACACCCGCAAGATGCCGGCAACGCCATCGCCCTTGCGCAGCAAGTGATGATGGATGCGCAGCACCACTTCACCACAGATATTGAGCGGCGAGCTGACCATCAGATCCAGCGTGCGACCCACGGCGCCTTCGGTCGAGTTCTCGACCGGTGCGACCACATAATCGGCCGAGCCCGATTCAACCGCGCGGAACGCTTCGTCGATCGAGCCACAGGCCTGGGTACTGGCGGCGTGGCCAAAATGCTTGATGGCCGCAGCCTGGCTGAACGTGCCTTCCGGGCCCAGATAGGCAATGGTCAGCGGGCGTTCCAGCGCCAGACAAGCCGACATCACCTCACGGAACAGTTTGGCGGCGGCTTCATCCGACAAGGGGCCGGTGTTCAGCGATTTGATCCGCGCCAGCACCTGGGCTTCACGTTCAGGGCGATACACCACGCCGCCACCCTTGATCTCGCCAATGGTGCGCGCGTGTTCGGCACGCTGATTCAACAGCTTGAGAATTTCCGCGTCGATGCGGTCGATTGCTTCGCGATGGCCCTTGAGCAGCTCGTCAGACATGCCCTCTCCTGTGGCAATGTTTTATTTGTTCAATATGCAAATGAATTGCATCAGGGGTGCAGTGTACCTCAGCACAAGGCACCCGACAGGCCGGCCATGTACCGGCCGGCCCCCAACACGGGTTTATGACTTGCTGCGCGCAAAGTCACGCATGAATTCGGTCAGCGCCCGCACGCCTTCCAGCGGCATGGCGTTGTAGATGGACGCGCGCATGCCGCCAACCGAGCGGTGGCCCTTCAGTTGCAGCAGACCATGCGCTTGTGCGCCTTCCAGGAAAGCGTCATCCAGCGCTTCATCCGCCAGGCGGAACGGCACGTTCATGCGCGAACGGAACGGGCGCTCTACCGGGCAGTTGTAGAAACCGCCGGAGTTATCGATGGCTTCATACAAGAGCGCGGCTTTTTCGATATTGCGCGCTTCCATCGCGCCGATCCCGCCATTGGCCAGCAGCCACTTGAACACAAGGCCGGCCACGTAAATGGCAAAGGTCGGCGGCGTGTTGTACAGCGAATCGGCGTCGGCGTGCACCTGGTAGTCCAGCATGGTCGGCGTACCGGTACGCGCCTTGCCCAGCAAGTCTTCGCGGATGATCGCCAGCGTCATGCCCGACGGGCCGATATTCTTTTGCGCACCGGCGTAGATCAGCCCGTAGCGCGAGATATCCAGCGGTCGCGACAGGATGTTGGACGACATGTCGCACACCAGCGGCACATCCACGTCCGGCGTAAACGGGAACTCGACCCCGCCAATGGTTTCGTTGGAACAGTAATGCAGATAGGCGGCGTTATCGCTGCGCTTCCAGGAGGCCACATCCGGCACGTAGGTCCCGTTGCGGTCTTCATTGGAAGCAACCACGTTGACCTTGGCATAACGGCGCGCTTCCTTGATGGCAATGCGCGACCAGTGGCCGGTATCGACGTAATCCACAACCGAGGACTCGGTAGCCAGGTTCAGCGGCACCATGCCAAAGTTGAAGTGTGCCCCGCCCTGCAGGAACAGCACTTTGTAATTGGCCGGAATATTCAGCAGCTTGCGAAAATCCGTCTCGGCTTCATGAATGATCTGGGTGAATTCTTTGCCACGATGGCTCATTTCCATGACGCACATGCCAGAACCATGCCAATCGGTCATTTCCGCCTGAACGGTGAGCAAAACATCCCGGGGCAGTACAGCCGGGCCGGAGCTGAAATTGTAGACTTGGGTCATGGTGATCCTTGTTGGCATGTCTCTCGGCCAGGAGCGGCCGGGAGGTTCATTTTATCCATCTGCGGCGAATACGGGGGAAACAGAACTGTAAAATCCGCGGCATAGCAGAGCACGTCCGCCGCGCGGTTGTTTACGGTGTGCTGCCCTTTTTGTCGCCTGACGCTGCGGCATGCCCTTTGGGCGGGAAGTCGCATTGGCAGGCTTGTTCAACAAATTCCAGCGCCTGCCGGGCCATTTCCTGGCCGTACGACACGGATTTTTGCGAGAGTCTTGGCGCCATCTCTACCATCAGTTGCCGCATGATCGTCGGCATGCTGCTCAGCGCTTTCTGGCCCGTGGGCGTGCTGTAAAAACGGTCAATATCGCCAATCTCGGCCACGGTGAAATTCTGCGCATACGCGCGAATCACCAAAGGGCGCATGGTTTCCCAACTCACGGTCTGTTCCATGAAATCACGGAAATTTGCCTGCGCCCGTTGCTGAAACAACGGCAACTGATCCAGCACGGCCTGTTGCTGCGCGCCCGTCAGCCCGGACTGGGGCAAAGCCTGACGAATGGCCTGCACCTGTGCGGCTACCGGCCCGGCACTGGCCTGCTCCAGCATCAGACCGTAGGTCTTGTCCAGATGGATATGCTCCAGCAAGCGCTCAACCGCAATGCGTGAGGCTTCCGGTATGTCCTGGGCCGGCGCATCGGCAGCGTGGGCCAACCCCGCCAGCAATGCGCCCGTCATCAAGACCGCACAATATCTTGCTGCTTTGAACATCGTGCACACTCCAGGTTCAGGTGGGCTGGCGGTCAGGAATCAGACCGGTTCAGCCAGTTCAGGCCAGCAGAAAATGCGCGCGCGCCTGGGCTACGGGTTTGGTCGGATCGTCTTGCCACGCGGTCATCAATACGTTGGCAATACGCTTGCCCTGCCGCACGATCTCGCAACGGCCGTACAGATCCTGCGCCCGGCCGCTGCGCAGGTAATCGATCGAAAAATCAATTACGCGCGGAATGCCCTCGCCCTCTCGCTGCCACATCAGATGCAGCACAGCGGCGTTTTCCAGGAAACCGCCAATCACGCCACCATGCAAGGCCGGCAAGATGGTGTTGCCAATGTTCCTGTCCTGGAACGGCAGATAAAACAAGGGCTCGCCCGCTTCTTCACGCACCTTGATCCCCAGCAGGGTCGCGTACGGAATCGCGGCAATCGCGCGGGAAAGATCATCAATGGTCTGGATATTGGCCAGTGCGCTCATGCTTGCTGCCCTCCGCTTGCGATGCCGCTGCTGCCTTTGGGCTCCATGCCGCGCGCAAATGTCGCCACACCGTGGGCTACCGGTTTTTCCGGGTCGTCCTGGTAGGCCGTTGCGCGGGTAAAGGCCACATGATCAGTCAGGCGATAGCACTCTGCCGTGCAGTACACCGGCAGATCAGGCCGCGCCGGGCGCAGGTAATCAATGCGCAAATCCAGCGTCGCCACCGGCTCCGGGCCGGACAACAAAGAATAAATGGCAGTGCCGCTGGCCGTATCGATCAGCGAGGTGACCACGCCGCCATGAATAACGCGGGTGTGCGGGTTACCGATCAGCTTCTCGCTGAACGGCAGTTTGAGGGTGATGCGGCCGCGCTCGGCATTGGCAAACTCCATGCCCAGTTCACGGCAATGCGGCAGGTTCATGAACCATTGCTGCAGTTGTTCGAAAAATACCGGTTCTTCTACCGGTAGCCACAAGCCATTCATGGTCGTCACTCCAGAGAAACACAACGCGACCGCCTGGCGGGGGTCGCGTTGCAGATTGCGGCATATCGACGGGTCGGCCCGGGAAACCCCGGGCGCCCGTCTTTACTGTTTTATTTATTTACTCTTGCTTACTCTTGCTCAGGCGGCGCAGCTTGATCGTCGGCGCCGGCTTCGGTGCTACCAGTGGCTGCGGTCTCTTCGCTCTCCACTTCTTCGTCCGAATCAGTTTCAACCACTTTTTCCAGACCAGAGAGCGACTCGCCGTCATCCAGGTTGATCAGACGCACACCTTGCGCTGCACGGCCGGTTTCGCGGATTTCCGCCACCTTGGTGCGGATCAGCACGCCGCCGGTGGTAATCAGCATGACGTCATCCGACTCCTGCACCAGCGTTGCCGCCACCAGCTTGCCGTTACGCTCGCCGGTATTGATGGCCACCACGCCTTGCGTGCCACGGCTGGTCAGGCGGTATTCGCCCACCGGGGTACGTTTGCCATAGCCGTTTTCAGTTGCAGTGAGCACCTGTTGGGTGGTGTTTTCCGGGCTGGCCACCAGCAGCGAAATCAGCTTCTGGCCTTCGCCCAGCTTCATGCCACGCACACCGCGCGAGTTACGGCCCATCGGGCGGACCTTGTCTTCGCTGAAGCGCACAGACTTGCCGGCGTCAGAGAACAACATCACCTGGTCGCCTTCAACCGCCACAGCAGCCTGATCGCCTTCTTCCAGCGATTCGTCTTCCACCACGGCCGTTTCTTCTTCGGCGCCGCCTTCTTCATCCACCACTGCACCGCCCTTGCCACGGGTCAGCGCCACACCCACGAGGTAATTACCCTCTTCCAGGTTAATCGCGATAATGCCGCGACGCATCGGGCGGGAGAACGCGGTCAGCGGTGTCTTCTTGACCGTGCCATCGGCCGTGGCCATGAACACAAACTGGTCATCGGTGAATTCCTTCACCGGCAAGATGGCATTGATCTTCTCGCCCTCTTCCAGCGGCAAGAGGTTGTTGATCGGCTTGCCGCGACTGTTGCGGCCGCCTTGCGGCACTTCATAGACCTTCAGCCAGTACACGCGGCCACGGGACGAGAAGCACAGCACGTAATCATGCGTGTTGGCGACAAACAGGTTGTCGATAAAATCGTCTTCTTTGGTCGCTGCAGCCTGCTTGCCACGACCACCGCGACGCTGTGCGCGGTATTCCTCGGTCGGGGTGGCCTTCATGTAGCCGCCATGCGTCAACGTGACCACCATGTCTTGCGGCGTGATCAGGTCTTCGAGGTTGATGTCCTCAGCATGGGCGACGATTTCAGAACGGCGTGCATCACCAAACGTGGTCTTCACTTCTTCCAGTTCGGTGCCGATGATTTCGGTCACGCGCTCCGGGCGGGCCAGAATATCCAGCAGGTCAAGGATCTTCTCCATGACTTCTTTGTACTCGGCCACGATCTTGTCTTGCTCCAGACCGGTCAGGCGCTGCAGACGCAGTTCCAGAATGGCTTGTGCCTGCGCATCAGACAGACGATAACCGTCGCGCCCCAGACCAAAGCCTTCAGCCAGACCATCCGGACGCGAGGCGGACATATCCGCGCGCGCCAGCATTTCTTCCACCAGCGGCGAGCGCCATACGCGCTCCATCAGGCTGACCTTGGCTTCCGGCGGTGTCGGCGCGGCCTTGATCAGGGCAATGATCTCGTCCACGTTGGACAGCGCGACCGCCAGGCCTTCCAGCGTATGGCCACGCTCACGCGCCTTGCGCAGTTCAAAGGCAGTACGGCGGGTCACCACCTCACGACGGTGCTTCAGGAAGCTTTCCAGCACTTGCTTGAGGTTCAACAGACGCGGCTGGCCATCAACCAGCGCCACCATATTGATACCAAAGCTGTCTTGCAGCTGGGTCTGCTTGTACAGATTGTTGAGCACCACGTCCGGCACTTCGCCGCGCTTGAGCTCGATCACCACGCGCATACCGGACTTGTCCGACTCGTCGCGGATTTCAGAAATCCCTTCAATCAGCTTGGAGCGCACCAGCTCGCCAATCCGCTCCAGCAGACGGGCCTTGTTGACCTGGTATGGCAGTTCATCGACCACCAGCGCCTGACGATCCGCACTGCGCGGAATGTCTTCAACGTGGGTGCGCGCGCGCATCAGCACACGGCCGCGGCCAGTGCGGTAACCCTCGCGCACGCCAGCCACGCCATAAATAATGCCGGCGGTGGGGAAATCCGGTGCCGGAATGAAGTCGATCAGGTCATCGACCGTCAGCTCGGCGTTGTGCAGCAGCGCCAGGCTGGCGTTGATGACTTCAACCAGGTTGTGCGGCGGAATGTTGGTCGCCATACCCACGGCAATGCCGGAGGAGCCATTGACCAGCAGGTTGGGCACACGCGTCGGCAGTACCGACGGTTCCAGTTCCTTTTCGTCGTAGTTGGGCGTGAAATCGACCGTTTCCTTGTCGATATCAGACAACAACTCGCTGGAAATGCGCGAAAGGCGACACTCTGTATACCGGTAGGCCGCAGCTGCATCACCGTCGATGGAACCAAAGTTGCCCTGGCCATCAATCAGCGTGTAGCGCAGCGAGAAATCCTGCGCCATCCGCACCAGTGCTTCATAGGCTGCAGAGTCACCGTGCGGGTGGTATTTACCCAGCACGTTACCAATCACCCGGGCGCATTTGACGTAGGCGCGGTTCCAGACGTTATTGGTGTCGTGCATTGCATACAGAATGCGGCGATGCACTGGTTTGAGACCGTCACGCACATCAGGCAATGCGCGGCCCACAATCACGCTCATGGCGTAATCGAGGTAGGAACGGCGCATTTCCTCTTCTAGGCTGACGGGAATCGTTTCTTTGGCAAAGCTTTGCTGTTCAGACATCTTGGTAGAATCGATCCGCCGTTGCGGCCCGACTGGGGCCTGATCTATAGAATGTGGAGGCCACGCGGACACAAGCGCGCGTGACTAAAACTCGCTAGAGTTTAACATGGTGTGGTTTACACACCAATTTTGACAACAGGCTGTCAAAATTTCACATTCCTTTTATTTGCGCGCGGTAAAGTTAAGCTACTAGAATGTGCGGTGTATTGGAGAATAGACTTGACATCCCAAGAGGGTCAGTTATATCCAATAGCGTCTGCACTACTAAAAACATCGCAATCGAACGATATTCAACCAGGAGAAAAAACTATGCTGTCGCTCAAGCAAACGATGTCGAGCCTGGCCGTTGTTGCGGCCTTCGGTGTTTCCGCTTCCGCCTTTGCCGCTACTGATGCATACCTGACCAACAGCACCAACGTCAAAGATGACAATCCGGAAGGCGTGGTGAAGAACGGCATCGGTGAGTGCTGGCAAACCGGCACCTGGACCAAGGAAAAGGCTGCAACGATCAAGGGCTGCCCTGGCTATGTCGAGCCGGTTGTTGCTGCTCCTGCTCCGGCCCCGGCTCCGGCCCCGGCTCCTGCTCCGGCTCCGGTAACCGTGTCCAAGCACTTCACCCTGAAGGCTGACGTGCTGTTCGAATTCAACAAGGCGACCCTGAAGCCGGAAGGCAAGGACGCCCTGGACAAGCTGTATGAACAAGTGAAGGATCTGGATCCGAAGGAAGGCAAGGCAGTTGTGGTTGGTTACACTGACCGCATCGGCAGCGAAAAGTACAACTTCGATCTGGGCTACAAGCGCGCCAAGTCCGTTGCTGACTACCTGGTAAGCAAGGGTGCTCCGGCAGACAAGATCGACGCACAAAGCCGTGGCAAGGCCGATCCGGTCACTGGCGATACTTGCGCGAAGGTCAAGAACCGCAAGAAGCTGATCGAGTGTCTGGCTCCGGATCGTCGCGTAGAAATCGACGTTCAAGGTATCCACGAAGAAACCAAGCCGGCTGCTCAGTAATCAGCTCCGGTCTGGAAAAAAACCCCGCCAGCCTGGCGGGGTTTTTTCATTTCAGGCATTTGCGCAGAACGCTTGCAGAGATGGCCTGTCTGTTGTTCTATGTCTTAATCTGCAGGAGTAGACCAATACAATGCGTATCCGGATTTTGTGCGGCGTTTTTGCCGCGTTGATCACCAGCCTTGCCCATGCCGATGCAGTTGGCGACCTGAAACAATTCCTTTCGTCCACGCATTCGCTCAAAGCGCAATTTACGCAAAGCGTGGTCGGAAAAGGAAAAACCCAGATCAGTACCGGGAATGTTGCAATCGTAATTCCTGGTAAATTCCGCTGGGAATATCAAAAGCCCTACCAGCAACTGATTGTGGGTGATGCCAAAGAAGTCTGGCTGTACGATCAGGACCTGAAACAGGCTACCTCCAAAAATGTGGCCAATGCGCTGGAAAGCAGCCCTGCCGCCCTCCTGGCCGGTGACACCGCCTGGGAAAAAAACTACACGCTCAAACCCCTGCCCGATCAGGAAGGCCTGTCATGGCTGGAGGCAACCCCCAAGCGTGATGACAGCAGTTTTGAACACATTCGCCTTGGCCTTGCCAACGGCCAGATCCAGCGCATGGACCTGTTCGACAAATTTGGCCAGACCACCCAGATCCGTTTTAGCCAGATTGTGACCAATCCCAAGCTGGATATCGGGCTGTTTCACTTCACCCCGCCCAAGGACGTAGATGTCGTTCGAGAATGACCTTTTTGCGCCAGAAAAACCCGCTGAGCCGCTGGCTGAGAAACTGCGCCCGAAAAGCGTAGAAGAGGTCGTCGGCCAGCGGCACTTGCTGGCGCCGGGCAAACCGCTGGCGCTAGCCATTGCCGCCGGGCAAGTGCATTCCATGATCCTGTGGGGGCCGCCGGGCGTGGGCAAGACCACACTGGCGCGCTTGCTGGCGGGTACGTTTGATGCCGAGTTCATCCCGCTGTCGGCCGTGTTTTCTGGCGTGAAAGACATCCGTGCGGCCATGGAACAAGCAGAGCAATATCAGTTGCGTGGCCGCAAAACCATCCTGTTTGTGGATGAAGTTCATCGCTTCAACAAATCCCAGCAGGATGCCTTTTTGCCGTTTGTTGAATCGGGCCTCGTCACATTTATTGGTGCGACCACTGAAAACCCGTCGTTCGAAGTGAACGCCGCGTTGTTGTCACGCGCGCAGGTCTACGTGCTCAAGGCGCTGACCGATGCAGAACTGGGAGAACTGGTACAGCGCGCCCTGGCCTGTTTTCCGGACCTGACCGCCACTGACGATGCCATTGCCGTCTGGACCGGTTATGCCGACGGCGACGCCCGCCGCATGCTGAACCTGATCGAACAAAGCGCCCATGCGGCGCACGCCAGCCAGATCAGCGCAATCGACGCGGCATTTCTGGAAAACGCGCTATCGCTCAACGCCCGTCGTTTTGACAAAGGTGGTGACGCCTTTTACGACCAGATTTCTGCGCTCCACAAATCCGTGCGCGGTTCCAGCCCGGATGGCGCCGTGTACTGGCTCACCCGCATGCTTGATGGCGGTGCCGATCCGCGTTATCTGGCCCGCCGCATTGTGCGCATGGCCTGGGAAGACATCGGCCTTGCTGACCCGCGCGCGGCGCAGATCACGCTGGATGCCGCCGAAACCTACGAACGCCTGGGCAGCCCGGAAGGCGAACTGGCACTGGCGCAGGCCGTGATTTATCTGGCCATCGCGCCAAAATCCAACGCCGGCTACAACGCCTACAACCTGGCGCGCGCACTCATCAACAAAGATAAATCGCGCCCGGTGCCAGAGCATTTGCGCAATGCCCCGACCAAACTGATGAAAGAACTCGGTTACGGCAAACTGTATCGCTACGCCCACGACGAGCCCGAAGCCTACGCCGCCGGCGAGACCTATCTGCCCGAGGGACTGGAAGACACCGTGTTCTATGAACCCGTGCCGCGTGGCCTGGAAGCGAAAATTGCCGACAAGCTCCGGCATCTGGCTGAACTCGATGCCGCATGGCACGAGCGAAACGGGTAGAATTGCGCTCATTCACGGGCAATACGCCCGTTTGACCCCTATTTACTGAAACCCAGTCTGACCTGACTAGAAAACGGCCAACATGCTCGACATCAACCTGCTCCGCAACGATCTGGACACCGTGGTTGCCCGCCTTGCCGCGCGCAACTTTGCTTTTGACGCCGCCACTTTCACCGCACTGGAAGCTGAGCGCAAAACCCTGCAGACCCGCACCCAGGAGCTGCAAGCCAAGCGCAATTCTTCTTCCAGGATGATCGGTGCCGCCAAGGCCAAGGGTGAAGATGTCTCCGCCATCATGGCCGAAGTGGCCAATCTGGGCGACGAAATGAAGGCCAGCGAAGTAGCACTGGCTGCGTTGCAAGAAAAACTCAACGCCTTTTTGCTGGCGATCCCCAACCTGCCGCGCGCAGATACCCCGGCCGGCAAGGATGACAGCGACAACGTGGAAGTGCGCCGCTGGGGCACGCCGCGAACCTTTGATTTTGAAGTCAAAGATCATGTCGATGTCGGCACGCCGCTGGGTCTGGATTTTGAAACCGGCGCCAAACTCTCCGGCGCACGTTTCACGGTGCTGCGCAGCGGCATTGCCCGCCTGCACCGCGCACTGGCGCAGTTCATGCTCAACACGCATACCGAAGAACATGGTTACGCCGAAACCTACACCCCGTACATCGTGAACCCGGAAGTGCTGTACGGCACCGGCCAGTTGCCCAAGTTTGCTGAAGACATGTTCCGCGTGGAAAAAGGCGGCGAAGACAACCCGGTCACGCAATATCTGATCTCTACTGCCGAGATCTCGCTGACCAACACCGTGCGCGACAGCATTCTGGGTGCAGACGAGCTGCCGGTGAAACTCACCGCGCATTCGCCGTGTTTCCGCTCTGAAGCTGGTTCTTACGGCCGCGATACGCGCGGCATGATCCGCCAGCACCAGTTCGACAAGGTGGAAATGGTGCGCATTGAGCACCCGGAACAATCCGATGCTGCCCTGGAAGAAATGGTGGGCCACGCCGAAGCCATTTTGCAAAAGCTGGAACTGCCCTACCGCGTTGTGCGCCTGTGCGCTGGCGACATGGGCTTTACTGCGGCCAAAACCTTCGATCTGGAAGTCTGGCTGCCGGCGCAGAATACCTATCGCGAAATCTCCAGCTGTTCCAACTGCGAAGCTTTCCAGGCCCGCCGCATGCAGGCACGTTTCCGCAACGAAGCCGGCAAGCCGGAACTGGTGCACACGCTGAACGGCTCAGGCCTGGCGGTAGGCCGCACTCTGGTTGCGGTGCTGGAAAACTATCAGAACGCCGATGGCAGCGTGACCGTGCCGGCCGTGCTGCGCCCGTACATGGGTGGGCTGGAAAAAATTGCGCTTTAAGCGAATCTTTCCTCATAAAAAAGCGCCGGATATCCGGCGCTTTTTTATTGCCGCCAATCTGTGGCTAAACATAAATGGCGCGACGCGATTTGCTGCATTTTTTACGCGTGAGGGAATTTGCTGACACAATTTGCGTCAAAGCACTGTTTGCACAAAAGTAACTTCCCATAATAACGAGTTGTCTTTGCAAGAGGGGCGACCGACATGTCACACATCTCGATGTGGTTTATCGCTGCACTGGTGCTGGCCGGGCTGGAAATGCTCACCGGTACGCTTTACATGCTGGCCATTGCCTGCGGTCTGGCCGTTGGCGGCATTTCTTCCCTGATGGGTATTTCTTTTCCGGCGCAGATCATTGTGGCGTCGATCAGCGCGGTACTGGCTGTGGGCTTGCTGCACAGCTGGAAACTCAAGCACCAGATCGCCCCCGTAGATACCGTGCAGAACCAGCTTGATCTGGGGCACCGGGTTACGGTGGATGAATGGCTGGACATGCGCCACGCGCGCGTGCGCTACCGGGGCACCATGTGGGATGCGGAAATTGCCGATACGCGGGTACCGCAAAATGCGCCCAGTTATTTCATTACCGGGCAGCGCGGCAATATTTTGCTGATTGATATCCTGCCGCCGGCACAGGCCTGAGTTTTTACAGCTTTTTTACAGGGTATCGCCAACAATTGATTTGCCTGGCGGCATGTTCGTCCATTCCTGATTGAACCCGCCGGCAAAGGAATTACACTTGAACCCGCCCTGTTGATACGCCATGCCGCAATATCACTTGATTGTCTGCTGACATATCAGTTTCAGATAAACCGTAAAACCGTAATTACAGAACCCAATCAGGGGAAACATATGCCTTTTGCAATTGTATTGCTGGTCATTGTCATCATCTTCATTGCCAAAACATTCCGCGTCGTGCCCCAGCAGGAAGCATGGATCCTGCAACGGCTGGGCCGCTTTCACGCCGTGCTGCAACCTGGTCTTAATTTTGTGGTGCCCTTTGTGGATTCGGTGGCCTACAAGCACAGCCTGAAAGAAATCCCGCTGGATGTGCCCAGCCAGATTTGTATTACCCGCGACAATACGCAACTGACGGTTGATGGCATTCTGTATTTCCAGGTCATGGACCCGAAACTGGCGTCTTATGGTTCATCCAATTACATCATTGCCATTACGCAACTGGCGCAAACCACACTGCGTTCGGTCATCGGCAAGCTGGAAATGGATAAAACCTTTGAAGAGCGCGACGAAATCAACCGCGCCGTGGTATTGGCGCTGGACGAAGCCGCCACCAGCTGGGGTGTGAAGGTACTGCGTTATGAAATCAAGGATCTGACACCGCCCAAGGAAATCCTGCACGCCATGCAGCAGCAGATTACGGCCGAGCGGGAAAAGCGCGCGCTGATCGCGCAATCGGAAGGTATTCGCCAGCAACAGATCAACCTGGCCACCGGTGAGCGTTCTGCGGCGATCCAGAAATCCGAAGGCGACATGCAAGCGCGCATCAACCAGTCTGAAGGTGAAAAACAGGCCGCGATCAACCGCGCCCAGGGTGAAGCCGAAGCATTGCGCCTTGTGGCTGTGGCAACCGCCGACGCCCTGCACGCCGTGAGCCAGGCCATCAACGAACCCGGCGGCATGGAAGCCGTGAACCTGAAGGTGGCACAGCAATACGTGGAAGCCTTTGGCAATATCGCCAAACAAGGCAATACGATGTTGCTGCCGGGCAATGCGTCTGACATTGCCAGCGCGGTCGCCATGGCAACGTCGGTGATCAAAAAGACCAGCTGATCTGTGGCATGTGAAATGTGCGGAGTGTGCGGCGGGGTTTGCCGGGTGCTCCGCGCCATTTCACGCGCTACTCCCTGCATATATCTCACAACTTCGTCATTGCGGACCTCGGCGGCGCCCTTGGCCGGAATGCAGTTCTGAACACCTGAGCCGTGGGCGCTAACGCTCAGGTGCTCGCCCAGGAAAGCCCACCCGCGGCGGGCGGGCTGGATTCCTGCCTGCGCAGGAATGACGAGCCAGGGGTATGCACGTTTTTCCGTCCCTCACGCCTCACGCCTCACGCCTCACGCCTCACGCCTCACGCCTCACGCCTCACGCCTCACGCCTCACGCCTCACGCCTCACGCCTCACGCCTCACGCCTCACGCCTCACGCCTCACGCCTCACGCCTCACGCTTTGTCCGCCTTCCCCGCTGCTGCGGCAAACCGGGCCAGCCAGTTATCCAGTGCGCGCGGTTTGCAGCCGTGGTCTTCTGCCATCTCCTTGCGGCGGATGGCGTCGCGGACGGCCAGTGATCCAAGGTAACGCACGGGCTCAGGCGGGAAAAAGCCCAACGGCCCTTTGACCAGACCGCTGCGCGTCCACACGTTGTCCTCGCCGCGCACCAGTGCGGCAAGTATCTGGCCGCCCATATAGCTGGGGCCCACGCCGTTGCCGGAATACCCGAAACCGTAGACGATGTGCGGGTGGCCATTCAGATGACCAAAAAACGGCAAGCCCGTCACCGAGCGATCCGATGCGCCATTCCACGATGCGGCCAGCGGGACGTCATGCCAGGCCGGGAACATGCGGCGCAGCGCTTTGTGCAGTTGTTCCTGATAGGCGCTGGGCTGATCAAACGAGGGCAGCATGCGGCCGCCCCAGGCAAATGTATTGCCGCCTTTGCCCAGCATGATCCGGCCATCCGGCGTGCTGCGGTAGTAATAAACAAAGGTGCGCGAATCCATTACTGCCGTGCCGTGATCCAGCCCAGTGTGCTCCAGCAGGCAGTCACGCGGTTCGGTGATGATCATGTCGCTGGAGACAATGGCAATGCTGCGGGCAAATTGCGCAAAGCTACCCGCCATCCAGGCGTTCATGGCCAGCACCACCTTGCCTGCCGTGATGCGTCCACCCGGTACGATCACCTGTGGCGGGTGGTGTTCCAGCACGCTCAGCATGGGCGTGTGTTCATGGATGCGCACTCCCATTTGCCGTGCCACGCGCGCCAGCCCGCGCACCAGCAAACCTGGCTGCAATGAGCCCGCAGCCGGTGAGAACCAGCCTTCCTGATGCGCCGCAGAACCGGCATGGCGCTGCACTTCCAGGGCATCCCACTGCGTCCAGGATGAGATACCGCGCTCGGCCAGCGCCTGCATGACCGGGTTCATCATGCCTTTCTGGGCGTCGTTGGTTGCGGTGTACAGCGTGCCATCCAGCCGCACATCCGCGTCAACGCCGTGCGCTTTGCAAAAACTGGCGATCTGGTACACCGCGTCTTCCGACGCCTGCACAAGGCGACACGCTTCAGCCTCGCCATATAACCGCTGCAGGGTAAAAAACTTGCTGGACCACGTCAGCAAACAGCCCCCGTTGCGGCCCGATGCCCCGGCGCCGCACAGGTCTTTTTCGATGATCAGCACGTCCAGTTCAGGCTGGGCCTGTTTGAGCTGGATGGCCGTCCACAGGCCGGTGAAGCCGCCGCCGACAATGCAGACATCGGCCGTGGCTTCACCTTGCAGCGGCACGGGCGCCGGGCCGGGGTCGCGGGTCAGCGCTTGCGCCAGCCAGAACGGCCGGAACGGCGCGGGCTCATTCAGTGTGCGCGGCAAGACCGGGTTGGCCGCTGCAGTCACGGACGCTCTCCACGCGCGCGGCGGGCAGCGATGTCCTGCAACACCGGCCACAGGTCCGCCACGGTATCGATCACGTAATGCGCGCCCGCTGCACGCAGTTTGTCTTCGGCCGGGGCTTTACGGGCGGCACGTTCTGCTGAGGACAAGGCATGCCACTCGGCCGAGGTCAGGCCGACTTCATTGCCGCTGGCCGACAAGCCGACCGTCCACATCCCTGCTCGCAAACCTTCCGCGATGCCGGGCACCGTGTCATCGACCTTCACACACGCGGCGACGTGATTGATGGCCAGATCAATCACGCATTGCAACGCCATCCACGGGCCCGGACGGCCACCGGCTTTGAGGTCATCCGCGGCGATGGCGCAATCCGGCGTATAACCGGCGTCTGCGGCAATGGGCAGCAGCGCGTTCATGACCTGGCGCGGGTAGCCGGAGCACGAACCGATCTTGATGCCGTGGCTGCGCAGCAAGCCGGCCAGTTCCAGCGCGCCGGGAATCATCTGCGAGTAATGCCCCACGCGCTGCAGTTGCAACGGCATGAACGCGGCATACAGGGCGTCGATATCTTCGGCGCAAGCTGCGCGGCCAAAGCGTTCTTGCCAGCGCGGCGCAATGGCCGGATCTTTGGCCAGGGCCTCAATGTGCTGCCACTTGCCCACACCCATGGGGCCGCGGGCTTCATCCAGTGTGAGCGGAATATTGAAGCCATTGAACGCCTCGACCAGCACCTGGGTCGGCGCAAAAGAACCGAAGTCCACCATGGTACCGGCCCAGTCAAAAATAACGGCTTCAACGTGTTGCGCAATGCTCATGACATGTCTTCCTGAAAATGAATCAGTGGTGTAGTTGTCGCTGTGGTTACAGCCAGCCCAGTTGATGCAGCCCTTCGCCAATGGCGGCGACGGCCTGGCCGATTTCTGCTTCGTTGATCGCGCCAATGCAGCCCACGCGGAACGTTTCGACCTGGGTCAGCTTGCCTGGGTACAGCACAAAGCCTTTTTCCCGCACGGCTTCGTACAGCGAATGAAAGTGGTAATCCGGATGCGCCGGGGCATGGAACGTGACGATGATCGGGGCTTGCACGGCCGGGTCCAGGAACGGTTTGAGTTCCAGCCGGCGCAGGCCTTCCACCAGCATCTTGCAGTTGGCGGCATAACGCGCCAGACGTGCCGGCTGCCCGCCTTCGGCATGGTATTGGTCCAGCGCGGCCCGCAGTGCGGCGACCACATGGGTCGGCGGGGTAAAGCGCCACTGGCCGGTTTTCTGCATGTACACGTACTGGTCATGCAGATCCATGGACAGCGAATGGCTGTTGCCGCGGCTTTCCACCAGCGCCGCCTTGCGGGCGATGACAAAACCCATGCCCGGCACGCCTTCCAGGCACTTGTTGGCCGAGGCTACCAGCGCATCAAACTCAATCTCACGCGCATCAATGGGCAAGGCGCCGAAGGCCGACATGCTGTCGATGATCAGCTTGCGGCCCATACGTGCCACGACCTGCGCCAGTTCGGCCAGCGGGTTGAGGATGCCGGTGCTGGTTTCGCAATGAATGACGCCGACATGCGTGATGGCCGGGTCTTGCGCCAGGCGCGCGGCCAGCGCTTGCGGGTCAGACGGCTGGTCTTCAGCGCTTTCCAGAATGCTGACCTGGCGGCCCATGACTTCAACGGCACGCGCCATGCGCTTGCCATAGGCGCCATTCACCAGCACCAGCAATTTGCCGTCGCGCGGCAACAAGGTGCCAATGGCGGCCTCTACGGCAAAGGTGCCGGAGCCTTGCAGCGGCACGCACACATGCGTTTCCGCGCCATGGACGATGTTCACCAGATCGGCGCAGACACCTGCGGTCAGGTCATTGAAACCGCGGTCCCAGGAACCCCAGTCGGTCAACATGGCGGTTTTGGTTTGCAGGCTGGTGGTCAGCGGGCCGGGGGTAAGGAGGATGGGTTCACGCATATCGTCAGCTTTTCCGAACGTCTAGATGATGTTGAGGCTACGAATACAAGCCAGCTGGCTTGGTGATGCTCGCTAGTCGTACAAGGTGTACTGCTGCGCGCGCATGCCTGACCAGCAGGCTTGTATTCGTGGCTTGAAGTGGGTTGGTCACTTGAAAAACAGCCGCCGTACCGCGCGGCCACCGGCAAATTCAATGCTTGCGCCACCTTTGGGTACGGCGCAGCGCCAGCCAGGAACCGGCGCCAAAAATCAGGCAGATCACGGCAGAGGTCGCGACTACAACCGTCGCCATCGCCGCCGCCGCCGCTGTATCACCGGCGTCATCCATGTTCAGCACAGCGACGGATGACAGCACGGTGTCCGGCGTGTACAGAAAGATCACGGCCGACACGGTGGTCATGGCGGAGACAAAGAAATAGCGGGCGATTTCCAGCACGGCGGGCAAACAGATGGGCAATGTCACGCGGCGCAAGGTGGTCCAGAACGGCACTTTGAGCGACGCGGCGACGTGCTCGAATTCGCCATCCAGCTGCTTGAGCGCAGTCACCGCCGTCAGGTGCGCCGTGCTGTAGTAGTGCACGGTGGTGCACAGCACCAGCAAAGCCATGGTGCCGTACAGCGCATTGAGCGGATTGCCCGGCGCGTTGAAGAAAAAGATGTAGCCCAGACCCAGCACCATGCCTGGCACCGCCATGGGCAGCACGGCAAGAAAACCGGTGATGGTGCGGGCCAGTGGCGCCGCGCGGATTTTCTCTACCCAGTACGCGCCGACAAACACCAGCAAACCACCCGCCAGCGCGGTGCCGAGTGCCAGCTTCAGGCTGTTGCGGTAAGCCAGCCAGCCGCCGCCATCCATGTTGTCGAAATCAAAGTGCGCCAGGCTCGGCGCCAGGTTGTACGGCCATTGCTTGATAAACGCAGCGGCCACCGACATGCCCAGCATCAGGATCAACCATGCGCAGACCAGTACGCAGAATGCGGTAGCCAGCGCGTCTGTTGCCAGGTGGCGGCGCGGCAGCAGCGGCTGGGCGCGGGCCGTGAGCAGTGCTTTCTGTTTACGCTGCACAAACCGGTCTACCAGCCAGGACAACACCGCTGGCAGCAGCAGGAACAGGCCATAGACGGAACCCAGGCCAAAGTGCTGCTGGCCGATCACCTGCTTGTAGATTTCCACCGCCAGAATGTCGTAACGGCCGCCAACAATCTTGGGCACGCCAAAGTCGGTAATCACCAGGGTGAAAACCAGCATGGCGGCCGAGATCAGCCCGTAGCGCACCGACGGCAACGTCACGGTAAAGAACTGGCGCACACGCCCTGCCCCCAGCGAGGTCGCCGCTTCATACAAACGCGCATCCGCCAGTGACAGCGCCGTCAGCAAGATCATCATTGCGTGCGGGAAAGTGTAGAAAACCTCACCCAGCACAATGCCGACCGGGCCGTAGATCGAGCCATCGCCCATCCAGCTTTTCAGTACGCCCTGGTTGCCGAACAGATACACCAGCGAAATCCCCGGCAACAGCGAGGGTGCCAGCAGC
The DNA here is from genome assembly GCF_014645535.1 of Silvimonas iriomotensis. NCBI lineage: Bacteria > Pseudomonadati > Pseudomonadota > Betaproteobacteria > Neisseriales > Chitinibacteraceae > Silvimonas > Silvimonas iriomotensis. The sequence continues at coordinate 110,187 of NZ_BMLX01000002.1, forward strand.
GGAATCAGCGCCAGCATGCGGAACAAGCCCTTGAACGGCATCTCGCTGCGCATCAGCGCGGCCGCAAAGCCATAGGCCAGCGGGATGACGATGGCGGTCGTCGCCAGCGACACCGTGACACTGTTGCCCAGCAAATATGCAAAATGCGCATCAAACAGGCCGCCAAAGTTTTTCAGGCCGACCCAGGCGCCGGATTTGTCTTGCAGCGCTTTGCCCAGTATCGCCACCAGCGGCAGCCCCAGGAACACCAGCAAGAAAGCGCAAGACAGCCAGGCCAGCGCGCCGCCGATCCGGTCGCTGCCAGACTGCGGCAGGCGCGCGCTGCGCGGGCGCACCACGGCATTGAGTGCGGCGGTCATGCTTTCACCTGTGCTTCATCGGTAAACACGCGCAAGGCGTGCGGCGGCAGCGATACGGGCACGCGCTGGCCAGCCTGCAGGTTCAACCGGGCCAGTTCGGTACGGCTCACATCGGCAATCAGCGTGAGGTTGTTCATGGCCGGCACAATCAGGCTGACCCGGCAGAAGCCGCCCAGAGACTCCACACCACCCAGATGCGCCAGCATGGTGTTTTCGCCGCCCTGCCAGTGCGCATGCAGCACAACGGCTTCAGGGCGGATGAACAGCGTGACGGTGCGGCCATCCAGTAACGGCGGCAACTTGTTGGCCCACAACTGGGTATCGCCCACGCGCACCGCACCTTGCGGCTGGACTTCACCGGTCAGCCAGTTGGCGCGGCCGACAAACTCCGCCACAAAGCGGCTTTGCGGCATGGCGTAGATGTCATCCGGCGTGCCGATCTGTTCAATGTGCCCGTGATTCATGACCACGATGCGGTCGGCCATGGTCAGCGCTTCTTCCTGATCGTGCGTGACCATGATGGTGGTAATGCCCAGCCGCTGTTGCAGCGCGCGGATTTCACGGCGCAGGTGTTCGCGCACCCGCGCATCCAGCGCCGACAGCGGCTCGTCCAGCAGCAGCAAACCGGGCGAGGTCGCCAGCGCGCGGGCCAGCGCCACGCGCTGTTGCTGCCCGCCCGACAACTGGCCGGGGAACTTGCCTTCAATGCCAGACAAACCAATCAGCGCCAGCAAATCACGCACACGGGTCTGTTTGTCCTGGCTGCGCCCTTTCAGGCCGTAGGCAATGTTCTCGGCCACGGTCAGATTGGGGAACAAGGCATAAGACTGAAACACGATGCCGTAATCACGCTTGGCTGCCGGCTGGCGGGTAACATCGCGCCCCAGCATGACAATCTGCCCGGCATTGGCGCTTTCCAGCCCGGCAATGATGCGCAACAAGGTGGTTTTGCCGCAGCCAGACGGGCCCAGCAGGCAGACGAACTCGCCCTTTTTCACGGTCAGGTTGATGTCGTTCAGCGCGGTGAAGCTGCCAAAACTTTTGTGGATGCCGCTCAGACCCAGCGCATCAGGCACCGTGGAGCCCACCGGGGCCACGGGCGTCGCGCCGTCGTTGATCGCTTGTTCAAGGATGCGGTTCATGCGGCCTCCTGCGGGCGCAACAGCTTGCGGGCCCGGTCCAGATAATGGGAAAGCGGCGCAGTGACAAGATCGGGCACTTTGGCCAGATCGTCATACCGGCGCAGCGCAATGGCGGCTTCCAGATGTGGATTGCGCTCAAAGCGGGAGACTTCCTCATCGCTCATCACCCCGCCTTGCAACAACAAGGACTGGCGCGACGCTTGCGACAAGGTCAGCAGATATTGGGGAGACACCGCGCACAGATAGCGCTTGGCGGTGACGTGCAGGGCAATCGGCGCCAGCACGTGGTCATCAAACAGGTTTTTCAGCGCAGCCACACCCAGCGCTTCATGGCGGTCATCAATGCCATTGGCAAGGTCTTCATCGGCCTGGCCGCTGACAATATGGCCAAAGTCATGCAGCAGCGCGGCGATCACCAGGGCCTCCGGTGCGCCGTCTTCATCCGCAAAATGCGCGCTTTGCAACGCGTGCTGCAATTGTGAAACGGCTTCGCCGCCATACTGGGCGGCGCCTTGCGCTTCATACAAGCGCTGCAAATCTTCAATAGTCATTTTCATGTGAGGCGTGAGGGGTAAGGTGTGAGGCGTGAAAAGCGGGAGGGCGAGTGACAACCTGCGTTGCCACCCGCGCAAGGGTTCTACCCCTGACACCTCACGCCTCTCGCCTCACCGTGGACTCACTTCGGTTCAGACTTGCTGTCGTAGCGCTTGGTCCATTCGGCCAGGATGCGGTCGCGGTTGGCGGCAGACCAGCCCAGATCCTGCTTGATCAGCATTTGCTCGTAATTGGCAGGAATGAACTCGATCGGCTTGGCAACGCCCGGCATGGCAACCACGGCGAAGTTCTTTTCATACAACTCGTTGGCCGAATGCGAGGCGGACCAGTCAGCCAGCTTCTTCGCGGCGTCCAGGTTCTTGGTGCCCTTCATGATGCCGGTGGCTTCCAGATCCCAGCCCAGGCCTTCTTTCGGGAATACCAGATCAATCGGTGCACCGCCCTTCTTCAGGCTGGCAGCGCGGTATTCAAACGAGATACCGATCGGGTATTCGCCGGTAGCAGCCTGCTTGCACGGCTTGGAACCGGAGTGTTCGTACTGGGCGATGTTCTGATGCAGACCATCCATGTATTCCCAGCCGCCCTTCTCGCCAAACATCTTCAGCCAGGCGGACACATCAAAGTAACCAGTGCCCGAGGAAGCCGGGTTCGGCATCACGATCTTGCCTTTGTATTCCGGCTTCAAGAGGTCTTTCCAGGATTCCGGCTTCTTCAGGCCTTGCTTGGCAGCTTCAACCGTGTTGAAACAGATGGTCGCGCCCCAGACATCCATCCCCGCCCATGCCGGCGGGTTCTTGGCGTCCACATAAGACTTGGTCAGCTTGTCCACGCCTTTCGGAGCGTACGGTTGCAGCATGCCTTCCTTGTCCAGAATCAGCAGCGAGGACGCGGCCACGCCCATCACCACGTCGGCTTGCGGGTTGTTCTTTTCAGCCAGCAGCTTGGCGGTAATCACACCAGTGGAATCACGCACCCACTTGATGTGAACGCCAGGGTTTTCCTGTTCGAACTTGTCCTGATAAGCCTTGACCTGGTCGGCTTCAAGCGCGGTGTAGACAGTCAGTGTGGTGTCGGCATAAGCGGCGGCACCCCAGAGGGCGATCAGGCCGGCGAGCACGCGAGGCAGGGTTTTCATTTGGGCAATCCTTGTCGGGGTTCTGTCGGGTTCTGTGTGGCGAAGGGATAACCGGGTTGGCACCGGCGGTTATCCTGGTCGGTAAAGGTCTGGATATCAGACGAGGCGGATTGTGCGAGGGGAGTGTTACAAGGTTGTGACGTCTAGACGAATTTATGGTGAAGTGGTCGAGGGGGGATGGTGCCTGGTGGCAGGCGCTCACCTTTGGGGCTTGTGGGGGTAGTGGGGACTGCGCAGATCTGGTCTGCTGGTCGTCCGTGCTTGGCTTCGTGGTTCTGCGAAGGCAGGAATCAGGGTCGGCCGTCGCGGAGGGCCAGCGCGGATGGCCTGTGCCGGCCTGTGCTGGCTTGCGCTGCATTGGGTGGCGCTTGGTGGCGCGGCTATGAACCCCGTCGGCGAATCGCCCGCGCTCGGCTTCGTCATTCCTGCGAAGGCAGGAATCCAGTTTGACCATCACGGATGGGTCTTCTGGCGGAGAACTGCATTTGTTGGCGCCTGCGGCGTGGCTTCACACCGAGTCTGCTGACACCTGCACTCCGATTCGTCATTCCTGCGAAGGCAGGAATCCAGTCTGGCCATCACAGATGGGCCTTCTGGCGGAGAACTGCGTTTATTAGTGTCTGCGGCGTGACTTCACACCGAGTCTGCTGACACCTGCACTCCGATTCGTCATTCCTGCGGAGGCAGGAATCCAGTTTGGCCATCGCAGATGGCCCTTCTGGCGGAGAACTGCGTTTGTTAGCGCCTGCGGCGCGGTGTTTTACATACCGGCGGTGGCCGGAGCACCCTACTTTCTTTGCTTCGCCAAAGAAAGTAGGCAAAGAAAGGCGACCCCAGCCTGGCGGCCCTCCGGGCTGCCCTCGGTTGGTCGGGAGCCTAAGGTCTCCCTCCACGCCCTCGGCGCTGGGCTTTAATGGGGGAGGAAATTCAAAGACAACGACAACTGCAACAGCAACTGCAGCTGCAGCTGCAGCTGCCAAACCCAATACCCAAACCAGCACCAACACCAGCCTCTGCCGCAGCCTCAACCTCTCTGTTGCGCGGGTTTTTCACCCAAGGGAAGACCTGATTACGACAAATGAACATGCTAATCAGGCATTTGTTGACTGCGCCCCACCCTGCATAGCACGTAGGATCGTCGGTTCTTTTCTTGAACCGGGCGGGTGGCTGTCATGGCAGAACAATCGCGTGTCGTGCGCTTCATCACGCACGGCAATCTCATTGTAAAAATCATTATCGGGCTGGCAGCGGGTGTGGTGCTGGCGCTGGTGTCGCCGTCTACAGCGGCGTCGGCGGGTTTGCTTGGTACTTTGTTTGTGACGGCGCTCAAATCGGTCGCGCCGGTGCTGGTGTTTGCGCTGGTGACGAGTGCGGTGGCCGGTCACAAGGCGGGGCAGCGCACGCGGATCGGGCCGATTTTGTTGTTGTATGTCATTGGCACGCTGGCGGCGGCGCTGGTGGCGGTGGTGTTGAGTTTCAGTTTTCCGGTCACGTTGTCGCTGGCCGTGCCGGCAGAACAATCTGCTTCGCCAGAAGGGATTGTGGCGGTGTTGCAGACGCTGTTGATGAACGTGGTCGATAACCCGATCCGTGCGCTGAGCAATGGTAATTACATTGGCATTCTGGCTTGGGCGGCGGGGCTTGGGCTGGCGTTGCGCCATGCTTCGGACACCACGCGCACGGTGGTGGCGGATCTGTCGCTGGGCGTGGCGAAAATTGTGCAACTGATCATCAAATGTTCGCCCATCGGTATCTTCGGCCTGGTCGCTTCGACGCTGGGCACCAGCGGGTTTGGTGAACTGGCCCGGTATGCAGAATTGTTGCAGGTGTTGATCGGGGCCATGCTGTTTGTGGCGCTGGTGGTCAACCCGCTGATTGTGTTCTGCAAAATTCGCCGCAACCCGTATCCGCTGGTATTGACCTGCCTGCGCGAAAGCGCCCTCACCGCTTTCTTTACCCGCAGTTCTGCAGCCAATATCCCGGTTAACCTGACCCTGTGTCGCAAGCTGGGGCTGCATGAGGACACGTATTCGGTGTCGATTCCGCTGGGTGCGACGATCAATATGGCGGGTGCGGCGGTGACGGTCACCGTGCTGACCCTGGCGGCGGTGAATACGCTGGGGATCGCGGTCGACTGGCCCACGGCGTTGTTGTTGAGTGTGGTGGCGTCGTTGTGTGCGTGTGGCGCTTCGGGCGTGGCCGGGGGTTCTTTGTTGCTGATTCCGCTGGCATGCAGCCTGTTCGGCATCAACAACGAACTAGCCATGCAAGTGGTCGGTGTCGGCTTCATTATCAGTGTGTTGCAAGATTCCTTCGAAACCGCGCTCAACTCCTCGACGGATGTGCTGTTTACTGCGGCGGCCTGCATCTCGGCAGAGGATGAAGCTGCGCTGGCGCGGGCATCGTGAGTTCAGGGCCAGGCGGCAAGGCTTGCCGCCTGGCGACTATCCTGATGAAAAATTTCACAATTTCCGGACTCGAACAGCATATTTCTGCGAAAATAGCCGATTGCCCGAAGTTGTGATCCGCATGAGCCCGTCGCCTACCCCCATTTTTGAATTGCCCGCCGGCATGAAGCCGCGCCAACCCGCCCCGTTCCTGCCCATGAGCCGCGCAGAGATGAACAAACTGGGCTGGGATGAGTGCGACATCATTCTGGTGACGGGTGACGCCTATATCGATCACCCCAGCTTTGGCATGGCGCTGATTGGCCGTCTGCTGGAAGCCCAGGGTTTCCGCGTGGGCATCATCAGCCAGCCGGACTGGCAATCGGCCGAGCCATTCAAGGCGCTGGGCAAGCCGCGCCTGTTTTTTGGCGTGACCGCGGGCAATATGGATTCGATGATCAACCGTTATACGGCTGACAAGAAACCGCGCTCCGACGACGCGTATACCGCCGGCGGCGAAGGCGGCAAACGGCCGGATCGCGCGCTGACCGTGTATTGCCAGCGCTGCCGCGAGGCGTACCCGGGCGTGGATATCATGGCCGGCGGCATTGAAGCCAGCCTGCGCCGCATTGCCCAGTACGACTACTGGAGCGACAAGGTACGCCAGTCCGCCCTGGTTTATGCCAAAGCCGATATTTTGCTGTTCGGCAACGCCGAACGCGCGCTGGTAGAAGTCGCCCAGCGTGCCCAGGCCGGTGAGCGTCTGGCGCAGATCCGCGACGTGCGCGGTACGGCCTTCATGACCCGCCAGGGCTGGATGCCGGCAGAGGACTGGTCGGAGATGGACTCCACCACCGTCGATACCCCGGGCCGCGTCGATCCGCATCCGGACCCGTACGCGATGGAGCAGGAAAAACAAAGCGCGCCAACGCCGCCTGAAGCCGCCCAACCGATCCGCATTATCAGCAAGGCCGAGCGTCTGGCCGCCAAGCAAGCGCAGCGCCAGAAAACCGTGGTGCGCATTCCGGCGTTTGAAGCCGTGGCGCATGATCCGGTTTTGTACGCCCACGCCAGCCGCACGCTGCATCTGGAATCCAACCCCGGCAACGCCCGCGCGCTGGTGCAGGCGCATGGCGAGCGCGACGTGTGGATCAACCCGCCGCCCATCCCGCTGACCACGCCGGAGATGGACTACGTCTACGACCTCTTCTACGCCCGCAACCCGCACCCGTCTTACGGCAACGCGCGCATTCCGGCGTGGGAGATGATCCGCTTCTCCATCAACATCATGCGTGGCTGCTTTGGCGGCTGTACCTTCTGTTCGATCACCGAACACGAAGGCCGCATTATCCAGAGCCGTTCAGAAGAATCCATCCTGAACGAGATCGTGGAAATCCGCGACAAAACCCAGGGCTTTACCGGCCATATCAGCGACCTGGGCGGCCCGACCGCCAATATGTACCGGCTGGCCTGTAAAGACCCGAAGATCGAGCAATCCTGTCGCCGCTTGTCCTGTGTTTACCCAGGCATTTGCGAAAACCTGAACACCGACCACGCCCCGCTGATCCAGCTATACCGCAAGGCGCGGGCGATTCCTGGCGTGAAGAAAATCACCATCGGCTCTGGTCTGCGTTATGACCTGGCCGTGGAAAACCCGGAGTACATCAAGGAACTGGTGACGCACCACGTCAGCGGCTACCTGAAGATTGCGCCGGAACACACCGAAGAAGGCCCGCTCTCGAAAATGATGAAGCCGGGCATCGGCACGTTCGAGCGCTTCAAGGCCCTGTTCGACAAATTCAGCGCCCAGGCCGGCAAGAAGCAGTACCTGATCCCCTACTTCATTGCCGCCCACCCGGGCACCACCAATGAAGACATGCTGAACCTGGCGCTGTGGCTGAAGGAAAACAACTTCAAGCCCGACCAGGTACAGGCCTTCACCCCGACGCCGATGGCCATGGCCACGACCATGTGGCACACCCGCCGCAACCCGCTGCGCAAACTGGCGCGCAGCTCGGAGAAGGTAGAGATCATCCGCGACGCGCATCAACGCAAGGTGCACAAAGCCTTCCTGCGCTACCACGACCCCGCCAACTGGCCGATCCTGCGTGAAGCACTGCTGGAAATGGGCCGCGCGGATCTGATCGGCAACAGCCCCAGGCACTTGATCCCGGCGCAACAACCCGGCGAACGGCCAGTAGCCCCGCCGCGCAACCCGCGCCCCGCCAACGCAAGCGCAGGCGGTGCACGCAAACCCGGCACAGCAGGCGCTGCCGCCCCGGCAACGCGCAAGAAGATTGTCGGACCTGGCCAAGGCAAAGGAAAGAAAACCTTTGCCGGAAAAACCCGGGCACGCTGATCCGGTTATGGCTTGTAGACAAAACCCCGCCTTGAGGCGGGGTTTTGTTTTTGGAAGCTGGCCTGCCAGGTCCGGAATGACGAAGTGCTTGGGGGGCCTTTTTTTTGCAAGGCAGACTGTCGTTTCCCGGCGCTGGCTGCAGGATAGATTCGGCGCGGTGGCGACAATCCACCACCGCCAAGGCCACCTGCGGCGGCCGGACTGGATTCCGGCCTTCGCCGGAATGACGAAGTGGTGGAGTTAAGCCCCCAATTCTTGCAAGTAGACGATTTGCGGGTTGGGCTGCTTTTGCTTTTCGGGGTTGCCGTTGCTTTTGACTTGCCTCCCCTTGACTGCGCCGAGCATCGCAGCAAGGCGCGGCGACAAAGGCGAAGCGGTAGGCCGCAGGCCGAACTCGCGAGCCAGCCGCGCCTTGCGAGAAGCACAGGGAACCCCGAAGGGGCGCAGTCGCCGGGGTCGCCTTTCTTTTGGGTACTTTTCTTTGGCGATCCAAAGAAAAGTACCGTGCTCCGGGCACCCCCGGTATCAAAACAACCGCGCCGCAAGGCGCTAACACCCGCCCACCCTTCAAACACCACAACGGTGGATTGTCGCCAAAGCTCCAAATCCACCCTGCCTGCTCTTGGCGCCCGAAAACAACTTCACTCGCCTTCCCCCCTGACAACCAAAACATCCCGCCGCCAGGCGCTAATAGCCGTTAAAAATTTTGCTTCAAGCCCGCCAAGACAATCACCGCCCACCCCAAAACAAATCACCCCCAGGGTATTCACCCAATCCCCCCACCCAACCAGAACCCGGTAAATTACCCCGTTACCGAAAACGTTTTCAGACCCCACCCACCACGCCAGGAACCAGCATGAACCCCGCAGTCCGTTGCCTCTCAGATGGTCAGTACAACCTTGCCGAAGGCATCATCCGCGACGAGCACACGGGTCATCTGTGGTGGACCAACATCCACGCCAAAGAACTGTGGCGCATGAAGCCGGGTACAGGCGTGCACAAATGCTGGCATCTGCCCCAGCGCCTGGGTTGCTTTGCGCTGACGCAAAACCACGATGTGCTGCTGGTGGCGCTGGAAACGGGCCTGGCGCTGTTTAACCACGCGCGGGATGAATACACGCGGCTTGTCAGTGTAGAAACCGCGCTGCCCAAAACCCGCACCAACGATGGCCGTTGTGACCGTGCGGGTAATTTCATCTTCGGCACCATGCATGAAGGCAGCCCGGAACCGGTAGCGTCGATCTACCGCTTTGATACCGAGGGAAAGCTCAGCCGGCTGGACCTGCCCAAAGTGGCCATTTCCAACAGCATCTGTTTCAGCCCGGACGGCAAGATCATGTACTGGTGCGATTCGCTGCAGCACAAGATCATGCAAAGCGATTACGACGCAGCCACGGGCGCGGTCGGCAATCACCGCGTGTTTGTCGACCTGGGCGAAACCATCATCGAACCGGATGGCTCGACGGTCGATGCCGATGGCTATCTGTGGAACGCCCAGTGGGCCGGCAATTGTGTGGTGCGTTATGCACCGGACGGCAGCGTGGATCGCGTGATCGACATGCCGGTCGCGCAGCCGACCTGCGTGACGTTTGGTGGTGCCGAGCTGGATACGCTCTATGTCACCAGCGCGCGTAACGGGCTTTCTGCCGAAGCGCTGGCGCAACAACCGCTGGCCGGTGCCGTGTTTGAAATCCGCTTTGACGACGTGCGCGGGCTGCCGGAAAACCGCTGGCTGGGCGCCGTTTGAGCGGGCGGATTTTTATTCCAAATGCATATCCAGATATGACAAACGTTTGCGGAATTGCCTTGAAAAACCGCAACTTTGCCGGATATCGCCCGATTTTGCCGTCTGGCTGTCTTACACCGTAAACCGCCGCGAGAGCCGTTATCGTTTCGGCAAACGATGAATTGTATCGCGGGAGATTTCATGCAAGTCCAACCCCGCGCCTGCGTCTATATGCTGGCGTGGCTCTTTCCTCTTTTGAGCATGTGGGGCATCGAAACCGGTGGTCTGGCCACGTTTGCCCTGCCGGTCTTTGCCTTTGTGCTGGTGCCGCTGGCCGATATGGTGGCCGGCCGTTCACCGCGCCTGCCCAATCGCGATGGCGTGCAACTGGCCGACTGGATCATGCGCGCCTACGTGCCACTGGCGCTGCTTGCGCTGGCGGTCGGCGTCAATGCGGCTGATCGCTGGAACACGCTGGAGTGGTTCGGCAATGGTTTGTCGCTGGGCGTGACTGCGGGCGTGGGCATTGTGGTGGCGCATGAACTGGGCCACCGCCGCGCCGCCGGGCTGCGCATGCTGTCGCGCTTGATGCTGGGGACCACCGCTTACGGGCATTTCCGGGTAGAACACAACCGCGGGCACCACGTCTGGGTGGCCACACCGTATGACCCCGCCACCGCGCGGCGCAATCAGACCTACTACGCCTTCTGGTGGCAAGCCGTCAGCGGCACCCTGCGCGGTGCGTGGGCGCAAGAGGCGGCGCGGTTGATGAAACGGCAATTGCCAGGCTGGCACTGGCGCAATGAAGTCTGGCAAAACGTGGCCATCACGCTGTTGCTGGCCCTGGCAGCACGTTTGCTGGGCGGCTGGTCTGGCCTGGGGCTGTTTGCGCTGCAGGCGGTAATTGGTTTTTCCTTGCTTGAAGCGGTGGATTACATCGAACACTACGGCCTGATGCGTCACCGCTTTGCTGATGGCCGGTTTGAGCGGATGACCGCAGCGCATAGCTGGAGCGCCAATCACACGGTGAGCAACTGGCTGTTGTTTGAGCTGCAGCGCCACGCCGATCACCACGTGCGACCCCTGGTGCCGTTCTCTGCGCTGGGCGACCAGGCAGAATCGCCCATGTTGCCGGCCAGTTACCCGACCATGATCCTGCTCGCCCTGTGCCCGCCCCTGTGGTACCGCGTCATGCATCCGCGGCTGGACCGCCATTACGAGCATCTGGCCACCGAACGGGGCATGCAGGCCGTCTAAGTTGCGCCACACCCGGCGTACGCTGATCCGCCAAAAACCGCCGGTTGTCGCCACCGGCGGTTTACCGGTTGGCCGCAGAGCCGCGCCCCTACTGGTTTCACCTGATTGTTACCGCTTTATGGACCCGATAGCTGCGTCTGAAGCGTTGTTCTATGATCGATTCCCGACGGCCTGCCTTGCGCAGCCCGTACATCAATAAAAAACGAAATCAGCCGTACACAAAAATCAGTAAACAAAAGCAAGACCAACACTGAAGATGAGGATGAGAGAAATGAAATCACGCTTGTTCCAGCACAAGCGCGGGATGCTTGCGCTCGCCGCAATCCCCGCCGCCTTCGCAGCCGTTTCTGCCTTCGCTGCATACCCCGCATGGCAAGACGGTGGCACCTACACCGCCGGTACCATTGTTTACTACAACGGCCATGACTATCAGGCGCTCGTGAACCAGACCGATTACGTCGGTGCCAACTGGAACCCGGCCGCTACACCAAGCCTGTGGAAAGACCTGGGCGCCGACACCAGCGGCAGCGCCACCCCGACGCCGACCCCGGCACCGACACCTGCCCCCACACCGGCCCCGACGCCCGCGCCGACTCCGGCCCCCACACCTGCGCCGACGCCCGCACCGACTCCGGCCCCGACGCCGTCGGGCAACTGTAACGCCGTCTGGAATGCCAGCACCGCGTACAACGGTGGCGCAACGGTCAGCTACAACAACGTGAACTACACCGCCAACTTCTGGACGCAGGGCAACAACCCGAGCACCAGCAGCGGTGCAGCCGGCTCTGGCCAGCCGTGGACCGCCACCGGCAGCTGCACGGGCGGCACACCGGCACCGACCCCGACACCGACGCCTGCTCCGACCCCCACACCGACGCCAGCGCCGACACCTGCGCCGACCCCGACGCCGACCCCTGCCCCCACACCGGCTCCGACCCCGACGCCCACTCCGGCACCGACCCCGTCCGGCAGCCTGCCGGCGCACGTACTGGTGGGTTACTGGCAGAACTTTGACAACGGCGCCGCCGTGCAGACCCTGGCGCAAGTGCCGACCACCTACAACGTGGTGGAAGTGGCCTTTGCCGATTCGGACACCGCGAACGATGGTGGCATCACCTTCAATATCGATTCCGGTCTGTCCAAGGCGGTCAGCGGTGGTTACACCAACGCCCAGTTCGCCAACGACATCAAGACCCTGCACAGCCAGGGCCGCTTTGTCGTGTTGTCGGTCGGCGGCCAGAACGGCAGCATCACGCTGGGCAACAGCACTGCCGTGACCAACTTTGTGAACAGCGCGTACTCGCTGATCCAGCAGTATGGCTTTGACGGTATCGACATTGATCTGGAAAACGGCATCAACGTCGCCAACCTGGAAAGCGCGCTGACACAGCTGCACAACAAGGTGGGCAGCAGCCTGATCATCACCATGGCACCGCAGACCATCGACATGCTGCCGAACGTGCCGGGTGCCGGTACTTATCTGCAAGTGGCGCGTGATCTGGGCAGCATCATCACCATGGTCAACACCCAGTACTACAACTCCGGCTCCATGCCGGGCCGCGACGGCAAGAACTACAACCAGGGTACGGTGGACTTCATCACCGCGCAGGCGGACGCCGTGCTGGCCTATCTGCAGCCGGGTCAGGTGGGCCTGGGCTTGCCGGCCTCTGCCTCTGGCGCCAGCAGCGGTTATGTTGATCCGTCCGTGGTCAACAACGCGGTTGATTGCCTGACCCAAGGCACCCATTGCGGTACGTATATCCCGGTCGCCAAGTACCCGGGCCTGCGCGCCGTCATGGACTGGTCCACCAACTGGGATGCCAGCAACAACAACAACTTCAGCAACAGCGTTGCGGCACACCTCAAGACCCTGCCCTGACCTCACGCTGCAGTTGCAACACCGCAAAACGCCCCGGCAACGGGGCGTTTTTTATTGCGCGCTACCGGTGCATTCCCCTTTCACTGGCCTTAAGTTCAGTCGATACATGCCGATACATAGGCCATACAAAAAACAAATCGCACACGATCATGACGCTTCTCTCCAACCTCGCGGCGACCACGCGCATGGCGCTGAGCGGTCCCGCCAGCAATGGTGTCAGCCAGTCTGACCTTAGCCGGGCCCGGCAGCTTGTCGATGCCGAACAAGGCGCGCAAGACCGGCAAGACGAGCAACAGGCCGATACAAAGAACACATCCAGCCTTGTCTCGATTGACCTCACGGCCTTGCGCCAGTCGCTGACGTATCGCCCCGCCAACAGCGTGGCGGCGCCATCAAGCTCGCCCATGGCCTCCATCTTGCAAAAGCTGGGCAACATGCCCAGTGCCAGCTCCCAGCGCAAAAACGCAGCCAGGGCGCGGTTGAACCGGCTCAAAAGCCAGATTGAGGCCATGAAAAAAGCCGCAATCGCGCTCAACCCGCGCGCAGCCAAAGCCATGGCGGCCGTGTTGAAGATGCTGGCTGCTCAGTTGAAATCTGCAGCGGCGGACCTGGCCGGCAGCGATGGTGGCGGCGCGGCCGCGGGCGGCAGCATGAATATCCAGGCCAACACCACCAACACGGCCACCCCGGCCGCCGCCAGTACCGGGGACACCACTGCCAGCGCCCAAGCGACAGCCAGCAGCGGTGCCGACACGTCTGCAAACAGTGGCGGTGATCAAGACGCAAACGGCGGCGCCCCCAGCAACACCGACGCCTCCACCGCAGTACAAGCGCCAAGCCAGGCACAAGCAACGACGGCTACCAGCGCGGCGGCCCCCGCAACAGCGGCTGATGCAAGCAGCGCCGATGCCGGCAGCGCCAGCAACAGCGCGGGCGCTGCTGAGGCCGCAACGCCTCAGGATGGCAAAGCCACTGACACCAGCCAGCCCGGCGGCAGCGACAAGGCAGACGCCAGTGCCGCCGCCCAGGATGCGGTGCAACTGGCGCAGAGCGCAACGCAGGCAGCCGCGGCGGCCAGCAAACCTGGCGGCAGCAGCAACTTCAAGATTCCGGGCTCGGGTAATGGCGGCGGCGGCATGAGTGCCAGCGACAAAGCGCTGGTCGAGGCCGTTGCGCTCAGTCTGCAGCAACTGGTGGCGCTGGTGAAAATGCATCTGCGCGGCAAGAACAAGGACATCCAGAGCGCCGAGTCATCCATCAAGGACGCGGTCAAAACCGCCGAAGGCGCCACCACGGGCGCTGGCACCATCAGCGTGGCCCTGGGCAATGTGGGCGGCGATGCGGGCACGGGTAGTGGCCAGTAAGCCGCCCTAGTCTGTCTGTTCCAGCAGTGCGACGAAATTGGCGACCAGGGGCGAAGTGTTCTGCACCCGGGTCGCCAAAGAGGCACTGGTCATGGCGCCGGCATCCGCCAGCGGCAGATAACAGACCCCTTCCACCCGCACGCAAGACAGGGGCGCCGGCAAGATGCTGACCCCCAGCCCCGCCGCCACCAGCCCGATCAGCGTGGTGCCTTCACGCGCCTCTTGCACTACGTCCGGCACAAAGCCCGCGTCGTGGCAAAGGCGCTGGATATGCCGGTAAATACTGGTCCCGGCGGATTCCGAATACATCACAAACGGTTCCTGCGCCAGTTGCTGCAGCCGCACCGTATCCTGGCCGGCCAACGGGTGATCATCCCGCAGCGCCAGTACCAGCGGGTCTTCAGTCAGGTGCCGCAGGATCACGTTGTCCGGCACTTGCACATCAGAGGTACGCACCATGCCGATATCCACGGTGCCATCAGCGACTGCCGCCATTTGCTGCACGGTCATCATCTCGCGCAGCGTCAGGTGTACGTGCGGGTAGCGCTGGCGGAAGCGGTAAATCAGTCGCGGCAAAAAGCTGGTAAAAGGCAGCGACGGCGTGAAGCCGATGATCAGCTCACCCACTTCACCTCTGGCCGCACGGCGGGCGTCTTCGGCGGCATCGGCGGTTTGCTGCAAGATGCTGCGCGCGCGCACCAGAAAGCGCTCCCCGGCGGGCGTCAGCGCCACTTTACGGCGGCTGCGGGCAAAGAGTTCCACGCCCAGTTCCGCCTCCAGCGCCTGAATCTGCTGGCTCAGCGGCGGTTGGCCAATATGGAGTTTTTCGGCGGCGCGGGTGAAGTGCAATTCCTCGGCCACAGCAACGAAGTAACGCAGATGTCGCAGTTCCATTGATATCTCAAACATATCAGAACATGCATAAATATATATTGGACTGGCAGTCAGCGTGAGCATAAGCTTTTGCTGTCACATGCAGCACGCCTAGGCAACATCATGCAAGACCCCGCGCCACAAGCCCTTATCAAGGCCGGTACCCCGGCCTACCGTCGTACCAATATCGCCCTCTTCCTCGGCGGTTTTTCCACCTTCTGGTTGTTGTACTGGGTGCAGCCCCTGCTGCCCATGTTCTCACGCGTATTCGGCCTTTCCCCGGCCGCCAGCAGCGTGGCGCTGTCCATTTCCACGGGTGGTCTGGCGCTGGCGCTGATCCCGGCCAGTTTTATCTCTGACCGCTTTGGCCGCAAGCCGGTCATGTGCACCGCCATGTTTGCCGCGGCGACACTGACTTTCCTGAGTGCCTTTGCCCCCGGCTTTGGCAGCCTGCTGGTGTTCCGTATCTTGTGCGGCGTGGTGCTGGCCGGCCTGCCCGCCGTGGCCATGGCGTATCTGGCGGAGGAAATCGACCCGCTGTCGCTGGGTTCATCCATGGGCCTGTATATTGCCGGCACCGCACTGGGCGGCATGAGCGGACGCCTGGCCAGTGCCTGGGTGGCCGATTTCTTTACCTGGCGTGCTGCCGCAGGTTTTGTCGGCGGACTGGGTCTGATCGCGGCGTTTGTGTTCTGGCGCTTCCTGCCTGCCTCCCGGCACTTTGCGCCGCGTGCGCTGCCAATCAGCGCCGCCGGCCGCAAGGCACTGTGGCAAGCGGTCAAAGGCTTGTTTGCGGACGCCGGCCTGCCCTGGCTGTTCTTCACCGGTTTCGCGCTCATGGGTTGTTTTGTGAGCCTGTACAACTACATGGGTTTCCGGCTGGAACGCGCCCCGTTCAACCTGTCTGATTCCACCATCGGCATGATTTTCGCGCTGTATCTGGTCGGCACGTTTGCCTCGGCATGGTCGGGCAAGATTGCCGACAAAATCGGCCGCCGCCACGTGTTGTGGGGCATGAAAGTGCTGATGCTGGCCGGCCTGTTGCTGACCTTGTCAGACTGGCTGCCGCTGGTGATTGTCGGCATTGCCATGTTCACCTTTGCCTTTTTTGGCGGACACACCGTGGCCAGCAGCTGGGTGGGCCGCCGCGCCGGGCCGGCCAAGGCGCTGGGCGCATCGTTATACCTGAGCGCGTATTACCTGGGCTCTAGCCTCGTGGGCTCGCTGACCGGGCTGTTCTGGGCCGCAGATCAATGGACCGGCGTGTGCACTGCGCTGGTGTTTATCGTGCTGGTCAGCCTGAGCGTGGCGCTGCGTTTGCGCAGTTTGCAGGCCAAGCCGCTGGCTGGCGCACACCAGGCGATCGCACGATAACCGATCGCGCCACGACAAAAGGCGGGTCGCCCCAGGGCGCCCGCCTTTTTTGTTGCCGCGCCGGCTTTACCAGCGTTGATGCACGTGCGGCTTGATGTATTGCGCGTAGATATCGGCGACGGCTTTCATTTGCGCGTCGGTCAGGGCAGGCAGGTTGGCCGCACCGGCATTGCTGGCAGCCTGTGCCGGGTTTTTCGCGCCTGGAATGGCAACGGTAATGGCATCGAACATCAGAATCCAGCGCAGCGCCATTTGCGCCATCGGCACGTCACCAATCACGCCGCGCAATGCCTCCACGGCTTGCAGGCCGGTTTCATAGGGCACGCCAGAGAAGGTCTCGCCCACGTCAAACGCTTCACCGTGGCGGTTGAAATTGCGGTGATCTTCTGCAGCAAACTGGCTGCTGGCGCTGAGTTTGCCGGTGAGCAGGCCGCTGGCCAAGGGCACGCGGGCAATGATCGCCACGTTCTGCGCTTTGGCGCGGGCAAAGAAATGCTCGGCCGGGCGCTGGCGGAACATGTTGAAAATGATCTGCACGCTGCTGATGGGAAACTCCAGCGCCTTGATGGCCTCTTCCACTTTCTCGACCGACACGCCGTAGGCTTTCAGTTTGCCCTTGGCAACGAGCTTGTCCAGTGCGTCAAAGATTTCGGGGCGGTAGAAGACCTCGGTCGGCGGGCAATGCAGTTGCACCAGGTCGAGCGCATCCACTTCCAGGTTGCGCAAGGAATCGTCGATATAGCGTTCCAGCACTTGCGGCGTATAACCGGCCGACACGTGCGGGTTGATCTTGCGGCCGGCTTTGGTCGCCACCATCACGCCGTCACGGCCACGTTGCTTGAGCACGCGCGCAATCAGGCGCTCTGAGCGGCCATCGCCATAGACATCGGCCGTATCCAGGAAATTGACGCCGGCATCCAGCGCGGCATGCAATGCGGCTTCTGCGTCCTTGTCGGATACATCGCCCCAGCTGCCGCCAATGGCCCATGCGCCAAAGCCGATTTCAGAAACGCTTCTGCCGGTATTACCAAACTGACGTTGTTGCACAGTGTTCTCCAGGTGGGACATATGACGTTGGCGAGCAGTGTAGAAGCCTGCCCCCGAAAAAGGTATTCATTAATCTGCTGACCGGCACTGCGATATTTGCTTGCCGCCCTGTTGCATATCGCCCCCTGCGCCTTGGGCGGCGGCCTGGGGCAGCGTATAGTGACCGCCTTTCCCGCCCCACCCGATTCTGTATCGCACCATGCTGGCCGTTCTGCTGAAAGGTTTTTTGCTGTCGCTCTCGCTGTGCCTGGATATCGGCATTGTGAATACCGCCCTGATCAACACCGGCATCCGCGCCGGCGTGCGTCCGGCTTTCATGCTGGGACTAGGGTCATGCTTTGGCGATATCACCTACGCCGCGCTGTCTTTGTTTGGCCTTGCCGTGCTGTTCCAGTTCACCGCGGTGCGCTGGGTCTTGTGGCTGGGCGGTGGCGCGCTGCTGTTGTGGCTGACCTGGAAAATGGCCATGGCCGCGCTGGCTGAATCGCGCCGCCAGCAAGAAGCGCCAGACTACGATGCCACCGCCGAAGCGCAAGCCTGGTCGCCCCGGGTAGAGTTTTTGCGCGGCCTGGGCATGGCGCTGGCCTCACCGACCTCGTTGCTATGGTACGCCGCAGTAGGTGGCGCAATTATTGCGCAGGCGACCGATGGCTCGGCCTTGATGAATGGCTTGTTCCTGGGCGGCTTCTTTGCCGGCGGGCTGGCGTGGTCCGCGTTTCTGGCCGTGCTGGCGGGCAAAGGGCGGCATTTGATCGGACACAAGCTGGCTTTGTACTGCAACGCGTTCTCTGCCGTGTTGTTCGGGTATTTTGCGATCACCGTGATTGCCGAAGGCTACCGCACGCTGCTGTAGCCAGGCGCCAACCCTGGCTACCCTGCCGAAGTAACGGTAACTAGCATTCCACGATATTCACCGGCACCTCGACAATCTCGATCGCCAGGCCGCCGCGGGCGGTCTCTTTGTAGCGGGTGTGCATATCGCGGCCGGTGTCGCGCATGGTGCGGATTACCCGGTCCAGCGAAATAAAATGGCTACCGTCCCCGCGCAGGGCCATCCGCGCGGCGTTAATGGCCTTGATCGAGGCCATGGCGTTGCGCTCGATACACGGCACTTGCACAAGGCCGCCAACCGGATCACAGGTCAGCCCCAGATTGTGTTCCATGCCGATCTCGGCGGCGTTTTCTACTTGCTGCGGCGTGCCACCCAGTACCTCTGCCAGCGCGCCCGCCGCCATTGAACAGGCCGAGCCCACTTCGCCCTGGCACCCGACTTCCGCGCCGGAGATCGAGGCGTTGAGCTTGAACAGAATGCCGATCGCCCCGGCCGTGAGCATGAAGCGGATGACGCCTTCCTCCGTCGCCCCCGGCACAAAACGCGTGTAGTAGTGCAACACTGCCGGGATAATCCCGGCCGCGCCATTGGTGGGCGCTGTCACCACCCGGCCCCCGGCGGCGTTTTCTTCGTTGACCGCCAGCGCATACAGGTTGACCCAGTCCATCACCGTCAACGGATCTGTCAGCCCGGCTTCCGGCGCGGCGGCCAGTTTGCGATAAAGCTCGCCCGCGCGGCGTTTGACTTTCATGCCGCCGGGCAAAATGCCTTCCCGTTCGCAACCGCGTTTCACACAGGCTTGCATCACCAGCCAGATCTCCAGCAAACCCTTGCGGATGCTGGCTTCGTCACGCCAGGCCAGTTCGTTTTCCAGCATGATCTGGCTGATGGTCTTGCCCTCGGCCGCACACAGCGCCAGCAACTGGGCGGCAGAAGTAAACGGGTGGCGCAACCGGGTGGCATCAGGCGGGGTAAAACCGGCGGCAATGGCCGCTTCATCCACAATAAAACCGCCACCCACTGAAAAATACGCCCGCCGTGAAAGACTGTTGCCTGCCGCGTCGAAGGCCTCAAAAATCATCCCGTTGGGGTGATACGGCAGCGCTTTGCGCTTGTGCAGGGTCAGGTGTTCCGGCTCACGAAAGGCAATCAGTTGCTGGCCCAGTACATGAAGTTGCCGGGCCTGCCGAATGGCAGCAACGCGCGCCGCCACGGTATCAACCTCGACCGTATCAGGCTCGTCACCACACAGACCCAGGATCACGGCGATGTCTGAACCGTGGCCTTTGCCGGTTGCCCCCAAAGAGCCGTACAGCTCAGCCTTGAGGCTAGCCAGTTGCGGCAAATGGCCGTCTCGCGCCAGTCGTTGCGCAAACTGGCGCGCCGCCCGCATGGGGCCAACGGTGTGGGAGCTGGATGGGCCGATGCCCACTTTGAAGAGATCAAAAACGCTGATTGCCATGAGCCCTGCCCTGCATGGCCGGCGCGCTGCACCGGACGGGTATCGAGGGGCTGACAACAGGGGCACCGGCAAGCAAAAGGGGCACCCGGCGCCAGCCGTGTGTTGCCCCCTCTGTCCTTGGTGCCTGAGAGATTACGGCCGCGCGCGGCCTTGCTTCTTCGGCGGAGCCTGCAGGCTCACTCTCCAGAGTGCCAGATTGCCGTGCAGTTCTTTTGCCTGAGAGTTTTCAGGGCGATACCCCTTCGGCGCCACATTGGTGGTCTCTCCTGCCCGGCATTGATTGGCTGATGGGCAATGTAGACAGCGCTTTATGCCATGTCAATGCGGGGTTTTAGCCGGCTTCAGATGCCGATTTGCTGGCTGATCTGCTCACTGCGGTTATCGCCGCCGCCAGTCAGTACGGCGGTGGTGACACAGCCCCCCAGCGAGGAAGCAATCAGAACAATAGCGATGATATTGCGCAGTGTTTTCATGATGAGTGAGATGAAGCTTTTGCGGTTGATCAATGACTCAATCATATGACATTGACAACACAGTGAAACGTAACCATTCACGCTATCAAACCCGGTTTGCCGATATTGCGGGCTTTGGGCACGGGGTCCACACCCCGCCCTATACTGGCTTTCATTGTGTCCAACCCCGTGGAGTCACCATGAGTACCTTGCAGGAACGGCTGGGTTTCAGCGCCAGCGATCGCCTTCTGATCACCCATGCCGATGATGTCGGCATGTGCGAGGCCACCGTGTCCGCGTGGGAGTCGCTGGTCAATACCGGCCTGTTGAGTTCGGCCTCGACCATGGTGCCGTGCAGCTGGTTTCCGTATGCCGCAGAAGTGGCCGGCAAACTGGGACACAAGGCCGACCTGGGCGTGCACCTGACGCTCAATGCAGAACGCCAGCGCTATCGCTGGGCACCGCTGACAACGCATGATCCGGCCAGCGGCCTTGTGGATGAACAAGGTTATTTCCACAATCTGGCCCGCCCCACCCATTTGCGTGGGGACCCGGCCGCCGTGCGCCAGGAACTGGCCGCGCAGATTGCCCGCGCCCGCCATTTCGGCGTGGATATCACCCATGTGGACAGCCATATGCTCACGCTGTACCACCCGGCGCTGATGCCCATCTATCTGGAGCTGGCCGAACAAACCGGCGTGCCGCCGCTGATTCCGGAGGTCGACGGTGCGACCGTGGCCGAGATGTGCGTGATCCCGCGTGAAGAAGGCGACGCCGTTGCCAGCCAGTTCAGCCAGGCCGCCGCGGCCGGCAAAGCGCTGCTGCTGACCAGCATGGTCGGCCTGCCTTTCAACCGCCAGCTGGCGCAGGCAGAACGGCTGGCCTTTGCCTGCGACTGGCTCGATAGCCGCGGCCCGGGCGTTCACGTCATGATCGGGCACCCGGCCGACGACACCCCGGAGTTGCGCACGCTGGCACCAGACGTCGCCACGCGCGTGGCTGATCGCGTGTTGCTGGGCAGCGATGCCTTTGGCCGCGCCATTGAGGAACGCGGTTTCAAGCTGATCGGCATGCGTGCCCTGCGCGATGTCATGGCAGCCTGAGCGGCCATAAAAAAGGCCGTCAGCTTTGGGCTGACGGCCTCAAGGGTGTCGGGCTGTGACACCAATCCCCAGGAAAGACTACTCCTGACATGTGGCATGCAACTCTCACTGCATACCGCATCCTTGCGGCGCCGGCGCGGTGCCAGACGCATCTCTGGACGGCGGGCGATGTTTGCCGTTGCCATCCTTGCCATTGGGGCCACCTTCCGGTGGCGGGCCATCGGGCGGCGGGCCGCGATGACCATGATGCGCAGACTGGTCCTTGCTCTCGCCGTCGTCTTTCATCTGCGGCGGCGGCCCGCAACGCCCTTGCGGTGCAGACGCGCTCCAGTCGTTATCGTTCATGGACGGCGGCGGTACGCCATCGACCGCACTGGCCACATTACTCGCGCCGACCAGCACCAGGCCGACGACGAACAGACTCACTACTTTCATGCGCATCCCTGCATGACTGATCACGTAGACCAGGTTAACACGGCCAATGCCGGCGTATTGCATGCAGTTGTATGCGCCAAGTGGCGGGATGGTGCTGCCGTGTACGGGCGGGTGTCGCCGGGGAGGATTGATACTGCGCGCTACAAACTGGTGTGAGCGACGTCACGCGGCCAGGTGCTTTACCGGCACTGGCAAGTGCTGGTGGCGCTGCGGAGATGACGAGACGGGATTGCGGCAGTTGCCCGGGCCAGCGCCTGCCGCATCAACTGCGGTTCAAGCCTTCAAATAGCCTTCGGCCAGCCCGGCCCACATTGCCGCCCCCGGCGTCAGGCACCCATCATTAAAGTCATACCCCGGGTTATGGATCATGCAGGACCCCTCGCCGTCGCCATTGCCGATAAAGAAATAACAACCGTTCGGGTTGGCATCGAGCATATAGGCGAAGTCTTCACTGCCCATCAGCGGGTGGGCGCCGTAGTGGGCGTGGCTATCGCCAAACAGGCTGGCGGCGACGCCGTGGGCGAAGCGCGTCTGGGTTTCGTCATTCATCAGCACCGGCGTGCCATGCCGGGCTTCAATGGTCGCCGTGGCGCCAAAGCTTTGCGCCTGCAGGCGCACCACGTCTTCAATGCGGGACAACAACAGCTTGCGGACTTGCCGGTCCAGCGCGCGCACGCTCAGTTTCATCAGGGCCGTCGCCGGCACGACGTTGGCCACGTCACCCGCCTGAATGGAACCCACGGTGATCACCGCGGCATGCTGGGTATCGACATTGCGCGAGACAATGGTTTGCAGCGCCAGGGTGATGCTGGCGGCCACGACAATCGGATCGACCGTGGTATGCGGCAAGGCGCCGTGCCCGCCCTTGCCGTGAATGGTGACATCCAGGCTATCGGCCGAGGCCATGAAAGCGCCGCTGCGAAAATAGAACTGCCCCACCGGCAAACCCGGCATGTTGTGCATGCCAAAAATGGCATCGCACGGAAAGCGCCGGAACAAACCGGCATCGACCATGGCTTGCGCGCCGCCCAGGGCTTCTTCTGCCGGCTGGAAAATCAGGTTGAGCGTGCCGTTGAAATGGCGGGTTTCGGCCAGATAACGCGCCGCGCCCAGCAGCATGGTGGTGTGACCGTCATGACCGCAGGCGTGCATGCGATTGGGAATCTGGCTGGCCCACGGTTTGGCAGTCGCCTCGTGAATGGGCAAGGCGTCCATATCGGCACGCAGGCCCAGCGTCTTGTGGCTGCTGCCGACTTTAAGCACCCCGACAAGGCCGGTTCTGGCGATCCCGCGATGCACCTCATAACCCCAGCTGGTGAGCTTTTCTGCCACCAGATCGCTGGTGCGGCTTTCCTCAAACCCCAGTTCCGGATGGCGGTGAATACTGCGGCGGATTTCAACAAGTTCCGGCTCAAAGCGGCGCAAGGTATCGAACATGACAGATTCCAGAGGAGAAATGGCGGCCTGCACTTTCATGCTAATCAACGGGCCAGGGGCCGCGCAACGCAAAGCGGCAATCGGCAGGATCAGCCGGCTTTGCGACGCAGCACCAGCGCCACCAGCCAGGCCAGCACCGCCCCAATGCCACAGACCACGGCCGGCAACCATTGCTCGGTAAACTGGTAGACCTGTGCGGTACCGGGGCGATCTGGCGGGTACATCACAGCGACTTCTTCGCCCAGGTGCGGTACAGGCCACTTGCCGCTGTGCAAGGGTACAAAATCAACAATCTGGCCATCCGGCGTGCTGAAGCGCACCAGCGGTCTGGCGTCACTGCTGCCCTGCGGACCGATCATGTTGACCACCTTGCCGGGCGCGGTGACGGTGCCGTCGCGACGGTCATACGCGCGTGAAGCCAGGATGATCCCGGCCAGCGACAAGGTCAGGGCCAGCAACAGCGGCACAATCACAAAACGGCCAGCGCGGGCCGGGGCGGGTTTTACTGTGGGGGTTTTCTTCATGAAAAAGGGCCTCAAACCGAGGCCCCGATTGTAGCGCGGCTGACGCCGGCCCGCCCATCGGCGTGCTATGCCCCCGCTGCGATCTGCCCGGGACTATAAAAACGTTTGAACATGGCAGAAAACGCGCACGCCAACAGGCAGGTCAGCGCCACAAACATCAGGCTCAAGTTACGCAGTTCGGCCGGGTAACACAGGAAAAAGAACAGCGGGATGTTGATCAGCGCCGCCAGTTTGAAATGACGTAACAACACCGGCGGAGCCAGTTTCCAGCTTGCCAGTAACAGTTGTGCCACCAGCGCAATATTGATCAGGTTAAAGCCCTTGGGCAGCAACAGGCCGTAGTGAAACTCAAACTGCCCGAAATGCCTGAAGTGGCGGTAGTAATCCAGTTGATCGCGCCAGTGAACCTCGATCGGGCCACCGGGATTGCCGACATAGCGCGCCTTGATCATCAGGTAAACGCAGCCGGACAAAAACACACCTGCGCCCGTCCAGAACAGCGCGGCGCGGGTGCCGATGCGGGCTTGCCAGATCGGCAGCAAGGTCACCAGAAAAAAGAAATAGGACTCTTTGTTGTAGGTCCCCAAAGGCGCCAGCAGCAAGATCCACCAGGGCGAGCCTGCCACCGCCGCCCATGCCCCCAGCGAAAAAAACATGATCTCGCCAAAGTCATAAAAATTGCCGCCCACGGTCAGCACAATGGGATACGCCAGTACCAGCACCAGCGCCGCCAGCAACGAGGCGATCCGGTCTTGCGTCCAGGCTTCTGCCACGCGCCAGACGGCCACCGCAGCCATCAGAAAAGCGCAATAGCCCAGCACATACACAACATAAAATGCCAGATTGACCCCGGGACCCGGGCCGGCCGCCGCTTTGGCTCCGTTGTAAAAGTCGCCCAGATTGTGTTCGCCCAGCTGGGTGACCAGCCGCTCATGCAAGCCCGCCGGCATGTGCTGATCGATCCACATGCCCGATTCAACGATCAATCTGCGGTACACCCACGGTCGCTTGGCCGTACCGTCCATGGTCGCCTGCAAGATACAGGGCTCTTTGTTGACAAGGCCGCAAAACCCCCACTGCGCAAAAAACGAGCTGTACGCTGCGGCCGTGCAACACACCAGCAGCATCACCACGGGCAGGCGCCGCAGCACCGTGCGCAACATCAACCAGGCACGAGACTCCGCCTTGTCCGCCGCTTTGCCCGAGGCGATACCGGTGGTCTGGGCAATCATGTTCATCCGGCGTACTCCGCTTTACCCGAAGGTACTGGCCACAATGATCAGTGCGGCCACCACCGCCGTTTGCTGGCTCACACGGTCACGCACGGCAAACACCACCGGGTCATCCTGCACCAGCCCCCGGTTCGCCATCAGCCACAAGCGGCAGACCCAGAACATCAGCAACGGGCACAGTGCCCACAATACATAAGGCGTCTTGTACAGCGAGCCGACATCCGGGCTGTTGATGTACAGCGCCAGCACCAGCACGCTCAACAGGCAACTGGAAACACCCATGGCCATCACCACGTACTGGTCGGCCACCAGATAATTGCGACCAGAGACTTTGTCCCGCCCGGCTTCTTCCAGCGCCAGCAGTTCCGTGTAGCGCTTGACCAGCGCCAGCCCCAGGAAGATGAACATGGAGAACGCCAGCAGCCAGAACGTGGGTACGACGCTGATCGCCGCCGCGCCGGCAATGATGCGGATGGTGTACAGCGCGGCCAGCAGCACCACATCCACCGCCATCTTGCGCTTGAAGCTGAACGAATATGCGCTGGTGAGCAGCAGGTACACCAGCAGCACGGCCAGCAATTGCGGCGAGATCACCGCCGCAAGCAGCAAGCCTGCCAGCAGCAGCAGCGGCACCGCGACAAAGCCCACGCCCAGCGGCAACTCGCCCGAGGCAAACGGGCGCTTGCGCTTGCGCGGGTGCAAGCGGTCAGACTCCAGATCCAGCAGATCGTTGACGAGATAAATGGACGACGCGCACAGGCCGAAGGCGATAAACGTCGCCACGCCCGCCCCTGCGGACGCCACGTCACCCAGCCGGTGCGACACCAGCAGCGGGATGAACACCAGGATGTTTTTCAGCCACTGATGCACCCGGGCCGCGCGTACAAAAGACTTCCACATGCCGCGTACCGGCGTATCTTCAGTCAACTCTGCTACCTGGCCTTGCGTGCGCATGAACCAGGCCCGCGCCGTGCTGTCTGGCCGCACGCAACGGGCCACGCCCGCTTCCTGCCAGATCGCCACGTCATCGGCGCTGTTGCCGATATATTCAAAACTGCGTTGCCCCACCACTTGCTTGATGGCATCCAGCTTGCGCGTGCTGGACACATTTACGCCATTGCCCGATGCCAGTACCCCGTCAAACACCTTCAGATGCCGGGCGACGGCGTCGGCAATGCGCTCATCCGAAGCGGTTGCCAACCAGACTTCAACCCCCGCCTTGCGGGACTCATCCACATACTTGAGCACGGCCGGGTTATACGGCAGCAGCGAGGGATCGAACTCGAAATCGGTCGCCAGTTTCTTTTTCAGGTCGGCCTTGCCGCCGAACAACCAGAAAATGACGCGAAAGAACGTCCACACCGAGCGTTTGATCTGGAACAGCAAAGACTCGACCAGCATGTCGGTCTGCACCAGCGTGCCATCCAGATCAACAAACAGATAGCGCGGGCGTACTGTGGGCGCCGGCTGGGCCGGCTGTGCCGGTTGGGCTGCAAAATCAGTCGTACTCATTTTGTCCCCACAATGTAAACGCCAAGCGCCACGATGCAGCTGCCCAGAATTTTCCAGGCGCTGATATGTTCATTGAAAACCAGCCCGCCCAGCACCACGGTCACAATCAAACCCAGCGCCACGAACGGGTATGCGGTACTGACATCCACACGGGCCAGCACCCCCAGCCACACCACTGCCCCGCCGAAATACAGCATCAAGCCGCCCAGCACCCACGGGTTCAGTGCCACACCCGTTGCCAGTGCAGGCAGGTTCATGGAATGCAAAGCGCGCTGGATGCCTTCATCAACCATGCCGCGTTTGAGCAGCATCTGCGCACAAGCTGAACAACTGACACTAATCAGGATCAGCGTAAAAATAAGCCGGGACATGCCTTCCCTCCAGAAAACCAACAGACTTTTCGTTGCATTGCACAATTACAATAACTTTCCATTGTTTCAGTTTCAACACCACACAAATTGTCAAACAAAGAAAGTATTGGTGATTTTGCAGTAATCTAAAGTCTTTCAGCAAGCTGGCGCGACAAAACGTTTCAGACAGACGGCAGTGAGAGAAGTCTTGTTGTATCAAACAAACAACAACATTTTTTGATCTGCTGACGCTCGGCTTCATTCTTACAAAACAGGCCCATTAAAAAAGCAAAACCCCGGACCAGGCCGGGGTTTTGCTTTCAGGCCGTTTTTATATCTATAGATACCTCCAGATACAAAACGCCAGATGTAAGCAGGGTTTATTTCATGTTGGGCATGACAAATTCAGGGCCAGCCTGGGTGTTGCCCGGCCAGCGCTGCGTCACGGTTTTCAGGCGCGTGTAAAAGCGCACGCCTTCGGGCCCGTGCATGTGATGGTCGCCAAACAAAGACGCTTTCCAGCCACCAAAACTGTGGAACGCCATCGGCACCGGGATCGGCACATTCACGCCCACCATGCCGATCTGCACCGACGCCGTGAAATGCCGCGCCGTGCCGCCATCGCGCGTGAAGATGGCCGCGCCGTTGCCAAACTCGTGCTCGTTCACCAGTTTGACTGCGGCGGCGTAGTCCGGCACACGCGTCATGGCCAGCACCGGGCCGAAGATTTCTTCGCGGTAGATTTTCATCTCTGGCTGCACGTGATCAAACAGCGAACCGCCGAGGAAGAAGCCGTTCTCATAGCCGGCCAGTTTGAAGTCACGGCCATCGACCACCAGTTCCGCGCCTTCGGCCACACCGGCATCGATATAACCCTTGACCTTGTCGCGGTGCACGCCGGTCACCAGCGGGCCCATTTCGGCGCTGTGATCGAGTGAGTGCGATACCTTGAGCCTGGCCAGGCGTTCGACCAGCTTGGCGCGCAACGTATTGGCCGTGGCCTCACCCACCGGCACCACGACAGAGATCGCCATGCAGCGTTCACCCGCCGCGCCGTAGGCCGCGCCCATCAGCGCGTCGGCAGCCTGATCCATGTCGGCATCGGGCATCACCACCATATGGTTCTTGGCCCCGCCCAGCGCCTGTACGCGCTTGCCGTTGGCGGTGCCGCGTTCGTAGATATAACGGGCAATCGGCGTAGAGCCGACAAAGCTCACGGCTTGCACATCCGGGGTGTCCAGCAGCGCGTCCACGGCCACCTTGTCGCCTTGCACCACGTTGAAGACGCCATCCGGCAGGCCGGCTTCCTTGAGCAGACGGGCGATTTCCAGCGAAGCGCCGGGCACGCGCTCGGACGGCTTGAGCACAAAACAGTTACCGCAGGCGATGGCGACCGGGAACATCCACATGGGCACCATGGCCGGGAAGTTGAACGGCGTGATGCCGGCCACCACGCCCAGCGGCTGGCGCAAAGAGAAACTGTCGACTTCCGTGCCGACGTTCTCGGTCATTTCGCTTTTCAGCAATTGCGGAATACCGGTGGCAAATTCCACCACTTCCAGGCCGCGCTGCAACTCGCCCAGGGCATCGGCGTGTACCTTGCCGTGTTCCTGGCTGATCAGGGTCGCCAGCGCTTCCAGGTTTTCTTCCATCAGCCGGAGGAACTTGAACAACACGCGGGCACGGCGCAGCGGCGGGGTGGCAGCCCAGCCTGGAAACGCCTTCTTTGCGGCAGCGACAGCGGCGTTGACATCTGCCACCGTAGCCAGCACCACCCGCCCGCTCACTTCGCCCTTGCTGGGGTTGTAGACCTCGCCAAAACGCTCGGCTGTGCCTTGCACCTGCTGGCCGCCGATCCAGTGCAGCGCGGCGGCAAGTTGTTTGATGTCCTGGTTGGATGTCATGGTGTGTCTCTTCTGGTTTTGATGCGTGTTCGATTGTGGGTCGTATTCATGGGCGATCAGGCGCGTGCACTTCTTGCCCAGCGTCGTACCGGATTCCCGCCTGTGCGGGAATGACAAGCCAGGGTGGATCTGGAACGCCGTGACAATCCACCCTCACACAAGTTGATCAGTAACCTGGCGCCTTAGCCCATCACCTTGCGGATACACCGCCGCAGGCCGTCGACCATGGCGCGGATTTCGTCCGGCGTGGCAATAAAGGGGGGGCCCATGGCCACCGTATCGCCCGTCACGCGGAACAGGAATCCCTCTTCAATCCCGGCCTCAAACAGCTTGAAGGCGCGCAGGCCAGGCTGCCCTTCGATCGGTGTGAGGTCAATGGCAGCAGCCAGACCAATGTTGCGGATATCGACCACGCCCGGTTCGCCCTGCAGGCCGTGAATGGCTTCTTCCAGCACGGGTTCCAGATCGCGGGCGCGTTGCAGCAGGCCGTCCTGTTCAATGATATCCAGCACCACATTGCCTACGGCGGCGGCCAGCGGATGGCCAGAGTACGTATAGCCGTGCATGAACTCGACCGCGTGCGCCGGGCCGTTCATGAAGGTGTTGTAGATCTCGTCGCGCACGATCACGCCGCCCATCGGCACCACGCCGTTGGTGATGCACTTGGCAAAGGTGATCATGTCTGGCGTCACGCCAAAGCGTTGGGCGCCAAACCATTCGCCCAGACGACCAAAGCCGCAGATGACTTCATCAAAAATCAGCAGGATGCCGTGTTTGGTACACAGTTCGCGCAGGCGTTGCAGATAGCCTTCCGGCGGCACCAGCACACCGGTGGAGCCCGCCATGGGTTCAACAATGACGGCGGCGATGGTCGAAGCATCATGCAGCGCCACAAGGCGTTCCAGCTCATCCGCCAGATGCGCGCCCCACTTGGGCTGGCCGCGGCTGAAGGCCATTTGCGAAAGATTGTAGGTGTGCGGCAGGTGATCCACGCCGTTGAGCATCAGCGGCGCAAACATCTTGCGGTTGGCGACCATGCCGCCGACCGAAATCCCGCCCATGCCCACGCCGTGATAGCCGCGTTCCCGGCCAATCAGCCGCGTGCGGGTGGCCTCGCCGCGCAGGCGGTGATAACCAATGGCGATCTTGAGTGCCGTATCGACTGACTCTGAACCGGAGTTACAGAAGAACACGTGATCCAGCCCTTGCGGCGCCAGGCTGGCAATCCGCCCGGCCAGCCGCAGCGTTTGCGGGTTGGCCAGCTGGAACGCCGTGCTGTAGTCCAGTGTTTCTGCCTGTTCTTTCAGCGCCTGTGCAATACGCGGATCGCCATGACCCAGCGCGGTACACCACAGACCAGACAAGCAATCAAACAGGGTTTTGCCCTCTGCAGTCTGGTAATACGCGCCCTTGGCCGAAACCAGCGTGCGCGGGGCCGGGTTGGCCTTGAAAGCACGGTTGCCGGTGAACGGCATCCAGTACGGTTCTGCGTTGAGCTGGGCGTTATCCAGCGCGGCGGGGTGTTTTGAATTCATGCACAAGCTCCACAACAAGTGTCGAACGGGGATGCTTGCAATGTACGCAGGCGCACCAGGCATGCATATATACAGTTGCACAAGTCAGCGGCAGAACTGTCTATATCGCGCTACCAGTACAGTTGTCATAAATCGAACAATAGCGCGCTCTGGCAGGCGATCTTGTGTCAGGACAGGCGCTGGCGCAGCCCATGACACACGCTTGCGTCCTGTACATATACAGCGTGTATGATCAAACCATCCGCCGCTCCTGCCCTGTACCCGCATGAACCACCGCACCGCCCTGCCCGCCTTTGCGCTTGATACCGCCAGCACCGTGCCGCTGGTGACGCAATTGCACGACGTCATCATTGAGCAGATCAACCGCGGTTTGTGGGCCGCCGGGATGCGCCTGCCTTCGGTCCGGGCACTGGCCAAAGCGTGCGCGGTGAGTACGCTGACGGTGACCAATGCCTATAACCGGCTGGTGGCCGAAGGGTATGTCGAAGCGCGCCGGGCCAGCGGCTATTTTGTGCAGGCGCGCTTGCCGGAAAAACCCCGCGCCCGGGTGGATGACACGCCCTTGTCCATCGATTCTTTGCTGCTGCTGCAGCGGGTGTATGGCGACGACTCGCTCAGCATCAAACCTGGCAGCGGCTGGCTGCCCGATGCCATGCTGTTTACCGATGGCATCAAGCATGGTCTTGCGACCCTGGCCCGCCGTCAGCCCAATGCCTTTGCCCGCTACGGCCATGCGTATGGCTACGCGCCATTGCGCCAGCAGATCCAGACCCAGCTGGCCGCACGCAATATCGACGCCGCACCCGAACAGATCATCCTCACCCACGGCGCCAGCCACGCGCTGGACCTGGTCGCCCGCACGCTGTTGCAACCCGGCGATACGGTACTGGTGGATGACCCCGGCTACTGCAACCTGCTGCCCACTTTGCGCCACATGGGCGTGAACATTGTCGGCATTGAATTCACCACCCAGGGCCCGAATACCCAGGCGCTGCAACGCGCGGCCGAACAGCACCAGCCCAAGGCGTTTTTCACCAACACCAATCTGCAAAACCCGACCGGCGCGTGTTGCTCCCCGGCCACCGCGTTCCGCATTCTGCAACTGGCCGGCCAGCATGATTTCTACGTGGTGGAAGACGACATCTTTGCCGATCTGCACCCCGCCACGGCGCACAGCCTGGCCGCACTGGACCAGTTGCAGCGGGTGATCCACATTGGCAGTTTCTCCAAGACGATCTCGCCCAGCCTGCGCGTCGGCTTCATGGCCTGCCACCCGGCGCTGGCCGAGAAACTGGTGTTCGCCAAAATGGCACAAGGGCTGACCACCTCAGAGATCAACGAGCAACTGGTGCACGCCATTCTGGTGGAAGGCAACCATCGCTCTCACCTGGCCCGCCTGCGCGCGCGGCTGGCCGAAGCGCAGCAACAAACGGGCGACGCCCTCACTGATTGCGGCCTGCAACTCTTTCACCGCCCCGCCGGCGGCATGTTTGTCTGGGCCGGTCTGCCCGCCCATACCGATATGCAAGCACTGGCCGCAGACGCCGCCCGTCAGGGCATGCTGCTGGCGCCAGGCTATCTGTTCAAACCGGACCAGTCCGCCACGCCGTGGATGCGCTTCAATGTGGCCCACGCGCAGTCGGCAGAGTTGTATCGTTTCTTGCAAAAAACCTGTACCGCTTCAACGTCTTAGCTGCGCTTCACTATACTGGCAATCAGGGCTGGCCCGGCCGCGGGACAAAAAGCCCGACTGCTGCAGTGGGGGGCGATAATGTCTGACGAAGTTGTGCATACCTTCGGCTTTACCATTTATTTCGTCTTTGCCCTGATGTTCACCTGGGCCAGCCACATCCAGCGCACCAACCCCGGCGCAGGCTGGTGGGCGTTGTCGATCTCCAGCGCCTTCTTCGCGCGGCTGTTGTATTTTGCGCTGCTCTATACGGGCGACGCTCGGCTAATTACAACGGCCTATGCGGCGTTGATTGTGCTGGAAAAACCACTGCTGCTCACCGGCCTGGTGCGCTTTCTGAACCTGCCGATCACCACCCGTTGGTTCTGGCTGGTTGCCGCCATTGCCGAGCTTTGGCTGCTGCTCACCTGGGCAGGCCAGATGGACGGCCCGAACCGCGTGGCCGGGTATGCCGTCATCAACTCCGGCCTGACCGCCTGCGCCGCGTGGCTGCTTTTCAGCCACTACCGTGTGGTGCCTGGCTGGTCGTTACTGGTTGCCGGCATCGGCAGCCTGGCACTGTCCGTGCACTGGCTCACCCTGCTGGTGATCACCCGCTATTACCCGGCGTGGATCAATACTGGCTTTGCAATCGGCGCAATGCTGACGCTGGTCCAGTACCTGTCGCTGCTCACCGCCGTGTTGTCACTGTTTCAGAAGCGTTTGCTGGAGTCTGAAGCCCGGGCACTCGATATGGCCTTCCTTGACCCGCTGACCGGCCTGAACAACCAGCGCTACATGACCACCCTGTTCGACCAGGCCTTGTTGCTGGCCACGCGGCCGCATCACATCGTCGCCATTTTTTTTATCGACCTCGACAACTTCAAACCAGTCAACGACCAGGCCGGTCACGCCGTGGGCGATGAAGTCCTCAAAGCCATGGCCCAGCGTCTGAAAGACTGCACCCGCAGCACCGACATCTGCGCGCGGGTGGGCGGCGACGAGTTCGTGGTGATCGGCACCCAATTCACCCAGGAATTCCAGGTGGAAGAAATGGCAAAAAAACTGCTGGAACACGTGCTGCTACCACTGGAAATGGGGGGATACACGTTTCAACTGGGAGCAAGCATCGGCGTGAGTCTGTACCCCGAACACGGCAATAACCTGACCGAACTGGTGCAATGCGCGGACAAAGCGATGTATCACATCAAACACAACGGCAAGAGCGGATTTGCCGTGTATGGCGGGGAACGGTTGCGGGAAGCGTGACGGACAGCTGGCCGCCGGGGCGGGAATGACGAAGTGGTTGGGGGCGAACGAATCAATCTTGCGAACTACGGTTGTACGGGGTTGCCGTTGGGGTTGCCGTTGAAGCTGCTTTTGACCTGCCCTCCCCTTGACTGCGCCGAGCATCGCAGCAAGGCGCGGCGACAAAGGCGAAGCGGTAGGCCGCAGGCCGAACACGCGAGCCAGCCGCGCCTTGCGAGAAGCGCAGGGAACCCACGTAGTGGGCGCAGTCGCCGGGGTCGCCTTTCTTTGGTTACTTTCTTTGGCGAAGCAAAGAAAGTAACGTGCTCCGGCCACCGCCGGTATCAAAACACCGCGCCGTCAGGCGCTAACAACAGCCCAGGCTCTTCAACTCCGGCCAGCAAAGGCCACCTGCGGCGGCCAGACTGGATTCCGGCCTCCGCCGGAACGACGAGTTAGTGACATAGCAAACAATGCGTCTTGGCCCATACCGTTACTGGATTCCGGCCTTCACAGGAATGACAAGTCAGTGACACAACAAACAGTGCTTCCTTGTCCACACCGCTACTGGACTCCGGCCCCACCGGATTGACGAGTCAGTGACACAGCAAACAAAGCACCCTCGCCAATACCGCCACCGCTTTCCGGCCCCCGCCAGAAAGACAAAACAACAAAACCTAAACCATCTCCCGCAACTGGTGATACCAAACCCCCAACCGTAACCACGTCCCATGCATCACCGCCCCGCCCGGATACGGAAAATGCTTCAGCCGCGTAAACAGATCAAAGCGTGACGCCTGTCCGGCAATGGCATCGGCCACCATCTGCCCGGCAATCCCGGTCAGGGCCACGCCATGGCCAGAGAAACCCTGCAGATAGTAGAAGTTGTCATCCACCCGGCCAAAGTCCGGCGCGCGGTTCATGCTGACGTCGACAAACCCGCCCCAGGCATACTCGATTTTTGCGCGCGCCAGCGGTTCAAACACCTCGCCCAGCCGTTGCTGCATTTGCGGGATCAGTGCTTGCGGGTCGGCCTTGCCGTTGCTGATGCGCCCGCCAAACAACATGCGGTTGTCGGCAGAGAACCGGAAATAATCGATCATGAAATTGGTATCGCACACCGCGCAGCGGTTGCGGATCAGGTGCGCCACCACTGATTCCGGCAGCGGCTCGGTCGCCACAATGAACGAGCGCACGGGCATGATGCGGGCGGTGACTTTGGGCAGCAGATCGCCCAGCCAGGCGTTGCCGGCGGCCACCACAAAACGGCAGCGCACCTGGCCGTGTTCGGTATGGATAACCGGATGGCTGCCACGCTGGATGCGGTTTACCCGGCTGTGCGCGTGAATGCGCACGCCCGCCGCACGCGCGGCGCGCGCCAGGCCCAGACAGTATTTGAGCGGGTGCACATGACCAGAGAGCGCATCGTGCGCGGCGCCGACGTAGCGCGGGCTGGCAATCCAGCCGGGCACTTCGGCGCGCGGGATGGCGCGGATCTGGTCGTAGCCGAAATCCTGCTGCAAAGACGCAGCCCAGCCATCCAGTTCCACCGCTTTGCGCTCGCTGGTGGCCACGTGCAGATAGCCTTTGACCAGATCGCACTGGATGCCGTATTGCGCCACGCGCTGATGCAGCAGATGAACGCCATCGACCGAGATATCCCAGGCGCGGCGGGCATCGGCGCTGCCCAGCTGGCGCACCACGGGTTCGTCTTTGGCAAAGCCTACCAGCACCTGGCCGCCGTTGCGGCCAGAGGCGCCCCAACCCACTTTTTCGGCCTCCAGCACCACCACGGAAAACCCGCGCTGGCGTAATTCCAGCGCGGCAGACAGGCCAGAGTAACCGGCCCCGATCACGCACACGTCCGCCTCGATACTGCCTTGCAAGGGCGGGTCATCGGGCTCCCGGCTGACACTGGCTTCGTACCAGGAGTGCCGGACCATGGCGGTTTCGCGTGCGTTCATCGGGGGCCTTTCAGGTCAAAGTGATCAGGAACCGCGCTGCATGCGGGCGCTTTGCCCGCACAGCCACGCCCAGGTGATATTGGCGGCCATGTTGACCGTCAGTTCGGCATGGTCATACGCCGGGGCGACTTCCACGCAATCCATGCCGGCCCAGTCCAGATCGGCCAGTTCTTCGATCAGCGTGAGCACCTGGTTGGAGGTCAGACCGCCCGGTTCCGGCGTGCCGGTGCCCGGCGCAAATGCGGGGTCAAGGCAGTCGATATCACAGGACAGATACAGCGGCAGATTGCCCTGCGCTGCAATGCGCTGGCGGATATCGGCGATCACGGGTTGCAGTTCCTGCGGTTTTTCCAGACCGCGCAACATGCGGGCCGTCCATACCTTGCCGCCCATGTCGTTCACGTATTCACGCGCTTCACGCACCCCGGCGGAGCGAATGCCGACCTGCACGGTGGCCTTGGGATCAACCAGGCCTTCGGTGATGGCTTCGTACACCCAGGTGCCATGGCCGGACGGCTCTCCAAAGTGATCTTCCCAGGTGTCGCAGTGGGCATCAAAGTGCAGCAGTGCCAGCGGGCGGCCGTAATGTTTGCGGTAGGCGCGCAAGAGCGGCAGCGTGATGGAGTGATCGCCCCCCAGCCAGCACATGCGGCGCTGGGCGATCAGGTTTTCCACTTGCGGCTGCAGCGCGGCGCGCATGGTCTCGATGCTGGTATTGGGGGTGCGCAAATCGCCCGCATCGGCCAGCAGATCCAGCGGGCTGGTGTTGAAGTGCGGATGAATACCATCGCACAGCATCAGGCTGGCACGGCGGATGGCCTCCGGGCCAAAGCGCGCGCCGGGGCGGTTGGTCACCGCGCCATCATAGGCCACGCCCGCAATACCCAGCGGGCGCTCGGGTGCGTCGGCCAGGCGCGGCGCGCCCAGAAAAGTGGTTGATGACAAATAGGCAAAGCCGTAATCAGACATCTTGTGTCGTCCTCAGAAAAAGCCGGGACAAGCGCATTCAAGCCGGACAACCGGGGCTTCAGTTTGCTGGCAGAAGCGGTCAACGGGGCATGGGCTGCGCATTTTCTGGCAACCCACGCGCCCTGCTCACCCCCTTGCAGCAGAACTAGGCACCCGGTTTAGCGAAGCGGCTCAACCAGCGGTGGTAAATACGATCGGCCAGTTGCTGGCTGGCCGAAACTTGCTGTCGGGTTGATATCTCCACAAGGCCCGCGGGCTGCACCCACGGTTCTCCTGCGGCCTCTTCAATTTCGTGCGCGCTGGTGTGCAACCAGCCGCCAATTTTGGGGCTATCCACTTCAATATGAAACTGCATGCCCAGATGCAGTTCACCAAGCGCAAAAGCCTGGTTGGCACAACCATCACTGAACGCCAGGCGCGTCGCCGCTTCGGGCGTGGCAAAGGTGTCGTAGTGCCATTGCATCACCGTGGCGCTGGTCTGCTCGCCAAACCAGTACCGGGCCAGCGGATGATCATTCAGCGTGATGTGCGTCCAGCCGATTTCCGGATGCGCGCCGCGCGTTACCGGAGCGCCCAGCGCACGCGCCATCAACTGCCCGCCCAGGCAATGGCCGATCACTGGAATACCGCGGGCAAACGCATCGCGAATCAGTACCTCGGCCTGGCGCAGGGCCGGCAAATCATCATTGGCCCCCATCACCCCACCCAGCAAGGCCAGACCGCCGAAACCGGCTGCGCTGGCGGGCAGATCGATGCCTTCATCGGTCTTGCACAGTTGCCAGGCCTGGCCGACGCGATCAAGCCAGGTGCCCAGATAAGCCGGTTGGTCATCCGGCGCAAACTGCACCACCAGCGCCGGCAGACGCCGTACGGATTGCGGCATCTCAGGCCCCCAGTTCGGTGAGCATTTCAGCCATATTGGCCAGCAGGCGCGCCACCTGCCCATGCCCCGTTGCCGGGCCGGCCAGCATCATGTTGTGAAACGGCGTCAACAAAGTGCCACGGTTCAACAAACCCAGGTGCAGTGTGGACGTCAGCGCGGCGTTCTCTGCCGCTGCAGCCTGGGCGGCGGTGACCGGCGCGCAGGTGCAGAACTGCAATTCCAGCCGCGCGCCCAGACGGGTAACGCTCCAGGGCAGCGCATGGCTGTGGATCATCTCTTCCAGCCCCTGGGCCAGCCCGTTCGCCACGCCAATGGCATGATCGTACGCCGCCGGGGTAATCACCTGTTCCAGCGTCACCGCCAGCGCCTGCATGGCCAACTGGCTGCCAGAGAGCGTGGTGCCGATCCCGGAATGCCCCGGTGCCGCTGCCTGTTTGGCCGCGCGCATCCCTTTGGCTACCTCAGCACTGAAACCATACACCGCACACGGCACCCCGCCGGCAATGGCTTTGCCCGCCACCAGAAAATCCGGGCTCAGCCCCCAGGCACGGGTGTAACCACCCCAGGCGGTCGAGAGCGTGTGGGTTTCATCCAGCGCCAGCAAAGTCCCGTTCTGACGGCAAGCCTGCGCCAGTTCTTCCAGAAACCCCGGCTGCGGCAACACCATGCCGCAATTGGTCAACGCCGGTTCAGTCAGCACCAGCGCCACATCACCCGCCGCCAGCGCCTGGCGCACGGCGGCGATGTCATTGAACGGCACGCTGACCGAATGCATGGTGAGGTCATACACCTGCCCCAGCAGACTATCGCGCGCCGTGGTTTTGCCATCGACCAGATCGACCAGCGTGTCATCCACGGTGCCGTGATAACAGCCATCAAACACCAGCACCTTGCTGCGCCCCGTGATGGCGCGTGCCCAGCGGATCACAAAGCGGTTGGCGT
Organism: Silvimonas iriomotensis; assembly: GCF_014645535.1. Taxonomy (NCBI): domain Bacteria; kingdom Pseudomonadati; phylum Pseudomonadota; class Betaproteobacteria; order Neisseriales; family Chitinibacteraceae; genus Silvimonas; species Silvimonas iriomotensis. The sequence continues at coordinate 148,097 of NZ_BMLX01000002.1, forward strand.
CGCTGGCCGTGGTGGCCAGTTGCCAGAACGGCAACCCGAACATCTGCGCCAGCCGCTCGCCCACCGCCACCGTTCTGGCCGACGGCAGCATGGCCGTCAGGCCGGTGCGGGCCGTTTCTGCCAGCATGGCCGAGAGCGGCGCCGGCCCATGGCCAAACATCGCGCCAGTATCGCCCAGACAGAAATCGTCATACTCCAGGCCATCCACGCAAGTCACGCGGGAGCCCTGGGCTTCTTTCAGGAACAAGGGCGACGGGCTGGGCCAGTCTTGCATCCAGTGCAATGGCACGCCGTACAAAAAGTGCTGGTTGGCCAGACGATGTTGACGCAGCGATTCCGGATGCTGGTCATTGAACCGGGCAACTTCCCGGTGCCAGACCTGTTTGATGCGCTCGGCGGTAATGGGCGACGCAGCGTGGGTGTTCATGGTGTTGAATATCCGGTTTGGTGCGTTAAGTGCGTTGCCTGTTGGGGCGGGGTTTGTTTCCTGGTGAAGCTGGTTTTTTTGCCAGCGTTGGCTGGCGGGTTTTTTGTTGCGGTTGTGTTAGCGCCATTCGGCGCGTTGTTTACTTGTTGGGTGCAACCCAAGCTCTTGTTAGCGCCTGCGGCGCAGGGTTAAAAACATTGGATACCCGCGGTGGCGGGCGCACCCTACTTTCTTTGCTTCGCCAAAGAAAGTAGGCAAAGAAAGGCGACCCCAGCCCTGCGGCCCTCCGGGCTGCCCTCAGTCGGTCGGGAGCCTGAAGTCTCCCTCCACTTCTTCGGCGCTTGGCTTTAATGGGGGTGGTACTTCAAAAACAACTGCAACCCCAAACCCGAAAAACCGTCTGTTTGCTCAGTGCAAAACAGCGTTGTTCTATATGTTGCAATCCACCGTTAGCAGCCCTTTGGGCTGCAGACTGGATTCCCGCCTTCGCGGGAATGACGAAGTGGGAGGCCAGACCAATCAATCCTGTATAAAAATCACTTGTGCTGTTGCCGCTGATGTTTCCATTGCCGTTGCCGTTGCCGTTGCCGTTGCCATTGCCATTGCTGTTGCTATTGCTGTTGCTATTGCTGTTGCTATTGCTGTTGCCTTGGCCTTTGCAGTTGCAGTTGCCGTTGCTTTTGACTTGCCCTCCCCTTGACTGCGCCGAGCATCGCAGCAAGGCGCGGGGTTTCGGCGGAGGGGTGTCTGAGCGAAGCGAGTTCCCGTAGCCAGCCGCGCCTTGCGAGAAGCACAGGGAACCCACGTAGTGGGCGCAGTCGCAGGGGTCGCCTTTCTTTTGGGTACTTTTCTTTGGCGATCCAAAGAAAAGTACCGTGCTCCGGGCACCCCCGGTATCAAAACACCGCGCCGTCAGGCGCTAACAGCAGTCAAGTCTTTAAAGGCAGCAACAGGTGGATTGTCGCTACCGCTCCAAATCCGCCCTACCAAGCCAACCCTCACCGCAACCGCACCAACGTCGACTTCAACTCCGAATACTTCTCCAGCGCATGCAAAGACTTGTCACGCCCGTTGCCAGACTGTTTGTACCCGCCAAACGGGAAATTCATATCCCCGCCTTCGTCATAACAATTCACCCACACCGTGCCGGCGCGCAGGCGGCGGGCGCCTTCGTGGGCGGTGGTCAGGTTGCCGGTCCACAATGCAGCCGCCAGGCCGTATTCGCTGGCGTTGGCCAGGGCGATGGCTTCATCAAGCGTGTCGAACGTCACCACGGACAACACCGGGCCGAAGATTTCTTCGGCGGCGATGCGCGCTTCCTGGCTGTCCACTTCAAACACGGTCGGTTCGATGTAATAACCGCCGGTTTCCTGCAAAACGCGGTTGCCGCCGGTAACAAGGCGGGCTTCGCCGCGGCCGGTGTCGATGTAGGACATCACGCGGTCCAGCTGGATGTTGTCGACAATCGCGCCCATGGCGGTGTTCGGGTCCAGCGGGTTGCCGGGGCGCCAGCTTTTGGCTTTTTCCACCAGTTTGGCGATGAATTCATCCTTGATTGAGCGATGCACCAGCAAACGCGAGCCAGCGGTGCACATCTCGCCCATGTTGTAGAAAATGCCGCCGGCCGCCGCGCTGACGGCGCGATCCATGTCGGGGCAATCAGGCATGACGATATTGGCCGACTTGCCGCCCAGTTCCAGCCACACGCGCTTGAGGTTGGACTGGCCGCTGTGTGCCATCAGTTGCTTGCCCACGTAGGTCGAGCCGGTGAACGCCAGGCAATCGACATCCATATGCAGTGCCAGTTGCTTGCCGGCATCGCCAAAGCCTGGCAGCACGTTGAATACGCCTGCCGGAATACCGGCCTCGTACGCCAGTTGCGCCACGCGGATGGCCGACAGCGGAGATTTCTCTGACGGTTTCAGGATCACACTGTTGCCCGCAGCCAATGCCGGGCCGAATTTCCAGGCGGCCATCAGGATGGGGAAATTCCAGGGCACCACGGCGGCGACCACGCCAATGGCTTCCCGCGTGACCATGCCGACCAGATGATGATCCACCGGGGCAATTTCGCCGCCCACCTTGTCGATGGCTTCGGCATACCACTGCACGCAATACGCTGCGCCCGGGACATCCACGGTCGTGGTGTCGCCAATCGGCTTGCCGGCGTCCAGCGTTTCGAGCAGGGCGATTTCTTCCATGTGCTCGTTCAGCAGCGCGGCCCAGCGCAGCATGATTTCCTTGCGCTTGCGCGGGTTCAGACCGTTCCATACGCCCGCTTCAAAGCTGCGGCGCGCGGCAGCGACTGCGCGATCGACATCGGCCTCGCCACAATGGGCGACTTTGGTCAGCACCTTGCCATCGATGGGGCTGACGCAATCAAAGGTCTTGCCGCTGGCCGCATCCACGTAAGCGCCATCAATGAAGGCGCGGCCTTCAATCTTCAGTTCTGCGGCGCGGGCTTGCCAGTAGGCCAGGTTTTTTTCAATTGCCATGTTCATCTCCGGTTTAAACGGGAAAGAACCGCATGAAAGGTGAAAGGTGAAAAGTGAAACGGCACGTCGTCTGACTTGGGCGGCCCCGGCTTGCGGCCGGTTGTTGCGTTTCACATTTCATATCTCACATTTCATCGTTCCTCCCCTTACATCAAATCCTTCAAGCGGTACCAGGCCATCGCCAGCACCAGTGAGGGCGTGCGCAGCATGGCGCCGCCGGGGAAATCGCGGTGTTTGAGCCGGGTAAAGATATCGAAACGTTCTGCCTGACCGGCGATCGCTTCTGCCATCAATTTGCCGGCCAGCCCGGTCACGTTGACGCCGTGACCAGAGAAACCCTGGGCGAAATAAACCGTGTTGCTCAAGCGGCCAAAATGCGGCGCGCGGGTCATGGTGATATCGACAAAACCACCCCAGGCGTGGCTGATCTTCACGTCGGCCAGTTGCGGGAAGGTCTTGAGCATGTCGGCGCGCATGGCCTCAGCCAGGTTGGCCGGTTGCATGGTCGAGTAACTCACCTTGCCGCCCCAGAGAATGCGGTTGTCGACTGTGGGGCGGAAGTAATCCAGCGCAAACTGGCTGTCGCAAATGGCGGCGCCGGCAGGCATCAGTTTGTCAAAGCGTTCCTGCGGCAGTTGTTCCGTCGTGATCACATAGGTGCCCACCGGCATGATCTTGCGGTCCAGCGCGGGAGAGAGCGTGTGGATAAAGGCGTTGCAGGCCAGCACCACAAACTTTGCGTGAACTTCGCCGCCGGCCGTCTTGACGATATTGGTCTGGCCCTGCTGCAGCGATTGCGCGCAACTGCCTTCATGAATGCGGACACCGGCAGCCACGGCAGCGCGCGCCAGGCCCAGGTTGTAGTTCAACGGATGCAGATGGCCGCTGTCCTTGTCCTGCAGACCACCCAGGTAGCGGTCAGAGTCGATGAACCGGCCCATATCGGCCGCTTCAATGTATTCAAATGCGTGGTAATCAAAACGGCTGGCGGCTTCGTCACGCCAGGCCTTGAGTTCATCCACGTGGCGCGGCTTGTTGGCTGCAGTCAGGTAGCCTTCGCGCAGATCACATTCAATGTTGTGTTTTGCCACACGTTCGCGAATGATGGCGACCGATTCCAGCCCCATATCCCACACGCGTTTGACATCTTCACGCGGCAAATCACTGGCAAAGGTGTCGATCCCGCAGGCGTAACCGGCAATCATCTGCCCGCCGTTGCGGCCACTGGCGGCCCAGCCCACGCGACCGGCTTCCAGCACCACGACCGAATAACCGCGTTCGGCCAGGTTCAGCGCGGCGCTGATGCCGGTCAGACCGCCGCCCACTACCACCACGTCGGCATCGACACGGCCAGCCAGTGCCGGATGACGGGTGTGGTCATTGGCGGTGGCGGCGTAATAAGAGTCGATGTGTTCTGCGTTGGAGATCCGGGTATTCATGATTCGGTTTTCCGTGGTTTCGTTGCCAGCCTCAACATCCGTCTGGTCAGGCCATCAATTCATCATGCCTGCGCGGGCAGGCGCCAGTCGGTCAGTACAAGTGACCGCGGCAGAATGGATTCGGAGCGCAGCGAACATTCACTGGCCTGCCTCACGACGCTGCGAATCCACACTACTCACAGCAATTTCATATTCGCCCACCCGGAACTGCAGCGTGCAAAAGCCCCCGGCCTGTTCCGCCGTGCGTTTCAAATTGTTGTTCTGATTGGTTTTTCTTGATCAGATTGCGGCATCGGTCTGATGCCGCAACCTGTTCCGGATTAACGCGGTCTGATTACGCTTAGAAGGCGTAAATGAACTGCGTACCGATCATGTCATTGCTCTTGCTGTAGGTACCGTCGCTCTTGAGGAACACGTCTTCCGTGGCCCAGTCATGACGGTATTCGATCTTCATCGTGGCCTGGTCAGTTACGTACCAGATGAAGTCCAGCGCGATGTCATAACGGTTGGCGCCCTTGCAATCCAGGCCGCCGTTGGCCGAGTTGGCCACGCAAGACTGGCTCACGCCAAAGCCGTTGTGACCATCAAAGCCGCCGTCGCTCAGCACGATACCGCCACCACCACCACCGTTCTTCTGGTTGTTCAGGTAGTCAAAGCGGGCTGCCGTACCAATCTGGGCGTCTTCCAGGTGCCACTTTTGCAGACCCAGCAACGACACACCCCACCACACCGCATCGCCACCGTTGAAGGCTGCGCTGGTCTGCTTGCCGTAGTCGACTTCGGCGTTGATCTGGGTATCAGCCCAGACGTAGGTCAGGTCGCCTTCGGTGAAGTAGTAGGTGCTGAACGGATCACCCGCGTTGCACTGGTAGCCAAAGCCCGAGGTACAAGCCGAACCCACCGGCAGCGACTGACGACCAATGTTGCCGGACCAGCCCAGATCCAGACTGGAGTTCCAGGTGTAGTCCAGACGCGTGGTGAAGGTCGGGGTGTTGTTGGTCGCAAACTTCGGCTGACCTGTACCCTCGTTGGTATCGACCTGGGCGGTAGCGCCCTTGGTGCGATATTGCTCGTTGGCCAGCATGAACTTCCAGGACCAGTTGCCGGTGGAGTAATTGATACCCGCGCCGACGTAGCTACCCGGATCAGAGAAGTCATACAACAGGTTGTGGGTCAGCGTCGGCATCAAGTTCGACTGCTGAACCTCATAACCACCAAAGCTGGACATCAAACCGGCCACAAACGTGTAGCTGGTATCGATCGGCATGGTGATCACTGCCGTGTTCAGGATGTTCAGGAAGCTGTTGGAGCCATCATCGGTCGCCAGCAGGGTCGCACCGTTGCCACGGTTGGGCATGATGCTGATTTCTGCGCTAGGCGCCAGCGAACCCTGGCCAAACGTCTTCTTGATATCCAGATACACATCGCCGAACGTGCTGCCGTCGTAGTTGTACTGGCCGTTGTGGTTGGCAAACTGGAAGCCACCCGAATGCTGACCGACGTTGTAGATATAAACCGGATCAAGATAGCCCGTGACCGACAGACCGGCTGTACCACCTTCGTTCACCGTCTTGTCGATGCTGTCTTGCTTGAGTTGCAACGAAGCGATGTTCTGCTTCATCTGGTCTACATCATCCTGCGTCAGGGCCGGGGCAGTGGAAGCTGCTGCGGCGGGTACTGCGGCCGGGGCCGGAGTAGCTGCCTGTTGCGCTTGCGTATCTTTCAGTGCCTTGACTTCCTGTTGCAGGGCCTTGATTTCGGCCTTGAGCTCGTCGAGCTCGCTTTGTTTTGGCGCTGCGAACGCCATGCTGGTGGTGCTTAACCCCGCCAGCAGAACACACAATATCTTCTTGCGCATTTTCCTCATCCCAAGTGATTGAATCTGCACTCAAACAACTGCATGAAACTGTTGTTACCACTGCTTTTGCTGTTACTGCCGTGTTACGCAATACACATCAAAACCGTTTTTTGCAGGTCGTCCGCTTTGTTGTTACGGCTTGGTTGTTACTGCTGTTCATCAGCCCTTTTCTTCTGGCGCGTCACCTTGCGGCAACGCGCCCAACTTCTTTGAACCGGTTACGCCGACATCGCCATGCGCTTGCGTTCAGCCTTTTGCATGAAGTGATTGGCTGTCAGCACACCGATGGTCACCAGCGTGATGAAGATCGTCGCCAGCGCGTTCATTTCCGGATTCAGACCCAGCCGCACCCGGCTGAACACCACCAGCGGCAGCGTGGTCGAGCCCGGGCCGGAGAGGAACGCGGACAGCACCAGATCATCAATCGACAAGGTGAACGAGAGCAGCCAGCCAGAGATCAACGCCTGGCTGATCAGGGGCAGCGTGATCACGAAGAACACCTTGAACGGCGTGGCACCCAGATCCATGGCCGCGTCTTCCAGCGAGGTATCCAGTTCACGAATCCGCGACTGCACGATGATGGCGACGTACGAGATACACAGCATCACGTGGCCGATCCAGATCGTCAGCACGCCGCGCTCTGCCGGCCAGCCAATGTACTTGGCCATTTCCACGAACAAGAGCAGCAGCGAGATGCCCTGAATGACTTCCGGGATCACCAGCGGTGCGTTGATCATGGCGGTGTACAGCGCAAAGCCACGGAAGCGCCCCATGCGGGCCAGCACAAAACCGGCCCAGGTGCCGATGAACACCGACGCGAACGCCGTCATCAGACCAATCTTCAGCGACAACCAGGCGGCACTGATCAGCTCATCGTCATGCATCAGTTCGCCATACCAGCGGAACGAGAACTTCGACCACACGGTGACGAGTTGCGAATCGTTGAACGAGTACACCACAAGGCTCAGGATCGGCGCGTAGAGGAAAAAGAACCCCAGCGAGAGCACCGTAACCTGCAGGTTTTTATTGGGTTTGATCATTGGTTTTCCTGTGAGGAGGAAGGCGTGAGGGGTGAGGTGTAAACCCACACTCGCGTTCTGCCTGCCTCCTCAAACTTGTTCCCGGCAAGAAGTGCGGCACAAAGGACACGGCATGATTCCACTGCCACTTTTCGCCAGACTTCGCATGTTTTTAACCACTGAATCAGGATGACCAGACAGGAGTGTGATGTCGGATACCATTGGCAAACCACACACCTCACCCCTCCCTCCTCACACCTCACTCTTCAAGTTCTTTGGCCTGGTAGTGCTGGAATACGGCCATCGGTACCAGCAGCAGCAAGACCATGGCGCACGTCACTGCGGATGCCATCGGCCAGTCTGCGTTATTGAAGAACTCGTCCCACATCACGCGGCCGATCATGAGCGTGTCAGAACCACCCAGCAGTTCCGGAATCACGTACTCACCCACCGCCGGGATGAACACCAGCAAGCAACCGGCGATGATCCCGTTCTTGGAGAGCGGCAGCGTGATCTGCACAAACACTTTCCAGGGGCGAGCGCCCAGGTCATACGCGGCTTCAAGCAGGCGCAGGTCCATCTTCACCAGATGGGCGTACAGCGGCATGATCAGGAACGGCAGGTAGGAATACACCATGCCGATGTAGACGCCGGCGTTGGTGTGATACAGCTCGACCGGATCACGCACCAGATGCGCCCACATCAGGAACTGGTTCAGCAAACCGTTGTTCTTCAGGATGCCGATCCAGGCGTAAACGCGGATCAGGAACGACGTCCAGAACGGCAGCATCACCGCCATCATCAGGATGTTGCGGGTGGCCGGGTTGGAGCGCGCGATGTAATACGCGATCGGGTAGCCGATGATCAGACAGAAGAAGGTGGACACCGCCGCCATCTTCAAAGAACTGAGATAGGTGGCGAAATACAGGCTGTCGCTGAGCAGGAACTTGTAGTGGCCCAGCTGCAGCATGATCTGCAGCATGCCGTCCTTGATGGCTGTCAGTTCCGTATACGGCGGCACGCCAAGAACCTGGTCAGCAAAGCTGATCTTCACCACCAGCAGGAACGGCACCAGGAAGAACATGGCCAGCCAGAGGTACGGCGCGCTGATGACCAGCGTCTTGCCTTCAGGCAGCCACCGTTTAAGCTTGTTTTTGAGCTTCATGGCAGCCCCCTTACTTGGTCAGCACGACGCCCGCGGTCGGGCCCCAGGACACATACACTTCAGCGTCGTAGCCCGGCGGTTCGGTTTCGTCGAACATCAGGGTAGACACATTGGCCATGACCACTTTGCCGCTTTCCAGCTGCACGTGATAAATGGTGTAGCCACCCATGTACGCAATGTTGACCACCTTGCCGACCGAGAAATTGGTCTCTTGCGCCGGCTTGGCACGGCTGAGGACCACGCGCTCCGGACGCACGGAGATCGTCACCGGCATGCCCAGCGGGCCGGTCACGCCGTGGCTGATGAACATGCGCTGCTTGAGTTCCGGGCTTTCCACGTAGATGTGGTCCGGCTGGTCTTCAACGATGACGCCAGCAAACAGGTTGGTCGAACCAATGAAAGACGCGGCGAACTTGCTGTTCGGGTATTCGTACACTTCGTTCGGGGCGCCCAGTTGCACAATGCGCCCTTCCGACATGACAGCCAGGCGGTCGGCCATGGTCATGGCTTCTTCCTGATCGTGCGTCACCATGATGCAGGTCACGCCCACCTTGTAGAGGATGTTGACGAGTTCAATCTGCGTGCGCTGGCGGATCTGCTTGTCCAGGGCGGACATCGGTTCATCCAGCAGCAGCACCTTGGGGCGCTTGACCAGGCTGCGGGCCAGTGCGGCGCGTTGTTGCTGACCGCCAGAGAGCTGGAACGGCTTGCGCTTGGCGTACTTGCTCATCTGCACCAGGTTCAGCGCATCGGCCACGCGCTCGGCAATTTCGCCCTTGCCCACGCCTTCTTGCTTAAGGCCAAAAGCGATATTGCTTTCGACCGACATGTGCGGAAACAGCGCGTAGGACTGGAACATCATGTTCACCGGCCGCTTGTACGGCGGCAGTTTGGACATGTCCTCGCCATCAATCAGGATCTTGCCGGAGGTAATGGTCTCGAACCCGGCCAGCATGCGCAGCAGGGTGGACTTGCCACAGCCCGAGCTGCCCAGCAGGGCAAACAGCTCGTTCCTGGCCACCGACAGACTGACGCCATCCACTGCCGTGGTTTCGTCAAACTTCTTCACCACATCAATCACCTGGACAAACTTGTCGTCGGTGCTTGCGGGTTTCTTCTGTGCACTCTCGTGGGTGTTCATGATTCTGGTTTACCTGTTGCAAGTAAGGGGCTGAACGTCGGCAACAAAACCGTTCTGGTCGTTGCGCGCTGCGGCGCAGGTCAGGGCGTTTTTGTTGGCAACTTCAGAATGAAATCCGGTCCCGATAAACCCTGGATTCATTCTCAAGACGCAGGCGGGGCCTGACGGTGCCTTGAACAAGCGCCGCCTGCGGTATTGCTGTCTGGTTAATGCCGGCCGGGCAGATCACCCGGCCGCAGGGCTCAAAGGCTTAGTGACCGGACTTGTATTGCGCCCAGAGCCGGTTTTCCAGCCGCATGATTTCGGCCGGCAGCGGCTTGAGCAGGAACAGGGTCTTGGCCACTTCAGGCGGCGGGTACACCACCGGGTCATTCGCCACTTCAGGCTTCACGAACTTGCGTGCTTCCACGTTGGCGTTGGGATAGAACACCTGGTTGGTGATCTCGGCGTGGACCTGCGGGGTTTCGATGTAGTTGATCCACTTGAGCGCCGCTTCCGGGTGCGGGGCATCTTTCGGGATGGCCATGGTGTCAAACCACACCGGCGCGCCGCCCTTCGGGATGTAGTACTGGATTTCGTACGACTTGCCGGCTTCCTTGGCGCGGGACTTGGCAATCGTGACATCGCCAGACCAGCCAAAGGCAATACAGATGTCGCCACCGGCCAGATCGTTGATGTAGCCCGACGAGTTGAACTGACCAATGTACGGACGGATTTTCTTCAGTGCGTCGTACGCGGCCTGGTAGTCAGCCGGGTTGGTAGAGTTGGGATCCTTGCCAATGTAATGCAGCGCCATGGCAAATACGTCGTTGGCCTGATCCAGCATGGAGACGCCGCAGCTCTTGAGCTTGGACAGGTTCTCCGGCTTCATCAGGATGTCCCAGTTGGCCAGATCCACATCTTTACCGAGGATCGCCTTGACCTTGGTCACGTTGTAACCCAGGCCATCGGTACCATAAGCCCACGGTACCAGGTACTGGTTGCCGGGGTCAGCACCGGCCACTTGCGCCATCAGAACCGGGTCCAGGTTTTTCAGGTTGGGCAGCTTGGACTTGTCCAGCTTCATGTAGATGCCGGCCTGGATTTGCTTGGCGGCGTAGTTGGTGGTCGGTACCACGATGTCGTAACCTGCTTTGCCGGTCAACAGCTTGGCTTGCAGGGTATCGTCACCGTCGTACACGTCGTACTTCACCTTGATCCCGGTTTCCTTTTCAAAATTCGGGACCGTGTCCTTGGCGATGTAGTCCGACCAGTTGTACACATTCAGTGTGTCCGCCGCAAAGACCGGGCTGACAGCGGCTGCACACAAGCCCGTGAGGGCAAGTCGGCTCAAAGTCTTGCACTTCATCTTCTCATCTCCAATCAAAATGACGCTCGAATATCCGGCGTTAGAGCGGGCCGGGTCGCTACGACAAACAGCTGTACCGCGTGTGATGCTAAAAACCCGGAACCAGCAAGTACAACGCAGTCAGTCACGTTGCCCAGGCATGATTCCAATCTGTCGAGTCGCCCGGCCTTGAGGTCGGTGGTGTGTTCTTGTTATGTACTGCCGGGCTGGCTGGATAACGCGGCACCCTGTTTGCGGGTTGAATGCTTTTGCGCTGTCTTGCCACTTTTTTTATAAGTCACCCGTTTATTGCTTTTTAATGCTTGTTCACTGCACGTTTGCTACGTTTTTACAGATTTTCTTGACTTTCAAACAGTACACAGGGTGGATTCATGCTGACCTCCACCCTGCCTGTCTCAATACCCCAGGTCTTTGGCCGTCAGCGCAATACAGCGCGCGGCTTTGTCGACCAGTTCATCAATTTCGGTACGGCTGATCACCAGCGGCGGCGACAGCAGCATGCGGTCACCCGTTGCGCGCATGATCAGATTGTTGCCAAAACAGTGATCACGGCAGATCAGACCGACATCCCCGCCATTGGCAAAGCGTTTGCGCGGATTCTTGTCTTCACACAACTGCATGCCGGCGACCAGACCGGTGCCATGGATTTCGCCAATGATCGGGCTGTTGGAGAGCGCCTCACGCAGCGATTTCTGGAAATACGGGCCGGTTTCGTTCTTGACCTGATCAACCACGCCGCCATCACGCAAGATGGCAATATTGGCCAGCGCCACCGCTGCCGCCACCGGGTGACCGGAGTACGTCATGCCGTGGTTGAAATCGCCAGCTTCGATGATCGGCAAGGCCACGCGGTCATGAATGGCCACGGCGCCCATCGGCACATAGCCGCTGGTCAAGCCCTTGGCCAGGGTCATGATGTCCGGCTTGAAGCCAAAGTGTTGATGCGCAAACCACTCGCCAGTACGACCAAAGCCGCCAATCACTTCATCCGCGATCAACAAAATGCCGTACTTGTCGCAAATGCGCTGGATCTCTGGCCAGTAGCTGTCCGGCGGGAAAATCACACCACCGGCGCCCTGGAACGGCTCGCCAATGAAGGCAGCCACGTTCTCGGCACCCAGTTCCAGAATCTTCGCTTCCAGCTCGGCCGCGCGGGCCTTGCCGAAGGCTTCCGGCGTCACGCCTTCGGCCGCTTCGCCATACCAGTACGGCTGGTGGATGTGGACGATGTTTTCCACCTTGGAAGGCATCTGTTCGTGCATGTAACCCATGCCGCCCAGCGATGCCCCCGCGATGGTGGAACCGTGGTAACCATTGATCCGGCTGACCACCACTTTGCGTTGCGGCTTGCCTTGCGCAGCCCAGTACTGATGCACGATACGCAGCACGGTATCGTTGCCTTCAGAGCCAGAGTTGCAATAGAAGAAGTGGTTGAAACCTTCCGGCGTCAGTTCCGACAACTGTTGCGACAGCTCGATCACCGGCGGGTGGGTGGTCTTGAAGAAGGTGTTGTAGTACGGCAGTTCCAGCATCTGGCGCTGCGCGGCATCAGCCAGTTCCTGGCGGCCGTAACCCACGTTCACACACCACAGACCGGCCATGCCGTCGATGATCTTGTTGCCTTCGCTATCCCACAGGTACACGCCCTTGGCCCGGGTAATCACGCGGCTACCGGCCTTGTTGAGCGAGCCCATGTCAGAGAACGGATGCAGATGATGCGCGGCATCCAGTTGTTGCCATTCTTGCGTGGTACGTTGCGTTTGATTGAGGTTCAGCATGATCGGGTTCCTTGCATTCAATGAGGGGTCAGCGCATCACACGTACAGCAGCAGATGGCGTCGCTCCCAGGAGCTGATCACACGGAAGAATGCTTCGTATTCCGTCTCTTTCACGCTCAGGTAAGCCTGCATGAAGGCCGAACCCAGTACTTCGGGCAGCGCGGTGCTGGCACGCATCTGGGCAATGGCAGATTCCAGGTTGCGCGGCAGTTCATACGGCATGTTGTAGGCGTCGGTGCTGATCGGCTCGGTCGGGTTCAGGCGTTGCACCATGCCCAGGTAACCCGCAGCCAGCGTGGCGGCGATCGCCAGGTAAGGGTTGCAATCGACACCGGCAATGCGGTTCTCGACACGGCGGCCTTCCGGGCCGGACATCGGGACGCGCAGGCCCACGGTGCGGTTGTCGTAACCCCACTGGATGTTGATCGGCGCAGCGGTAAAGCGCGACAGACGACGATAGCTGTTCACGAACGGCGCAAAGATCGGCATCAGTTCCGGCACATAGGCTTGCAGACCGGCGATGTAGTGATAGAACAGCTCGGATTCCTTGCCATCGGCGCGGCTGAACAGGTTCTCGCCGGTGTTGATATCCACCACGCTTTGATGCACGTGCATGGCCGAACCCGGTTCGTTCTCCATCGGCTTGGCCATGAAGGTGGCATACATGTTGTGGCGCAGCGCCACTTCACGCACGGTGCGCTTGAACAGGAACACGCGGTCGGCCAGATCAAGCGGGTTGCCGTGCAGGAAGTTGATTTCCATCTGCGCGGCGCCGACTTCGTGGATCAGCGTATCGACTTCCAGATCCTGCGCTTCGCAGTAATCGTAAATATCTTCAAACAGCGGATCGAACTCGTTCACCGCTTCGATCGAGTAAGCCTGGTGGCCCACTTCCGCACGGCCGGAACGGCCAACCGGCGGTTGCAGCGGAATATCCGGGTTCTTGTTCACATCAACCAGGTAGAACTCCAGCTCTGGCGCCACAACCGGCTTCCAGCCACGTTCCTTGTACAGGTTGAGTACGCGCTTGAGTACCTGGCGCGGAGAGTATTCAACGGGCGAACCGTCAAAGTGCACGCAATCGTGGATAACTTGTGCGGTCGGGTCGATGGCCCACGGCACCACGCGAATGGCATCCGGGTCCGGTACGCAGATCATGTCCGGGTCGGTCGGGCCGGAGATGCTTTCATCATCCGGGTAATCGCCGTTGACGGTCTGGAACAGCACGGCTGCAGGCAGGCGCATGTTCTCGCCGGTTTCAAACTTGCTGCGCGGAATGATCTTGCCGCGGGCAATGCCGGTCATGTCAGGTACGACGCACTCTACTTCGGTAATGCGATGTTCTTTCAGAAAATCTGTAATTTTATCCACGATGTATCAGTCCCGTTGCAGGGCCCATTTCGATGATTAAACGCGAGGCGTCGCCTCACTGATCTTTAACCACGGAAATTGACTCTTTGGGGCGTAGCGGTTGCTACACCCTGTTTTCCCGGCGCTATCGGCCTGGGTGCCTGTTCAAACCTGTGCCGCGATTGCGGCTGCCGTTGAACGGCCCCTACTTCTCTTTTTCTGCCCTCCTTTGCCGGCACGCGTCGCCAAACGCCTTGAACATGGCGACCGACAGCGGACTATTTGCAAATTGCCATTCCGGGTGCCATTGCACCGCAAAGGCAAAACTTCTTGCGCCCTTGACGCTGAAGGCTTCCACGAGGCCATCGGGCGCAATCGCTTCAACCTGGGCGGCCGGGGCCAGTTGTTGCACCCCCTGGTTATGCAGTGAATTGACCGTCACCAAACCGGGCTGATACCAGCCGGCCAGTTTGCCGTCGGGCACAATGGTGATTTCGTGGGCCGGGCCGTACTGCACTTCCAGCGGATCTTCTTCGCGTTCGCGGTGGCTGAGCATGCCGGTGACTTCATGCACCTTCTGATGCAGCGTACCGCCCAGTGCGACGTTGATTTCCTGGAAACCGCGGCAGATGCCGAACACCGGAACACCGGCGTCGATGGCAGCGCGGATCAAAGGCAGGCTGGTGGCATCGCGGGCAGGATCATGCAGGGTGCCCGGCGCACTACCCGGGCCGGAATAGTGATGGGGTTCTACGTTGGAGGGGCTACCGGTGAACATCAAGCCGTCACACAGTGCCAGAGTCTGTTCAATGGATTGCTGACCGGACAGCGCCGGCAGCACCACCGCAAAGGTCTCGGCGCCATCCACAGCGGCAGCGACATACTTGTTGCCGGCACAGTGAAACGGGTGAAGACCGATCATCTTGAGGTCAGCGATGACGCCAACCACAGGTTTATTGCCAGTTTGAGGGTTCGGTTTACTCATGGGATCACCATGTCTGTTCCGGCGCCCTGCCACTCCACGACGATTGTCAAAACCCTGCCGACTTCATTGCCGGCGCACTACGCCGGGGTTTGACAGCCGCCCTGTTGCATCAGGGCGCATTGTGCGGACGAATCCGCGTTTTGCGCCTGGACAAGTCAACGTTTTGTCCGGCTGAAATCACTTGAAACCTGTATCGCGGCGCACCGGCATCTTTCCCGGCCACATGTCACCCAGAGGGTGTCAAACGCCTGCAATATTCATGTGTTCAAGTGCTTGCTGGAGAATCGCGCCGGTTATGCCTTTGTGGCCCGGCAGCGGCCTCACATCAGGATGTCTGACATCTGTACCTGCGCTTTTGTGCTGCCGGTCAGGCGTCTTGTTTTGCATCCCGTGGAAGCCATTCTGCCTGGGTGTCTTGCTGGGGCAAGAGAGAGAAATCGGTCAGGCAGGAGATAAATCCGGCCAACTTGCACGGATTTGGGTGGCCGAAATTGTGGGGTCAGGTTGGGGGTTGGGTGGGGCCTGGGGTTAGTACTGATGGGGTTGTTTGCTTTGGTGGAAATGGGTGGTTGGCTGGTTGCTGCAGGTGGCCTTTTGCCAGCATGCGCGCTGGTTTGAAATCTTGTGCCAAACCTGGTGGCGATCATTCGTACCAATTCATACTAATTCGTTCCACTGCGATCCACCACCCCTACTGACTCGTCATTTCTGCGAAGGCAGGAATCCAGCCTGGCCGCTGCAGGTGGCCTTTTGCTGGCATGCGCGCTGGTTTGAAATCCTGGGCCAACCCTTGTGCCGGTCATTCGTACCAATTCATACCAATTCGTACCACTGCGATCCACCACCCCCTACTGACTCGTCATTCCTGCGAAGGCAGGAATCCAGTCTGGCCGCTGCAGGTGGCCTTTTGCCGGCATGGGCGCTGGTTTGAAATCCTGGGCCAACTCTGGCCGCGATCATTCGTACCAATTCATACTAATTCGTGCCACTGCTATCCACCACCCCACTGACTCGTCATTCCTGCGAAGGCAGGAATCCAGCTGCGATGTGGGCGTGGGGGCTGTTGCAAAACCTTTAGCCACTGTTAGCGCCTGCGGCGCGGGGTTAAAGGCATTTGATACCGGCGGTGGCCGGAGCACCCTACTTTCTTTGCTTCGCCAAAGAAAGTAGGCAAAGAAAGGCGACCCCAGCCTGGCGGCCCTCCGGGCTGCCCTCAGTCGGTCGGGAGCCTTGGGTCTCCCTCCACTCCTTCGGCGCTTGGCTTTAACGGGGGAGGCAAGTCAAAGGCAACTGCAACCCCAACTGCAACTGCAACTGCAACGGCGACCCCAACGGCGACCCCAACATCCAGAACCCTGCTGCAAAGCGGGCTGCGACTGCATGTACCATTGCCGCAACAACTCAAGCCCCACCGCTTAGTAACGCCCGACCACGACGATCCAGCATTCGCAGCGATCCAGTCCAGCCCTCCCCTGCAAGCATAAACAAAAACCCTGTGCGCCTTCGTCCAGGGCAGCACAGGGTTTTGTGCAGCAAACATCCAGTTGGCGGTGTTACACCGACAGGACTACTGACTTTTCCACCGGCATCGCGCGGTATTCGCTTGGACATTGGCCGGTCCAGCGGCGGAAGGCGTGGCGGAAGCTGGCGGTTTCGCTGTAGCCGAGTTTTTCTGCGATATCGGCCACCGGCAACGCGGTGCGGGAGAGGTATTCCAGCGCTTTGTCGCACAGGGCCTGGTCCAGCAGAGCCTGGAATTTGACGCCGCGTTCGTCCAGCCGGCGGCGCAGGGTGCGCTCGGACATGAAGAGTTCGCTGGCCACGTTGGTCAGTTGGTTGTACTTGAGCGGGTCGGCCGAGATCAGTCGCAGTGCTTTGGTGATCACGTCCAGGTTGCTGTTGTTCTGCCAGGTGCGCTGCAGTTGGGCGCATTGCTGACGCATGACCTGGTAGCTGAACGGGTCGGCCAGTGGCAGCGGGCTGGAGAGTAGCTCGGCCGGGAAATACAAGCCGCTTTCCGGCCGGTCAAAATAGGTGGAACAGCCGAAAATCTGCCGGTAGGCTGCGGCGTGCTCTGGCTTGCCGTGGCGCAGGGCGACGCAGTCGGGGCTGATCTTGTCGGCCATGACGTCACAGACCACGGCCCACAACGCCGCCAGGCACATGTCGGTGTTCCAGATTTCCAGATCGGGCCGGTAACGGTAGTCATCCAGCGTGATCGACGCGGCGTAGCCTTCTACTTTGAGCGAGACGTCAAAGTAAGAGCCAAACAGCACCGGGTAATCAAAGATGCATTGCAGGGCGTCCAGCAAGGTCGGGCTGACCAGCATGGCGTAACCCAGCAAGCCGAAACTGGAGACGCGCAAGGCGTTGCCAATCTGCAGGCCCAGAGAATCATCAGCGGTCAGCGCGCGCGCATTGGCAGAGACGATCTGCTCTTGCGCGTGGGTGACCATCAAAGTGGTGTCTTGCAGCCCGGCCGCGGTAATGCCGCTGCCTGCCAGTACCCGTTCCGGGTCAATATCGCGGCGTGCGGTCAGCCGTGCGATGGTGGAGATGGTTTGAAGTGTCGACGGCACCAGCGCCGCCGAAGACTGCACACATGATCCCGAGCGTTTCATGTTGTATTTCCTGTGAAATCACTTTTCTCTCGTCCGTACAGCGCCGCCTGCCTCGGTCGCGACGCTGCGTTGTCTTTGGCATGCCAGACATCAAAAGGCATGCACGCGCGGTTTTGAGATTGCGAGGGCCATCCAACCCTCAGTCGAAATCGCGGTTTTAACTGCTGTCTTGCCGGTTTCGATCAAATTTAGTGCGGTGCCAACCTAAAGCGTATTGACCGCCATCAATACGCTCACGGTTTATTCTTGTGTGTTCTAACCTTATGCGAGCCGCCCGGACAAAACCAGTGCCGCATGAAAGGTTGATGCTTTAGTGCCACGGGCCAGCGATATCTGACGACAGGTGCCAAGTAGCATTCAGGCACCCCCTGGACAGCCTCGCAAAAAGCGTGCCATTCGTCAGATATGACGCAGCAATAGCCGCATCGCGTCGCCAGTCAGCGCCTTGCACCAAGGCGTGCCACACACCGGAAAAATGCACCGCAATTGTGCAATCTGTCCTGTCAATAAAATGCAAAAAGAGCAGCCGTGGCTGCTCTTTTTTCGTTAACGCCTGCAAACACCCGTCCGGCTTACAGACCAGCCAGACACAGGTATTTGAGTTCAACGTAGTCATCAATCCCGTGATGCGAGCCCTCGCGGCCCAGACCGGATTGTTTGACACCGCCAAACGGCGCGACTTCCGAGGAGATAATCCCGGCGTTGATCCCGACCATGCCGTATTCCAGCGCCTCGCCCACGCGGAAAATGCGGCCCACATCGCGCGAGTAGAAATAACTGGCCAGGCCGAACTCGGTATCGTTGGCCATGGCAATAGCCTCTTCTTCGGTCTCGAACTTGAACAGCGGCGCCATCGGGCCGAAGGTTTCTTCTTTGGCCACCTTCATCGCCGGCGTCACGCCCGTGATCACGGTCGGCTCAAAGAAGCTCTGGCCCAGAGGATGGCGCTTGCCGCCCAGAATCACCTGCGCGCCCTTGGCGACGGCGTCGGCAATATGTTCTTCCACCTTGGCGACGGCGTTTTCATCAATCAGCGGGCCTTGCGTCACGCCGGCTTCAAACCCGTTACCCACCTTGAGCTTGCCCACGGCGGCAGCCAGTTTGGCAGCAAATGCGTCATACACACCGGCCTGCACCAGCAAGCGGTTGGCACACACGCAAGTCTGACCGGCGTTGCGGTATTTGGACGCAATCGCCCCTTCAACCGCGGCATCCAGATCGGCATCGTCAAACACAATGAACGGCGCGTTGCCACCCAGTTCCATGGAAAGCTTCTTGACCGTATCGGCCGACTGGGCAATCAACTTGCGACCAATTTCGGTCGACCCGGTAAACGACAACTTGCGCACGATCGGGTTGGCGGTCAGTTCGCCACCAATGGCAGCGGCAGAACCCGTTACCACGCTGAATACGCCAGCCGGTACACCGGCGCGCTCTGCCAGCACCGCCAGCGCCAGCGCCGACAGCGGCGTTTGCGTGGCAGGCTTGAGCACCATCGGGCACCCTGCGGCCAGCGCCGGGCCAACCTTGCGGGTAATCATGGCCGACGGGAAATTCCACGGCGTAATCGCGGCGGTCACGCCAACCGGCTGCTTGATCACCAGGAACCGACGATCCGACGCCGGAGCCGGAATGATCTCGCCATCAATACGGCGGGCTTCTTCAGAGAACCATTCCAGATAACTGGCTGCATAGGCGATCTCGCCCTTGGCTTCCGCCAGCGGCTTGCCTTGTTCTGCGGTGAGGATGGTGGCCAGGTCATCGACATTGGCCAGCATCAGGTCATTCCAGCGGCGCAGAATGGTGGCGCGCTCTTTGGCGCTCTTTTTGCGCCAGGCCGGCCAGGCCGCATTGGCCGCATCAATGGCGCGGCGGGTTTCAGCCGCACCCATTTTCGGGATGGTGGCAATGATCTCGCCCGTGGCCGGGTTGTTGACCGGGACGGTTTCTTTATTGTCTGCGTCTTGCCACTGGCCGTTGATATAGCACTGCTGGCGCAGGAGAGAGGGGTCTTTCAGGTTCATGTTGTGTTCTCCTTGTGGTGTTGGTTTTTTCCGGGCTGGTGGTTTGCCAGCCTGGCGTATCTGTTCGATGCCGGTTTTTAGCCCGGTGCTGCTGATTGTTAGCGCCTGCGGCGCGGCTGTTTACATGTCGGGGATTGCCCGACAGCAAGGACCTTTCTTTTGGGTCGCCAAAAGAAAGGTCCCAAAGAAAAGGCGACCCCTGCGACGGCGCCCTTCGGGTTCCCTGCGCTTCTCGCGAAGTCCGGCTGGCTCCAGGGAACTCGGCCTTTGGCCTCAAACACCCTTACGCCGCAACCCCGGACTTCGCTGCGATGCTCGGCGCGGTCAAGGGGACAACAGCCAAACCCACTGTGTGCTAGCGCTCCTGGTTCTTGCTGTTGTACTTGGGTTGGATTTTGGGGTTGGCGTTGTTTTTGACATTTCTCCCCCATTAAAGCCAAGCGCCGAGGGCGTGGAGGGAGACCTTGGGCTCCCGACCAACCGAGGGCAGCCCGGAGGGCCGCCAGGCTGGGGTCGCCTTTCTTTGCTTACTTTCTTTGGCGACGCAAAGAAAGTAAGGTGGTCCGGGCACCCCCGGTATGAAATGCCTTTACTCGCGCCGAAGGCGCTAACCAAACGCCTTCAACCGCCTCAGGCAAACCACCACCGCTCAAGCCTTCTGCAAAGCCTTGCCCAGCTTGGCCAACCCCTCCGCGAACACATCATCCTCAATCGTCAGCGGAAACAAGAACCGCAACACATTCGAATACACCCCGCAAGACAGCAAAATCAAACCGTCCTGCAACGCAATCGTCTGCACGCGCTTGGCAAAATCCGCATCCGGCTCACCCGTTTGCGGGTTGATGAACTCGGCGGCGACCATGGCACCCGGGCCGCGCACGTCGGCAATCTGCGGCACAACGTTGCGCAACTCGTTCAGGGTGGCTTTCAGTTTGTCACCCAATTGATTGGCGCGTTCCACCAGTTTTTCAGATTCGATCACATCGATCACGGCATGGGCCGCAGCAATGGCCAGCGGGTTGCCGGCGTACGTGCCGCCCAGGCCGCCGGGGTTCGGGGCGTCCATGATTTCGGCGCGGCCGGTCACGGCAGAGAGCGGGTAACCACCGGCCAAAGATTTGGCCATGGTCATCAGGTCTGGCAGCACGTCGTAATGGTCCATGGCAAACAGCTTGCCGGTACGGCCAAAGCCGGTCTGGATTTCGTCGGCAATCAGCAGAATGCCGTGCTCATCACAGATCTTGCGCAGGGCGCTCATGAATTCGGCAGGGGCGACGTAGAAACCGCCCTCGCCTTGCACCGGTTCCAGAATGATCGCGGCCACGCGCTTGGGGTCGATGTCGGCCTTGAACAGGTCGTTCAGGGCTTTCAGGGCCATTTTGGTGGTCACACCATGCAGTTCACACGGGAACGGCGCGTGGTGGATTTCGGAGGGGAACGGACCAAAACCAACCTTGTACGGCACCACTTTGCCGGTCAGCGCCATACCCATCATGGTGCGACCATGAAAACCGCCGTTGAAGGCGATCACGCCGGCACGGCCAGTCGCGGCGCGGGCGATCTTGATGGCGTTTTCCACGGCTTCAGCGCCGGTAGAGAAAAACGCGGTTTTCTTGGCGTGGCTGCCGGGGGTCAGGGTGTTCAGGCGCTCGGCCAGGGCCACGTAGGATTCATACGGCACCACTTGATAACAGCTGTGGGTGAAGGCATTCAGTTGCTCGCCCACGGCGGCGGTGATTTTCGGGTGGCAGTGGCCGGTGTTCAGCACGGCAATGCCGCCAGCGAAGTCGATATAACGGTTGCCTTCCACATCCCACAGTTCAGAGTTGCGGGCGCGTTCGACAAAGAACTGGGCCATGACGCCCACGCCGCGCGGCGTGGCTGCGTTCTTGCGGGCAAACAGATCAGCATTGGACATGATGGTGTTTCCAGTGAAATACGTGATGCGTTGATAGTGGGTCGGCGCGCTACCCAAACCCGCCTTGACATGGCCCCATGCAAAAGCGGTTTGGGTAGCTACCCGGCTGTAGCGACAGAAGTTGAAACCGAATATAGTCAGCTTTGGTTCTGACCAGAAGAGCCATTTTTTTCTAAAATATGGAGCCACTTTGCGTACCAGCCTGCTTTCTGACTGGCTTGCCCAGCGCCTGGATAAAACCGGCGCAGAGCCCGCGTACCGCCAGTTACAACGTTTGTTGCGTGAAGCCATCCTGGCGCATGAATTACCCGCCGGCCGCAAGCTGCCCTCTTCCCGCATGTTGTCGACTGAACTGGGTATTGCGCGCAACACCGTGATCCAGGTGTACGAACAACTGGCGGTGGAAGGCTTCTTGCTGGCCGGTACCGGCAGCGGCACTTTTGTGGCTGACAGCACGCCAGACCAGCAAATGCTGGGCAATGCCGCGACCGATGCCGACGGCGAGACCGGGCGGTTGTCGCAACGCGGGCAGCGGTTGGTGGCGTCAGCCGGCGTGTCGCGGCGGCAATGGGGCGCGTTCGTGCCGGGCGTGGCCGATGTCACGCGTTTTCCGGCAGCGGTATGGAGCCGCCTGCAGGCGCGGCATATGCGCAATCCGCAACCGGAACTCTTGAGCTACGCCCCGCCTGGTGGCCACGCGCCGTTGCGGGCGGCGCTGGCCGACTATTTGCGCAATGCGCGTTCGGTGCGGTGTGAGCCAGAGCAGATCATCATCACCACCGGCATTCACCAGTCGGTTGATCTGGCGGTGCGCTTGCTGTGCGATCCGGGTGATGAAGTGTGGACGGAAGACCCCTGTTACTGGGGCGTGCGCAGCGTGATGCAGGCATCCGGTTTGCATCTCAAACCGATCCCGGTGGATCAGGAAGGCATCTGCCCGTCACCGGAAGACCTTGCCCGGCCGCCGCGCATGATGCTGGTCACGCCATCGCACCAGTACCCGCTGGGCATGGTGATGAGTCTGGCACGGCGGCGCATGCTGCTGGAGTTCGCCCGCCAGCGCGATTGCTGGATTATCGAAGACGATTACGACAGCGAGTTCCGCTACGCCAACCGGCCGCTGATGTCGCTGCAAGGCATGGATGACGCCAACCGCGTGATCTACGTCGGCAGCTTTGGCAAGATCCTCTACCCGGGCTTGCGCATTGGCTATCTGGTGGTGCCGCCCGCCCTGGCCGAGCCCTTTGCCGTGGCGCTGGCCGAGTTATACCGCGAGGGCCAGTTGCTGCAACAAGCCGTGCTGGCCGACTTCATTGCCGAGGGCCACTTTGGCGCGCACATCCGCCGCATGCGCAATGTCTACGGCGCCCGGCGCGAGGCGCTGATGCACGAGATCTCGCGCCATTTTGGCGACGACGTGCCGGTGCGTGGCGATGAAGCCGGGCTGCACCTTGTGGCCTCCCTGCCCGGCCGTATCAATGACCGCCAGCTTGCCCACGACGCGCTGGCAGCCGGCATCGTCACCCGGCCGTTGTCCGGTTACTACAGTCAGGCCGACGCCGCCACGCGCGGGTTGCTGCTGGGCTACGCCTGCGTGCAGGATGAAGACATCGCCAGACATTTCTCCACCCTGGCCAGGGTGATGGAAGGACACCTGCAACTTGCGTAAATCTCGCTAAAGTTAAACGGTGAAAACCTTATAAACACAGTACGTCGCGCCAGCCGCACGTATTCGGGACAAGGGGAAAGACATGAGCCAGCGCGCACAGTGGGGGCATTTGCGCACACGCATCATTCTGGTGGCCGGCGCCGCCATCTTTATCGGCTTTGCCATCATGGTCGGGCTCCTGGTGAAGATGAGCTATGACCGCGCCCGGCAAAGCGGTTTTGAACTGGCGCAGCAACAGGCCAACGGCTACGCGCAGACCGTGCAGAACCAGCTTGATCGCACCTTGCTGCTGCCACGGCGCCTGGCCAACAGCATGATGGGCCTGAAGGCCATCGGCAAACCCGATCGCAAAATGGCCGACAACATCATGATGCGCATGCTGGACGACGCCCCCGGCGTGACCGGTTTGTGGATGGTATGGGAGCCCAACGCCTTTGACGGCGACGACAACGCTTACCGCCTGGACTGGCCGCGCAACGATCCGACCGGCCGTTATATCCCGTACATCATCCGCAAAGACGGCAAAGCGGCGCCGGACAACATGACCGACAGCGCCAAGGTCAAGGAATTTCCCAAGTATCACGATCACCCGGAGACCTATGTCCCGGATTACGAAAAACCGGGCTGGGGCGACTTTTATTACGTCCCCAAGCAGCGCCAGCGCGACACCATTACCGAGCCCTTCCCGTATGAAGTCGGCACCATCAAGGCGCTGGAAAGCTCGCTGGTCTATGTGATCAAGGACGACAGCGGCAAATTCCTGGGCGTTGCAGCCGCAGACTTGATGCTCGATGACCTGCAAAAAGAACTCTCGGCCGTACACCCTTATGACACCGGCTACGTCACGCTGCTGTCTGAAGGCGGCTTGTATGTCGCCGCCAAAGACCCGGCCGTGCTGGGCAAACCGGTGGCCGCCGGCACGCCACTGGCCGATTACGTCGGCAAGGTCAAAGCAGGTGAAGATTTCCAGATTGAAGGCAAGGAATACACGCACTTTTTCCACGCGATCAAGGTCGGCAATACCGGCCAGTTCTGGTCGCTGGGTGTGAGCGTGCCGACCGACGCCATCACCGCCCCGGCCGTGCGCTTGCGCAATATCGCCGTGATCATTGCCATTGTGGCGCTGGTGGTGATTCTGCTGGTGATCTCTGGCGTGGTGACGGCGCTGACCCGGCCCTTGAACCGGCTGGCCGGCACCATGGAAGAACTGGCCTCCGGTCAGGGTGATCTGACCGCGCATATCACCGTCACCAACCGCGATGAAATCGGCCAGACGGCCGACGCCTTCAACCGCTTTATCAAGAGCCTGCACGACATGTTTGTGCAGGTACGCCAGGAAAGCCAGGCGGTGTCGCAATCGGCCACGCAACTGGCCAGCTCTGCCGATACCGTCAAGCGTTCTTCACAACAGCAGTCAGAAGCTTCCAGCGCGACGGCGGCCGGCGTGGAAGAAGTCACCGTCAGCATCCAGCACATTGCCGATACCGCCAACCAGGCCGAAGCCCTGGCGCGGGAGACCGGCGAGCTGACGCAAACCAGCGCGCAAACCGTGCAGCATGTGGCCAGTAATATCGCCAATGTCACGCAGACCATGAATGCCCTGACCGAACGGATGGCGCAGCTTGGACAGCGCTCGCAAGAGGTCAGCACCATTGTCAAAGTGATTACCGATATTGCCGAACAGACCAACCTGCTGGCCCTGAATGCCGCCATTGAAGCCGCGCGCGCCGGGGATGCCGGCCGCGGCTTTGCGGTGGTGGCTGACGAAGTGCGCAAACTGGCCGCGCGCACCGGCGAAGCCACGCATGAAATCACCAATATTGTGAACGCCATCCGCACTGATACCCAGGAAGCCATCACCGACGTGAACGGTACGCGTGATCAGGTGGTCAGCAGCGTCAGCGTGACCGAAGAAGCCAACAGCACCATGCTGCAGGTCAGCAACCACACCGGCGACCTGGTCACCCGCATGGTGGACATCGCCGCAGCCACGCGCGAGCAATCGTCCGCCAGCGTGGATATTGCGCAGAACGTCGAACGCATCAGCAATATGGCGCAGGGCAACGGCGCGGTGGTCGATGAGATGGCAACGGCGGTGAAACGGCTCAATGAGCTGGCCGCCAATCTGGAACGGCTGGTGGGGAATTTCCGGCTGTGAGGTGTGAGGTGTGAGGTGTGAGGTGTGAGGTGTGAGGTGTGAGGTGTGAGGTGTGAGGTGTGAGGTGTGAGGTGTGAGGTGTGAGGTGTGAGGTGTGAGGTGTGAGGTGTGCAGAGTGTACGGCGGGGTTTGCGGGTTGCAACTGCTATTTCAGGCGCCGCACCACTTTCATGTGCCCCACCACCTCGTCATTCCGGACCTCGGCGGCCGCCCTGGCCGGAATCCAGCGCATCACCACCCACAACCCAAAAACAAAAAGCCGGCCTCGCATTACTGCAGGCCGGCTTTTTCGTCTCAATCAAGCCTCAGGCGCTGGCGTCCGGCTGGGCGTCGTCCTTCTTTTCTTCCAGCATTTCTTCAATCTTTTCTGCGCCTTTGAAACCAGCCACAGCCGCAATGCCCTTGGTCAGCAGACCGGCATCCGGGTCTACTTTTTCGGTGGCCTCTACGGCGGCAATTGCGCCGGCAACTTCGCCAATGGTGTCCAGAATACCCATGATCAAGCCCTCATCGTCGTTGAACGTGATTTACCACTGCTTGTGAAAAGGAATATTGGAGTAGGTGCGGTTGAGTGCTGCAGTTGATTGTACTTGCGCACTGCGGCAAGGGCGCATTGCTGCGCCGGACGGTCAGCAACCCATACTAGATATCGACCTTGCCGCGCAGGGCCTTGATCTGCCCGCGCTGCACTTTCTGGTCGGTGCGCTTGCGGCGCGCGCTGTAGCTGGGTTTGGTGGCATAGCGCGCTTTGGGCACCACGCCAGCGTCGTGGATCAACGTCACCAGCCGGGCAATGGCGGCTTCGCGGTTCATGTCCTGGCTGCGGTATTCCTGCGCCTTGATTACGATCACCCCTTCTTGCGTGATCAGGTGATGGCTCATGGCCAGCAAAGCCGCCTTGTAATGCTCAGGCAGGCTGGAGGCGCGAATATCAAACCGCAGGTGGATGGCACTGGAGGTTTTGTTGACATGCTGACCACCCGCGCCTTGCGCGCGGATGGCGGTCACCGAGTATTCATCGTGCCCGATCGATACCCGGGCGGTGATGGGCAAGCGCGGGCTGGTCACCGTTACTTGCTGGCGTCGTCGATCTGCTTGCGGGCAGCGTCGTCTTGCTGCAGCACGGTACTTTCAACGCCCTTGGCTTTTTCCAGATCCTTGCGCGCTTCCGGCGCAATTTTCGGGGCATCGGGCGACGGGCCACAGGCGGCCAGCGCAGTCAGGGCAACGGTACACAACAAAAGGGTCTTGAGCATGGTGGTTATCCGGTCATCGAGGTACTGATCTGGTCACTGCCGGCCGCGCGGCCATACAGTTGTCATTACCTTACCCGAGAGCGGCCCCGCCTGGCAAAACGGCCATCGCAACAGCGGCGCCACAGGGCGGATAAGCCACGCCCTGCCCGGCCCGGTCACAGTTGTCTGGCGGTGAAGGTATTGCACTCATCCACGCTGCCGGTTTCAAACCCCTTGCGGAACCAGCGCTGGCGTTGCTCGGAAGAGCCATGGGTGAAGGAATCAGGCGCCACACTGCGGCCGGCATTGCGTTGCAGTGTGTCGTCGCCAATGGCATTGGCGGCCACCAGCGCTTGCTCCATATCCTGGCCATTCACCAGTTGCCGTTGCTGGGCATCATGCCCCCACACGCCGGCAAAACAGTCGGCCTGCAGTTCCAGCCGCACCGATAGCGCATTGGCAGCAGCCTTGCCCACGCTGGTTTGCCGTTCATGCACCTTGGCCGAGATCCCCAGCAGGTTCTGCACGTGGTGCCCCACTTCATGGGCGATCACATACGACTCGGCAAACTGGCCGGGCGCGCCGAAACGGGTATTGAGTTCATCAAAGAAGTTGCGATCCAGATACAGCTTGCTGTCTGTCGGGCAATAGAACGGACCGACCGCCGAGGTAGTGTAGCCGCAGCCTGAATCCACCGCGCCACGGAACAGCACCAGACGCGGCGGCCGATAAGTGCGGCCGGATGCCTTGAAAATACGGCCCCAGGTGTCTTCGGTATCGCCCAGCACCCTGGCGACAAACACCTTGCCCGGATCATTGGGGTTCACCGGACGCGCTGGCGTTTGCTGCTGCACTTGCGGTGCGCCGCCGCCTGACAACTGCGAGATCAGCCCCAGCATTTCGATCGGGCTTTTGCCAAACAGCATGCCCACGACCACCACGGCCACAATCCCGCCGATCCCCAGCCGCAGCCCGCCGCCGCCAAAGCCGCCACCGCCAAAGCCGCCACCGCCCCCGCCTGCGCTACTGTTCTCGCGGTCTTCGACGTTACTGCTCTCGCGCATGTCATTCCAGCGCATGGTGGGTTACTCCTGTGCGATTGTTGAATGTTCTGTTGCCTGGAGCATAGCCGCAGCCATGCGCCCTGGCGATAGCGCCGTGGCGGAAAACTGGCGGACGGCCGGCATGCTCGAAAGCCTTGATAGCGGGGCCGGGCAGCAAGCTGCTAGCATGCCGGCTCGTTCAAGAGGTGTTCTCATGCTTTCCGGCCGCGGTGTCGTGTTTTCTGCAGGTGCTTCCATCATTTTTGCCACGCTGGGCTGGTATTCCACCCTGCTGCGTCCGCTCGACGGCATGGCGATTGTGGCCTGGCGCATTATCTGGACTGTGCCGGCCATGGTGGTGGCGCTGGTGCTGCTGGGGCAGATGAGCCGCTTCAGAACGCTGATCAGCCGCTTCAAAAGCGAGCCCCGGTTGTGGTGGGTGGTGCCGCTGTGCGCCTTCTTGATGTTCATCCAGCAATGGATTTTCATGTGGGCGCCGCAAGTGGGCCGGCTGATGGAAGTCTCGCTGGGATACTTCTTGCTGCCATTGGTGATGGTGGTGATCGGCTTTGTGTTCTACCACGAACGCCCCAGCCGCCTGCAATGGCTGGCCGTCGCCTTTGCTGCCGTCGGCGTCATTCATGAACTGTGGCTGACCCGGGCTTTTTCCTGGGTCACCCTGATTACTGCGGTGGGCTACCCGCCTTATCTGATGCTGCGCCGCTGGGTAAAACTGGACCCGGTCGCGGGCTTTTTGCTTGAAGTCCTGTGCATTGTGCCGGTGGTGGCCTGGTATCTGCTCACCCATGCCGACGCCACCCAGGCGCTGATCACCAAGCCCGCCCTGTGGGGCATGCTGCCGTTGCTGGGCATCATGACCGCCGCCGCCTTTGCCTTGTATCTGGCCGCCAGCAAACTGCTGCCGATGGGTGTGCTGGGGATTCTGGGCTATGTCGAGCCCGTGTTGCTGTTCTTCATTTCCATCCTGTTCCTGGGCGAGCCCTTTACCATGGCGGGCCTGGGTACCTATGTGCCGATCTGGATCGCGGTACTGCTTACCTGCGGGCATAGCGCGCTGACCTTGCAACGGCAGCGCAGTACAAACTGATCCGGCAAAGACAGGCGCATGCCGTCCCGCCGCGCGCAGCGCCAGCTGGTCGAATAAGCCGGCGCTGCAGCCCCAAGCCATGCCAGACTGGGCGGATACCGCCTTTTTCGGACCAACCCGCCATGCGCCGCCTCTTGCCCGTTCTTTGCCTTGCCCTGGCTTGCGCCACGGCCCATGCAGACCAACGCTATAGCTGGGCCTGCCATGACAGCCACGGTAAAGCGCCACCCGGCAAAACCATCGCCGCCCTGCTCGCCCCCGGGCAACGCCATTTCATCCTGGGTGAAGACGGCCCGACCCGGCAGTTGATCGGCGTGAAACAGGCCGGCGTGTGCAGCGCCGCCACACTGGTGGTCAACGGCACACGGTACGATTGCGTGCCGGCACGCCCGGTAGATGGTCAAGGCCGGCCAGGCGCCCCCGTCAAACGGGCCGATTGCGACACCGCCGGCCAATAAGCCGCGCAAGTCTTTGGTACACTGACGCACGTCACCGCCCCGATACCAGAGCCTGCCCATCCCTCTCATGACCGAACAGCTCACACCCGGTTTGCTGGTGCTGCATGGCAACCGGCTGGAAGACCTGCGCACCACGGTTTTCGGCTGGATTACCGCCCATCCGCTGGCCCCGCTGGAAGAAGAAATCCTGCTGGTCCAGAGCAACAGCATTGCAGAGTGGCTCAAACTCTCGCTGGCGCAAGAGACCGGGATCAGCGCGGCCGCATCAGTGCAATTGCCCTCGCAATTCTTGTGGCGTACCTATCGCAAAATGCTGGGGCCGGTGGCCGTGCCGCCCGTCTCGCCGCTGGATAAATCACCGCTGGCCTGGCGCTTGATGCGCATCTTGCCCACGCTGCTGGCCGCGCCGCACTTTGCGCCGTTGCGGCAGTTTCTGCATGACAACGACGCCGGTCGCCTGTGGCAACTGGCGCAAAAGCTGGCCGATCTGTTCGACCAGTACCAGGTCTACCGCGCTGACTGGCTGACCGACTGGGCCGCCGGGCAGGATCAATTGCGCCGGGCCGATGGCAACATCACGCCGCTGCAGGAAGACCAGCGCTGGCAAGCCGCGCTGTGGCGGGCGCTGCTGGCAGATGTGCCAGAACACCTGCGCCACACCAGTCGCGACGCCATCCACACCCGGTTTATCGAGGCCATCCAGCGTGGCGACGCCCCGGTGAGCGCCTTGCCGCGCCGCGTGGTGCTGTTCGGCGTGTCGGCCCTGCCCATGCAGACTTTGCAAGCGCTGGCGGCGCTGGCCGAACGCTGTCAGGTGATCCTGGCGGTGCCCAACCCCTGCCAGTTTCACTGGGCCGATATCATTGATGGCCGCGAATTGTTGCGCGCGGCACGGCGGCGGCATGGTTTGCGTAGCGGCGTGGATTTATCCCGCATGCAGTTGTCGGAAATGCATGCGCAAAGCAACCCGTTATTGGCGGCCTGGGGCCGGCAAGGGCGGGATTTTGTACGCATGCTCGATGAGTTTGACGACGCGCTGGCGGCGCAACAACGCTTTCCTGATACCCGCATCGACCTGTTTGACGACGGCCCCGGCACGACCATGCTGGCGCAAGTCCAGGCCCGCATCCGCGATCTGCAAGCGCCTGATGGCGAACACACGCCCGTTAGCGCGGCTGATCGCTCCATTGTGTTTCACGTTGCCCACAGCGCGCAGCGTGAGGTTGAAATCCTGCACGACCAGTTGCTGGACCTGTTCGCCCAACCTGACCCGCAATCGCCGCTCACCCCGCGGGATGTGGTGGTCATGGTGCCGGATATCGAGACATTTGCGCCGGCCATTGAAGCCGTGTTCGGCCAGTACGAACGCAACGATCCGCGCTTTGTGCCCTGGCTGATTGCCGACCAGAAAAACCGCGGCATCAACCCGCTGCTCAAGGCGCTGGAATGGTTGCTGCGCTTGCCGGAGCAGCGCTGTCGCCTCTCTGAAGTACGCGACCTGTTTGACGTCCCGGCCCTGGCCCGGCGCTTTGGCGTGGCCGATGCCGATCTGGAACGGCTGGCGCAATGGAGTATCGGCGCCGGCGTGCGCTGGGGCTTGTCGGGCGAGCAACGCGCGCAACTGGGTCTGGCTGCGGTGGGCGAGCAGAATTCCTGGCTGTTTGGCCTGCGCCGCATGCTGCTGGGCTTTGCCAGCGGCGACGACGCCCCGTTTGCCGGGATCGAACCGTATGGCGAGGTTGGCGGGCTGGATGCCGCTGTCGCCGGTTCTCTGGCCGCGCTGGTTGAACAACTGATCAACTGGAGTGCCAGCCTGCAACAAGCGCGCACGCCTGGCGAGTGGAGCGAAGCCGGCCGCGCCTTGCTGGCCGCGTTTTTTGAATCGGCCAATGATAGCGAGCGGCTGACGTTGATCGCCGTCGATACCGCCCTGCAACGCTGGCTGCACGCGTGCGAGCTGGCCGGTTACACCGATCCGGTGGCGCTGCCGGTGCTGCGTGAAGCCTGGCTGGGCCAGGTGGATGAGCCCACGCTGGACAAACGCTTTCTGGCCGGCGGCGTCACGTTCTGCACCTTGCTGCCGATGCGTGCCATCCCCTTCCAGGTGGTCTGCCTGCTGGGCATGAACGATGGCGATTATCCGCGCCAGAATCAGCGGGCAGATTTTGACTTGCTGGCCACGCCCGGCCAGTACCGCCCCGGCGATCGCTCGCGGCGCGATGATGACCGCTATCTGATGCTGGAAGCCTTGCTGGCGGCCCGCCGCCAGTTGTATATCAGCTGGGCCGGGCACAGCCCGCGTGACAACAGCGAGCAACCGGCGTCGGTGCTGGTCTCGCAACTGCGTGATTATCTGGCCGCCAACTGGCAGGCCGGCGTGGTGGAACGCCTGACCACGCATCACCCCTTGCAACCCTTCAGCCGCCGTTATTTTGAGGGTGGTCAGCTGCATACCTGGGTGCGGGAATGGCGTGACGCGCATCAGCAAACCGGCAACGCCCCCGGCGCGACACCGGACAACGCGCCGGAAACCCGCAAGCAGGTCAACCTTTCGCTGTTGCGGCAATTCCTGGCCAACCCGGTCAAAGTGTATTTCCAGGAAGTGCTGCAGGTGCGGTTTGAAGACCTGACGCTGGTTGAAGACAACGAAGAACCCTTTGACCTGGATGGCCTGCAAACCTGGCAAATGGTAGCGCAATGGCTGGATCAAGCCAGCGCTACGCCAGACCCGGCCGCGCTGGAGCACGCCGCCATTCGCTCGGGGCGTAGCGGCCAGTTGCCGATCGGCCCCATGGGTGAACGCGAGCGAGCCAAACTGATGGCGCAAGTGCAACCCATGTGGGCGCGCTGGCTCAAGCTCATGACTGCGTGGCCGGATGACGCCTCTCGCGTCTTGCTCCAGGCCAGTCATGCCGATATCGCCCTGGAAGACTGGCTGGATGGCCTGCGCCAGCGCGATGGTCAGACCGGCTGGCTGATGCTCAACCCGGGCAAGCTGACCGACAAAAAGGGCGCGCCGCGTGCCGACAAACTGCTGCTGCCCTGGCTGCGCCAACTGGTGACCGCCGCGGCCGGCCTGCCCATGACGGGCGTGATTGTCGCGCGCGATGCGGTCCTCACCCTGGGCCAGCCGGATGCCGAAAGCGCCCAGGCCACGCTGCAGCACTTGCTGGCGGCATGGGCCGAGGGCATGACCCGGCCACTGCCGTTTGCCGTGGCCACAGCACTGGCTGCATTGTCGGACAACGGCAAGCCGGCCGATGTTTACGAAGGTGCCAGCATGATCAGCATCGCGCCGGAATCGGCCGAGCCCTGCCTGGCACGCATCTGGCCAGACTTCGCCACGCTCAGCCACAGCGGCGAGTTCCAGCAGTATGCCCAAACCCTGTTTGCGCCTCTTGCACAGTGGGCGACCGAACACATTCAGGTCGAGCTGCAGTGCGGCGAGGACGAGGAAGCCGATCATGCCTGACGCCAATCGCCTGCAGGCGATCTCTTTTGAGCTTTACGGCAGCCGGCTGATCGAGGCCAGCGCCGGCACCGGCAAGACCTGGACCATTGCCGCGCTGTATATCCGGCTGATCCTGGGGCACGGCGGGGCCAATGCCTTTGCCACCCCGCTGCTGCCAGCGCAGATTCTGGTCATGACCTTTACCCGCGCCGCCACGCGTGAGTTGTCCGACCGCATCCGCGCCCGTTTGCTGCATGCGGCGCGGTGTTTCCGCGACGAAGAACAACCCGCCGCGCAAGACACCTTCTTGCGCGAGGTGCTGGCCAGTTACGACGATGCCACCATGCGCAACGAGGCCGCCCACCGCCTTGCCATGGCCGCCGACGCCATGGACGATGCTGCCGTGTTCACCATTGATGCATGGTGCCAGCGCATGCTGCGTGAACATGCGTTTGATAGCGGCAACCTGTTTGATGAATCCTTGCTGCAAAACGAGGACGAACTACGGCTGGACGCCACGCGGGACTATTGGCGCGAGCACGTCTACCAGCTTGATCCGCAGTGTGTGGATGCCATCCTCGCCGTCGCTGCCACGCCAGACGGCCTTGCCCGGCGCCTGGGTGAACTGTTGCGACTGGATGAGCGCCCGGCGCCGCCACCTGGCTTTTTTGCGCAGCTGCGCCAGGTGGTGGCAGAAGTGGCAGAACTGGAAAACGCCGCCCGCGCGGCCTGGCTGGCCGATGACGAACGCCTTACCCAGGTCTGGGAAGACGCCTTTGCCAATGAATGGCTGCAAAAACCCAAGTACAACCACGCCAAAAGCCCTTTTGCCGCGCGCCTTGCCGCCGTGCGCGGCTGGGCGGCGGGCGCTGTAGCCAGCAAGTCGCTGCTGGACACCTGGCTGCCCAATATGGCGCCCACCGAGGCCCACTTCAGGAAATCCACCACCGCAGCCCAGCGTGACTTGCTGGTGCACCCTTGGCAAACGCATCTGCTGCGCTGGCTGGAAGCCCGCCAGGCGCTGCCGGCGTTGCAGGCCGGCGTGCTGGTCCATGCCGCCGACTGGGTCGCCCACCGCATGAGCCAGCTGAAAAAGCAGCAAGGCGTATACAGCTTTGCCGACATGCTGCAGCGGCTGGATCACGCGCTGGCCGGCCCCAACGGCGCCACGCTGCGGGAACGGATTCTGGCCCAGTACCCGGTGGCGCTGATCGACGAATTCCAGGATACCTCGCCGCGCCAGTACCGCATTTTTGACCGGCTTTACCGGGCTGCCGACAACAATCCGGCACAGGCGCTCTTGTTGATTGGCGACCCCAAGCAATCCATTTACGGTTTTCGCGGCGCCGATATTTACAGTTATTTGCAGGCCCGGCGCGCCACGGCCGGTCGGCACTATGTGCTGGACACCAATTTTCGCTCCACCGCCGGCCTTGTGCGGGGTGTGAACCGCTTGTTTGAATATGCGGAAACCAGCTTCGAGCAAGGCGCGTTCCGCTTTCGCACGGGGGAAGACAACCCGTTGCCGTTTGAATCGGTCAATGCGGCGGGCCGTGCCGAACAACTGGTGCGCCATGCCGGCCCGGTAGCCCCCGTCACCGTCTGGCACGGGCCGGAAAAGCTGCCCGGCAAGCTGTACCAGCAACACTTTGCCGCACTGTGCGCCGAGGAAATCGTCACCCTCTTGAACGATCCGGGCGCCGGCTTTGCCATGGACAGCGGCCTGCGGCGGCTGGAGCCAGCTGACATTGCGGTGCTGGTGCGGTCCGGCAAAGAGGCCGCTGTGGTCCGCCGCGCGTTGCAGCAACGCGGTGTGGCCAGCGTGTATTTGTCTGATTCCGACTCGGTTTTTGACAGCG
This sequence comes from Silvimonas iriomotensis, assembly GCF_014645535.1. Classification (NCBI taxonomy): domain Bacteria; kingdom Pseudomonadati; phylum Pseudomonadota; class Betaproteobacteria; order Neisseriales; family Chitinibacteraceae; genus Silvimonas; species Silvimonas iriomotensis. The sequence goes on from NZ_BMLX01000002.1 coordinate 182,646, forward strand.
ACGAAGCTGCCGACCTGTTGCGCTGGCTGATGGCCGTGGCCGACCCGCTTGATGGCCACCGCGCCCGCGCCGCCTGGGCAACCGCCATGGCTGATCTGGACCTGCCCACGCTCACCCGCCTGGCCAGCGACGATCTGGAATGGGAACGCCGGCTGGAAACGCTCAAGGCACTGCGCCAGCGCTGGAAGCGTTACGGCGTGCTGGCCATGGTGCGCGACCTGCTGCATACGCTGCAATTGCCGGCGCGTTTGTTGCCGCTGCCCGGCGGGGAACGCCGGCTGACCAACCTGTTGCACCTGGCCGAACTGCTGCAGCACGCCAGCCAGCAACTGGAAGGCGAACAGGCGCTGATTCGCTGGTTTGCCGAACAGATCACCGGTACGCGTGAATCGGGCGATGAAAAAATAGTGCGGCTGGAAAGCGACGCGGACCTTGTCAAAGTTGTCACCGTGCACAAGTCCAAAGGCCTGGAATACGCGCTGGTGTTCATGCCGTTTGCCACCTCCTGGTTTGAAGCGCGTGATGTGACGGTGATCCGTTATGTGGATGAAGCCGGCCAGCCGCAACTGGACTTCAACAAGGCCGAACACGCCAAAGCGGCGGCCGATACCGCCCGTCTGCAGGAAGATCTACGCCTGTTTTACGTTGCCGCCACCCGCGCGCGCCATGCGCTGTGGCTGGGGGTGAACGAGTTCCTTTCCGGTACCAGCCCCAGGTTGCAGCGCAGTGCGATCGGCTATCTGCTGACCGCGGGTAATGCGCTGTCAGAACTCAACCTGGCCCAGGCCTTGCAGCAGTTGAAGGGCGAGACGCCAGAGATCTTCCTGCAAGCCATTACGCCGGACGAACCCCCGCTCACCCGCATGGCATCACGGGGCCATGCTGCCCCGCTGGTCGAGGCCCCGTTCTATCAAGGCCAGATTGATACCCGCTGGCAGATTGCCAGTTTCTCTGGCCTGATCCGCGACATGCAGCACGCCGCCGCACCCGTACCGGAAACCGCCCGCGACGAAACCCTGCAAGAAAGTGCCGGCGACACCACGCCAGCCACCGGGCCGGCTGATAACGCGCCGTGGCACCAGTTCCCCCGCGGCGCCCTGCCCGGCACCTTGCTGCACGATCAGCTGGAATGGCTGGCCAGCGAGGGCTTTGCGCTGGTCGACCAGGCCCCGCAAGACTTTGCCGAATGGCTGGGCCGCCGCTGCGAGCGTCTGGGCTGGGCCAACCGTAAAGACGAAGTCGTCACCTGGCTGAGCGAACTGGCGCGCACGCCGCTGCAACCCATCGACACCCCATTGACCGCGCTGACCCATATCCTGCCGGAAATGGAGTTCTGGTTTCCGAACCGGGACATTGCCAGCCAGACCATCGACGCCCTGTGCAGCACGCATTTGCTGGCCGGCCAGCCGCGCCCGCAACTGGCCGCGCGCGAACTGCGCGGCATGATCAAGGGTTACTGCGATCTGGTGTTCGAACACGAAGGCCGCTACTGGATTCTGGATTACAAATCCAACGCGCTAGGCGCGGGCGATGCCGATTACACCCTTGATGCGCTTGAGCGCGCCATGGCGGCGCACCGTTACGACGTGCAAGCGGCGCTCTACCTGCTGGCCCTGCACCGGCTGCTGCAACAGCGCCTTGGCGCGCGCTACCGGCCGCAAGATCACCTGGGCGGCGCCATTTACCTGTTCATGCGCGGCATCAAGGGCCCGCAGCGCGGCAGCTATGTCGTGCCGGCAGACCTTGCCTTGCTGGAACAACTCGACCACGCCATGCGGGAGCCGCAACCATGATCCGCCGTATCGATACGCTCAGTGGCGATCTGTTCGCGGACGCCGCCCCCCTCGTGCTTGACCGCGTAGCGCTGTTTGAACACCTGAACCACTGGACCAGCCAGCACTGGTTGCGCCAGCTGGATACCGCCTTCGCCCGCTTTCTGGCCGACCTGGACCCACAAGCCAGCCCCGCCGTGTTGCTCGCCGCCACCTTGTTGGCGCACATGGAAGGCCGCGGCCACAGTTGCCTGATGCTTGATGAACTGGCGCATGACCCGGCCACCTTGCTGGCCTGGCCCGTGGCAGGCCTGAACGCCTGGCAAAGCATCGCGCCGGCCATGCCTGGCCACGCGGCGGGCTGGCAGGCCGAACTTGGCCGCAGCACCGTTGTGACCACCGATCCGGCCACCAGCAATGCGCCGCTGGTGCTCGCTGGCACGCGACTTTATCTGCGGCGTTATCACGGTTACGAGCAAAGCGTGGCCAATGCGGTGCGGCAGCGGACCGCCCATGCCCAGGGCGAACACGATGCGCTGGTTCGGCAATGGCTGGACCGCTTGTTTGAGCACGACCCCGCCAACCAGCCAGACTGGCAGAAAATGGCCTGCGCCATCGGCACGCGCGGGCAACTGGCGGTCGTCACCGGCGGCCCTGGCACGGGCAAGACCTACACCGTGGCACGCTTGCTGGCCCTGCTGCTGGCCACGGCCGATCACCCCGACACCTTGCGCGTTGCCCTGGCCGCCCCCACCGGCAAAGCGGCGGCGCGGCTGAAACAATCCATTGATGGCGCGCTGCAGGATCTGCAGCAAAAAGTGGGCGCAGATCTGGCGCTGACCGCCTTTGCCGAACGCGTTGGCGCCGCCCGTACCTTGCACAGTTTGCTGGGCGCCCGCCCGGACACCCGCAAGTTCCGCCACCACGCCGGCAACCCGCTGGAAGTGGACGTGCTGATTGTCGACGAAGCCTCGATGATCCACCTGGAAATGATGGCCGCCCTGCTCGACGCCCTGCCGGCCCACGCCAGGTTGATCTTGCTGGGCGACAAAGACCAGTTGGCCTCCGTCGAAGCCGGCGCCGTGCTGGGCGATCTGTGCCGGGATGCCGAAGCAGGCCGTTACACCGGCGCCACCGTGGATTTCGTCAGCCGGACCACCGGCCAGACGCTGCCCGCGCAATACCTGGGTCAAGGCAACGCCCTGGCGCAGCAAACGGTGATGTTGCGCGTCAGCCGCCGTTTTGGCGGCCCCATTGGCCAACTGGCTCTGGCCGTCAACCGTGGCGACGCGCCCGCCGCGCTGGCCGTGCTGATGGACCATCACGCCGCAGTGCAATGGCGCAACCGCGCCAACCCGCAAGCCGTAGTCGAACTCGCCTTGAGTGGCCGCGCCGGCGCGCCTGGTGGTTATGCCAGTTATCTGGAAGTGGTGAAACAGCGCCCGCCGGATGTGCCCGAACACGAAAGCTGGGTACGGGCCGTGCTGGGTGCTTTCGAACGTTTCCGGGTGCTTTGCGCCGTGCGCGAGGGCGACTGGGGCGTAGCCGGCCTGAACAAGGCCATCGAAACCGAACTGGCCCGGCACGACTGGCTGCCGCGCAATCGGGGCGAGTGGTACACCGGCCGCCCGGTCATGATCACCCGCAACGACCCCGGCATGAAGGTCTACAACGGCGACATCGGCATCGCCCTGCCTGACCCCGCCACCGACGCACTGCGAGTGTATTTTCTGGATGGCCAGGACATCCGCTCCGTCCTCGCCAGCCGGCTGGCCGACGTAGAAACCGCCTTCGCCATGACCGTGCACAAATCGCAAGGGTCCGAGTTTGAACACACCGTCCTGGCCCTTCCCGTCGATGCCGGCCAGATTCTGACGCGGGAACTGGTCTACACCGGCATCACCCGCGCCCGCCAGTACTTCACACTGGTCAGCGCCAGCCAGCAAGGGTTTGAAGACGCGCTGGGCCGGCAAACGCGACGGGCCAGCGGCCTGTATGAGGGACTGGCAGGCGCCTGATCACCCCGCCTGTCCATTCTCTGGCGTTACTGCGGGTGCACGCCGGCCTGCTCCATCATCGGTGCCAGCGACTGCTCCAGATCGCACACCGAACGGCGGCAGGCCACAAAGCGGATATTGTTCTGCGTGGCCAGTTGCCGGTAATTGCGCATGACGTTATGGCCCATGAAATCCGTAAACAGAATAATCAAATCCGCCCCGCGCGCACTGGTGGGCTTGCGCTGATGCGAAGCATCACGCCCGGTCAGATGGGCGGCAATGCGAATACCGTAACGGTCCAGCAACTGCGGGATATTACCCAGACGATCCGCCCCGATCAGATACGCATTCATATGCTCCCCTTGGCCGCCCTGTGGTGATGGGCGTGTGGTCAAGGTAGCACCGGACATTAAATAACAATAAAGAATATTAAGTTAGATTTTTATAACTTTGTGTGAGGTGTGAGGTGTGAGGTGTGAGGTGTGAGGTGTGAGGTGTGAGGTGTGAGGTGTGAGGTGTGAGGTGTGAGGTGTGAGGTGTGCAGAGTGTACGGCGGGGTTTGCCGGGTGCAACTGCTATGTCACGCGGCCCACAATTTTCACCCACCCCACAACTTCGTCATTCCTGACCTCGGCGCCCCCCCTGGCCGGAATCCAGGCGCAAACAGGTGTGCCGAAGGCACTGAAACCGGTTTGCCAGGCAAAGCCCACCTGCTGTGGGCAGACTGGATTCCGGCTCAAGGCCGGAATGACGAAGTGGTTGGGTGGATGACTCATTCTGGCAAGCAGACGATTTCCGGGGTTGCCGTCGCCGTTGATTTTCGGGGTTGCGGTTGCCTTTGACGTACCTCCCCTTGACTGCGCCGAGCATCGCAGCAAGGCGCGGCGATCAAGGCGAAGCGGTAGGCCGCAGGCCGAACTCGCGAGCCAGCCGCGTCTTGCGAGAAGCACAGGGAACTCGCGCAGCGAGCGCAGTCCCGCTGCCACTGACATCCCGGGCATCCTGCGGCAATGTGGGGACACCCCCGAGGGGCGTCGCCGGGGTCGCCTTTCTTTGGTTACTTTCTTTGGGGCCGCCGAGGTGGCGAAGCAAAGAAAGTAACGTGCTCCGGCCACCGCCGGTATCAAAACACCGCGCCGTCAGGCGCTAACAGCAGTCAAGTCTTCAAAGACAGCAGCAGGTGGATAGTCGCTACCGCCCCGAATCCACCCTCGGTAACTGGGAATCCCTCCTACACCACAGGAACAATCCCACCACAACGCCAGTGGCAAACAATGGATGGAACAATCCGGCCGTATGCCGCCAGAATTCAGGCATTTCATACAAATCTCGCAGACTCTGGCCAGCAGCCGCCAGAGTAACGCCGCTTGTTGCCCCGACAAGCATCAGCGTCCCGACAGGGAAAACGATCGTCATCAGGAAGACCGCGAGCAATGCCGTTTTTGATGCGCTCCCCGCAAAACGCATCATCAACCCCGCATACAGTGCTGAAACCACGCTCACCCAAGTGCTAAACCAATCAATCAGGCCTTCCATACCCAGTAAAGAAGGTGCAAATAAAATCAGCACATAGAGCAAAGTAAAACAGCCACGTCGCCACCGCATATAAATGTCATCCAAAGACAAGCGCTGGTGCCCATTCAACAAAAAAGGATGACTAAAGTCATCCTTTTTCCGTTCCTGCCCATCAAACAGCCACACCAATTACAACGGCTTGATATCCAGCTTCTCCATCAACGCCCGATCCCGTGTCACATCCGGATTCCCCGTGGTCAGCAGCTTATCGCCGTAGAAAATAGAGTTGGCACCTGCCATGAAACACAGCGCCTGCATCGCTTCCGGCATCTGCTGGCGGCCAGCAGAGAGGCGCACAAAGCTCTTGGGCAAGGTGATCCGGGCGACGGCGATGGTGCGGACGAACTCGGTCCAGTCCAGCGGATCAGTGCCGTGCAACGGCGTGCCTTCAACCTGCACCAGATTGTTGATCGGCACGGATTCCGGTTGCGGGTCCAGGTTGGCCAGCTGGGTGATCAGGCCGGCGCGGTCTTCACGGGTTTCGCCCATGCCGACAATGCCGCCGGTACAGACATGGATACCGGCCTTGCGCACTTTGCCCAGGGTATCCAGACGGTCGTCATACTGGCGGGTCGAGACGATATCGCCGTATTTCTCCGGCGCGGTGTCCAGATTGTGGTTGTAGTAGTCCAGGCCGCTGTCACGCAGTTGTTCGGCCTGCCCTTCCTTGAGCATGCCCAGCGTGGCACAGGTTTCCAGACCCAGCGCCTTGACGCCGGCAATCATCTTTTTCACTTCATCCAGATCACGCTGCTTGGGGCCGCGCCAGGCGGCGCCCATACAGAAGCGGCTGGCACCGTTTTCACGGGCGATGCGGGCGACGTCGATGACTTCATCCGCGCTCATCAGGGCTTCGTTCTCTACGCCGGTGTGATAGCGCGCAGCTTGCGGGCAGTAGCCACAGTCTTCGCTACAGCCGCCAGTCTTGACCGACAGCAGCGTGGAGAGCTGCACGCGGTTGGCGTCGAAATGTTCGCGGTGCACTTGTTGCGCGCGGAACAACAGATCGTTGAACGGCAGGTTGAACAAGGCCTCGATGTCGGCCACGTCCCAAGCGCCGGATTCCGCATGCGGTTCCAGCTTTTTGAAGGTCACGGGTTGCGTCAGCGCAGCAGGATGATTCATGGCTTTCCCTAAGCTAAGCGGGTTTGGTTTCTTGCATTTTGTGAGGGAGTCCAGCCAGTTGTCAAATTATCAGAAAAATTTTTTGAACAAATTGCAAAACACCGTGCGTAGTCTGCTGCCTCCGGCGCAATGCGTGTTCTGCGGGCAAATGTCCAGCCGCGCACTGTGCCCGGCCTGCCGGCATGAACTACCCTGGCTGGATCAGCCTGTCTGCCCGCGCTGTGCCATGCCATCACTTGCGGCGGGTGACTGCGCGCAGTGCCAGCGTACCCTGCCCGCGTTCACCCATACCGTCGCGGCGTTTGCGTATGAGGGCTGGCTGGCGCGTTGTATTCCCGCCGGCAAGTTCTCCGGGCGCTGGTCACTGTTTGATCTGCTGGCACGCGAAGCCGCGCACCGGCTGGATGGCGCGGCCCGGCCAGATGTCATCATCCCGGTTCCGCTCTTTACGGCGCGCTGGCAAGAACGTGGCTTTAACCAGAGCCAGCAGATTGCCCAAGTCTGGGGGCGCTACCTGAACGTGCCGGTACAAACACGCTGGCTGGCACGCGTACGCGACACCGGCCACCAGTTGCGGCTGGATCTTCCCGCACGCCAGCGCAACCTGCGGCATGCCTTTGTGGCCAAGGCTGCGGTTGCCGGCCGCCATCTGGTGCTGGTCGATGATGTCATGACCACCGGCACCACCTTGCACGTGGCCGCCAGAACCCTGCGCCAGGCCGGCGCCCGCCGCGTGGATGCCTGGGTGCTGGCACGCACCTTGTAATCTGTCCGGCCACTGCCGGCCAAAAAAAAGCGCAGCTTGTGGCTGCGCTTTTCTGGCACCGGCAGGTAAGCCCGTGCTTGATGGGTATTGGTTATTGCGGAATCAGCGGCTGAATCTGCTTGAGTACCGCAGAGGCCCAGATCTTGTGGGCGCCATTGGTCGGGTGCACGTAGTCAGCAAACAGGTAGTTGCTGTCGGTTGCGCCCGGCGTCAGCGTCGATGCAGTGCAGATCAGCGAGGTCAGCGTGGATGCGTCACCCGGTGTGGTTTCAGACGTACATGCCGGCGAGGTCACGTTGATCATGCCGTAGGTCGACGGCGAAGCCTGCACCGACTTGAGCAGCGCATTGGCATCAAACGTGATGATCTTGGTGCTGGCAATGCCGGCAGCAACTTCGTCGTTATAGGCTTTGACCATGGCGGTCATCAGCGCCGGCATGTCACCAATAAACGGCGCCAGCCCGGCGTACGGGGTACTCGGCAATTGAGTGGCCAGACCTGCCTGAACGACACCCGCGAACGGCGTTGCGCCAATGTCAGGCACGTTTGCGTAAACGACGTTGGTTGCACCAGCACCAGGCAAACGTTGCAGCTGCGCCACCATGTTATCTGCCGTGGTTTTGCCAAAGGCTGTCACGACTGCCGTTGCTGTGGTGGTATCGCCCGATGCAGCGCCGATCGCTCCCAGAAGTTGAATCAGATTGGTTTGATTCTGGAAGTAGTTAAGGATGTCGTTAGCACCGCCATCAATCAGCACCAGTTGGCTGCTGCTGAAGGCCGGAGTGGCGGCCAGATACAGGTCAATCTGCGTCTTCACCGACAATGCAGTTGCTTCTTGCAGCGGCACGGTCGAGCTACCCACAGTGGTATTCACGATGCCGCCATTGGCTGGATCGGTCATCACCGTGGCACCACCCTGGGCGTAGTCAGTGCCGCCCAGGGTCACAACCTGCCCCGGACCCTTGTAAGGAACGGCTGGCAGACCAAAGTCCACACGCTGGTACGGTTGCAGGTAGAAGTTATAGGCCAGTGCAACGTAGGAGGTCCACGGTGCGCCCGGCTTGGTGGTAAATGCCAGACCAGGAGACGGCGGATTTGGGCCCGCTGTGGTCAGCGCAATCGTCGTGGGGTTGTAGGTGCCGACATCGTTCAGGCTGTCACCAAAGACCACAACCTGTTTGATATGGGTTTGTGTCTGGGTGGCGTTGTTGCTGTCAAAGTCGTGACCACCATCGCTACCCCCACCACAGGCGGCCAGCAAAACTGCGGCTGCCAGCGCAGACAGTGCGCCGATTCCTTGTGTGCGCATGCGCATCTCCTTCCTTAATTATTCGTTTGTTTGACTTTCCAGCCAGCGGTCGCCGGAACCCCGAGCGGAACGGGGCACAGAGTGTACCTGATTTGTAGTGATTTATTTCGCACTACATGGTGCAGCGTAATAATCCCGCAACAGCCCCAACAATAAGCAGTTTCAGCAAGACGGGCGTTTAACACCGACGCCGGTTTGCAGGCGCAAAAAAACGGCGGCAAAAATGGCCGCACTCTGGCGGCCATCGGGGCGGTAACCCGCATGAATGCTGGCTACCAGGGGAACTTGTCAAAAGAGATGTTGTAGGTCGCGTCCATGGTGCTTTCATAAGCGCCAAAACGCGTGACCAGCGACCAGTTGCGCGAAAGCCGCAATGTGAGCTTGATGGCATCTTCCAGGCCATCCAGACTCTTGTCGAAGGCAATCGATACCTTGTCGGTCAGCCGCTTGCCGATCGACACGATCTGCGTGGTGGTGCCGTCGGCGTGTTTGTCCGTGCTCATGCCAACTTCATCAATCCCGATACTGCCCAGGATCTCTTGCGACAAGCCCTGGCCGGATGAATCCCCCGCCAGCAGGGCATTGAGCGCCTGCACCATGACTGCGGCATCGCCCTTGTCCATGCTGTCGGTGCCGTGGCCAAACAGCAGCCACGCCAGCTTTTCGTTATCCGGCACGGCCGGTTCAGAGTACAGCGTCACGCGTGGCGAGCTGGCCGTGCCCTTCACCGCCACACCGGCCTCGACCGACAAGCCGCGCCGCATGGCCAGGATATCCAGCCCGGGGTTATCCAGCGGGCCAGAGAACGACAGCACACCGCGTTCAATCGTCAGGTTCTGCCCGTAAGCAGCGTATTTGCCGTCTTCCACACTCACCGTGCCATGGGCCGACAAAGACTGGTTGGGGCTGGCGCGCAGGCGCAGTGCGCCAGTCAGGCGTGCGTCCAGGCCGTAGCCCTTGAACGTAAAGTCATCGCCCAGATCGACATCAAACTGCAAGGCTGCCAGCGGCACGTTGGCTTTTTCTTCGCGCTGCACGCCCGCCAGCACCACGTCATCAGACAAATGCGGCTCGCCGGCGGCTTGGTAACGCACCATGCCGCGATCTGCCCGCATATTGCCTTTGACTGAAATCCCGTCCTTGTCATACCCGACCAGACCCTTGCCGGACACGATCAGTTGCATGTCCGGCTTGTTGATCAGAGTCAGGTGTTCCGCGGTGATATTGGCTTCAGCATGCGGGCCTTCCTTGCCGATATCCATGGTGCCATCCGCCCGCAGCACGCCCTGGCCGCCATGGAACTCAAACTGCTTGAGTGTCAGGCGGTTGTCCTGCATGACCAGATGCACCGTGCCGTCACGCAGGGTCAGGCCGGTGGCGGTATCGCGGATATCCAGCTTCTGCCCGTCTACCGAACCGGAAATACGGGGTTCTTCCAGCGTGCCATTACGGTGGATTTCAAAGCGCACGCCGCCCGCCAGCGCAATATTGCTGCTGACCAGCGGGGCGATCTTGTCCAGTTTCTCGATATTGCCCACGGCGTTGAACGTCAGCGGTGCCCCCGGGGCAATGCGTTTGTCGTGCCAGTCAAGCTGGGTATTGCCATCCAGATTGACCGTGCCGAAACGGTCGCTGGATACCAGCCCGGACAGTGCCACGCGTGATTGTTTTGCATCCAGCCGTGCGCGCAGTGCCGTCAGCGTAAATGCCTGCGGTGCGCCGCCACTTTGCAGGCGGATATCGCCCGAATCGCGTTGCAGTTCAACAAAACCATCCAGCACGTCGGCACCGGTCAGGTCCCAGCGGCCGGACAGCAGCATGTCGCTGGTCAGGTTTTTGACTCCCGCCAGCACCAGGTAATCTGACAGCGGCGCTTTTTGCAATTCACCGGCCGTGCTCAGATGGCTGCCGGTCATATCCAGCCGCGCAATATGAATCTGGCCATTACCCACTTTCAGGCGGGTATCGGCCAGCGCCACCCGCTGCGCGCCGGCCGTCAGCGTGGTCGGGGCCAGCAGTTCAACCTTGAGCGGGCCTTCGGCGATCAGGCGTTCTATGCGTCCTTGCCAGTTCCACTGCGCATCCAGCGCGCCGGCCGCGGCAAAGTCTGCGGTGATGGGCTGGTTCTGGTATTTGCCCTGCATGGCCAGCGTCATCTGGTGCTGGTTGCGGGTGCCTTCCAGATTGAACTTCAGGCTGCTGACATTGGCGTCAAAACCACTGGCATTGACCAGATCGACATTGGCGTGGATCGGGCTGTTCAGGTCTGCAAACAGGCGCGCATCCAGATGCGCTTCCTGAACCTGTACGCCAAACGGGGTTTTCAGGCCTTGTGCGGCCAGCTTGCCCTGAATCTCTGGCCGTTTGAAGCCACCGCGCAGGCTGACGTCGCCATTCACCGCCCCGCCAAAACCCTGGCCGGCATCCGCCAGATGCGGCAAATCCAGGTGCAGGTTAAGCTGATCCGACGCGGCGCCCAGCGCACCTTTGGCATCAATGCGGTTGGTGCCCAGCTGCAGCCACAGCCCCGGCGTCACCATGCGTTTTGCATCCAGTTTCGCTTCACCCTGCCCGGCCAGCGGCTGGCCACTGAAGGTGCTGTTGGCCAGCTTGTATTGCAACTGGCCTTGCCACGCCGGTTGCAACTGGCCCGACGCGGTGAAGTCGCCACTGATACTGCCCACCGGCGCGGCCACGTATTCGGCCGGGTTCACCTTGGCAAACTTGCCAGTGGCTTTGAAATCCTGCTTGCCATCCAGCGCAAATTCGCCAGACAAGGCAACACTGGCCGGGCCGCGGGCCAGGCCCAGTTTGCGGATGGCCAGGCGCCGTTCTTTTTCTGGATGAATCCAGCCCAGATCCACGTTGGCAGATGCCTTGTAACGCGCATCGGCCAGTCTGGCCTGCACGTCTGGCGCTTTGTACGGGCCGGACAACTGGATATCGCCCGACAAGCGCGTTGGCGGCTGACGCTTGAGCAAACTGGCAATATCCAGCGCATCAAGCTTGAAATCGGCCTTGAGCTTGTCTTGCCGGAACTCGCCCTGCCCGGTCACTTTGGCGCCGCCCAGCAGGCGCGCTTCAAAGTCCTGCAGATCAAGCCGGTCTGCAAACACGGTAAAGCGGGTACTGAGCCCGGTCAGCGGAATGGCATCTTCATCAATCATGGCCGCCGCGGTATTGCTGATCACGATGGTGCCATCGGCGCGGTCTTTCGCGCGCGGCACCAGGGTCATCTGGGCCGAGAGCGAAGCCTGCGGCAATGAGCCCATCAGCTGTTTGGGATTAACGCGCTCAGCGGTCAGCCGCAGTTCGTGCAGCATGGTGTAGCTGTATTCGGCAAACACATCCGCGCGCAGCGAGACACTGGCTTGCGCCACTTCGCCCTGCAAGCGCCCCTGCACTTGCAAGTCGCGCAGATTGTGATTGAGCTGCAGGCCAGCCTGCACATACTTGCCATCCAGATGGCCATGAAACTGCACCTGGCCCACGGTCTTGAAGGGCGCGTCGCCTTCCAGTTGCAGGTCGGCCTCTACCCGGCCGCGCGGGGTCAGCAACTGCGCCAGCTTGAGCTGATGCAGCTCGCCATCGCTATGCAAACTGGCTTTGAGGCTGGTAAAGACCAGCGGCGTATCGACGATCTCCAGCCGCGCCAGTTGCAGCTCATCCAGCCGGATCGCGATCGGCAGGTTCAGGCTGGTGGGTGGCGGCGAGGCCGGCTTGTTGGGCGGCTGCGGCTTGCTGGTCACGCGCACCGAGCCCACGTCCAGCGCATCAATGCCCACCCGCTCGTAAAACAGTTCTTGCGGACGCCAGGTGAGGTCGATCCTGTCCACGCTCACATGCACTTCCGGCGTATCAACCACCAGATCATGCACGATCAGATTGCGGTACAAAGAACCCTCAACCTTGCCAATGCGCACCATGCCGGTGGCGTTGACCTTTTGCAGCAGCCAGTCATGGCCATGACCGGTATCAATCCACCACAAGGCCCCGGCCAGCACAAGGACCAGCAGGATCAACAGCCACAACGGGCCGCGCCACAGCCAGTGCAGCCAGTGACGGCACGCTCTGGCTGGCGGCGTCGGGGTCTCGGGGGGCGGGTTCTGGATGTCGTCCGTCATCAGAACGCCAGCCCCATGGCAAAGTGAAAGCGCCACTGCCGTTCAGTGACGCCATAAGCGATATCCGCGCCGATCGAGCCTACCGGGCTGATCCAGCGTGCGCCCACGCCAACGCCGGTATGGCCTTCCCAGCTTTGCCAGGTATCGGCGGCGTCACCGTAATCGGCAAACAACGCGCCACGCCAGGCTTTGTAAACCGGGTGCTGGTATTCAACGCTGCTGGTCGCCAGTACCCGGCCCGGGTTGACCGTGCCGTCGTCGGCTTTCACACCCAGGCTTTGATAATCGTAACCGCGCACGCTGCCCGCGCCACCGGCCCGGAACAGCCAGTCGGTTGGCACTTCAGACGCGGACCGCGCAAAGGTTTGCCCGGCCTCAAGGCGACCCAGGAAAATGCCTTCGTCACCCACCGGCCAGTACAACGCGCCTTTGCTGTACAGACGCACAAACGTCTGCGTGGACAGGATCTGGCCCGATGCGCCACCGCCCTCCACCTGCCAGATCGTGCCCTTGTGCGGATCACGCTGGTTATCCAGATCGCGGCGTATCCACTGATAGTTCAGGGTCAGCGAATGCGGGTGATCAATGTTGCCATCGCCCGAATCCCGGCGTTCAGTCAGGTATTCCAGCGTCAGGGTGCGATCGATATTGCGATCACTCACCGTGCGCGACACGCCGCCTTTGTAGCTGGTGGTCGACAGGCCCTGCACGACGCTGTGGTCACCCGTGAAGTAGATCTTGTGCGAGTAACCATCCGGCTGCTTGGGGAAGGACAAATCCGTGCTGAGCGATTGCTCCAGCCCTTCGTACACGGCTTTGGTATTCCACACCCAGCCACGATCAGCGATGTTGTTATAGCGGTAGTCAATCTGGCCGCGATAGCGCGTGTTGGTGCTGTAACCGGCCGCCAGCCCCAGTTTTTGCAGGGGCGCTTCCTGCACGGTGATGTCTACCGGCGCGTTGTAGGGCGGCGTGTTGGTCAGCTGGGTATCAACCACAGCCGCCGCCACTTGCGGCATTTCCTGCAGATCGGTCTGCAGGTTCAGGATTTCATAGCGCCGGTATTCGCCGCCTTCGACCAGGTGCACCTGATCGCGCACGATTTTTTCCGGATAGCGCTGCATGCCGTTGATCCTGACGTAGCCGTAGTGATAGGACGGCCCGCTATCAATCACCAGGGTCAGATCGACATAGTGTTTGTCTTCAGAGATCAGCGCTTCGCTCTGGGTAATGCGCGCGCCGGCATAGCGCCGGACCAGCACGGCGTTCAGCGTGGTGCGTTTGTAGAGGTCCCAGTCAGACTGGGTAAACAGATCGCCCTTGTCCAGCGGCGGCTTGCGCGCCAGCCGGGCCAGCAGCGCATCGCGGTAGGTCGGGTCGTCATTGATCGGGCCGGTCAGGCGCAAATCCACGTTGCGCACTTCCACCTGCGGGCCGGGTTCGACCGTGATATAGACGTGGTAGCTATCCCCTTCCGGCTCAATCCGCGCCTGCACGTCAGGCTTGAAATAGCCTTCGGTGTTGAGCAATCCGGCGGCGTCTTGCGGCGCGCGATCCACCGCCGCCTGCAGTTCATCTACCTGCAAACCTTTCTGGCTGCGCCATTTGTAGACCTCCAGATAAGACTTGAGCAGGTCCACCGCATCACCCGGGCCGGTGATATCAATCTTGTAGCTGTCTATCCTGCGCACGTCAGCGTCGGCGGTATCGGCCACAGCGGGCGTATCAGCCGTCGCGGGGGCATCGGCAGCGGGCTGGGGTGCTGAAGCAGTCTGGCCAGACGGTGCCGCTTGCGGTTCAGAGGCCGTTTGCGGTTCAGATGCCGTTTGCGGTTCAGATGCGGCTTGCGGCTCCGATGCGCGCGCGCCCCCGTACAGCAAGGCGAAAAAGCACAGGCAAAGAAAGCGCACCGGCAAGGACATTGAGGAAGGGGCTAAGGCAACAAATCAAGCCGCTACTGTACAGAAGTGTGACCCTGCGGTGAATCATAAACCGTACAAATCGGTGCTAAAAACCGAATGCGTGGCTGATTTCAGAATTACAGATGTAACAAGTATGGGCGTCGCCGGAAAACAGGCAAAAAAACAGCCCGGGACATAAACCACCGGGGGCGGATATGTACCACGGGCATCAGAGGATGGAGGAGTCGATAAAGCTAAGCGGCTCGCGCCGCCATTTTTAAGCCTAGGAGAGCTTAAAAACAGTTCTGCGCCAAGGGCTTGCACCCCTGCGCAAGGTTGTCAGATCAACGCGGGCACTGCGTCGATTGCCAACCGTGAGACTTGACCATCAAGCGGGTGATCCGTTGGGCGTTTTTCATAATCAGGTTGAAAGTACGCATTTTCCATCTCCTTTTGAATCTGGAACTTCAGTGGATCCGGCTTGTGGCTCGGCATGGACAAATAGTACCCCCACTACAAAATTGGTGCAAGTATTTTCGTAGAATTACTACGTAATAAGTTCGTAACATCAAGGAATATTGTTACGTTTATTTTGATGTTATTCATTAAAAAACAATTACTTACTGCATTGCAAAATGTAAAATATCACACCAAAAGTCGTGTAGCCAAACTACGCAATAAGGTGATACACCTCACTACGCACAGGGGCAGCGCATTCAAAGCACACTTGAGGTGCATCAATGCAAAGCCAATAAAAAAGGAGGCCGAAGCCTCCTTTCTGGTCAGTCTGCAGGTGCTGCTGTTTTGTTTATTCAGCCTTGCCCAGCAGCGCCGCTTTCAGATTGTCCTGCACGGGCTTGGGGCCCAGCCAGATCGACAACATGGCTGCTGCAAAGTCATCGCCAGCAATCACCGGGTAGGCCTTGCCGCGAACAGAGACCCGGGTGCCCTGCCCCGGAATGAAGTCCAGCGTGATCAGGTCGCCCTTGTCCACCGACTTCACTTCATTGAAGATTTTTTCCAGCGCGCCGATACGCGGCTTGAGCGCGGCCAGTTGCGTCTCGGAGACGTTGGCGGTCAGCCCTTCCACAAACGACTCATGCATGGTCGATGCCGAAACACTGCGCACCATATGCAGTTCCATCCGGCGCGGCGTGGTGGCGTTGATCACCGCTGCGGCATCGCCGGTTTTGGCAGAGGTATACAGCGCGGCGACATAGACACTGAAAATCAGTTTCTTGCGCATGCCGGCGCCATCCAGTTGCAGGCTTTGACCACCCACATCGGCGTGATCGGCCACGGTCTGGCCAGAGACTTCAACCGCCAGGGCCGGCGTGCCACCCAGGGTCAGTGCGGCAGCCAGTGCCAGAAGCGCCAGGCGCGATTGTTTGAGCTTCATCGTGTACGTTCCTTTTTGATCGGCCTTGTCTGCCGGTCCAGGCGTGCCCGGCCTGTCCGGCGCCACAACAGCCAGGCTGCTGCGGCAAAAAGGCGCTGATTATTATGTCTGTGCGGCCAGATGCAAAACGCGGGCAAAAAAAAGCCCGCAGTGTCAGACCGCGGGCACAAAAGGCAGAGCGTGAAGAAAACGGTAAAACCAGCCCGCAACACGGGTGGCAACCGGCACATTGCGTTGCTGCAGGGCGCAGCAGTCCTGACGCTTGCACTGGCAAGCACCCAAAGCTGTCTGCACTGACCGCAACCTCATGCCGGTCGCCTCATCATGGCGGGCCTTTACATCCTTACAGCGACTGGATGATGCCGGCGGCACCCATACCGGTACCGATACACATGGTGACCATGCCGTATTTGCCGGCCATGCCTTCGCGGCGCATGCCGTGAACCAGCGTGGCAGCGCGGATGGCACCGGTAGCGCCCAGCGGGTGACCCAGGGCAATGGCGCCGCCTTGCGGGTTGACCTTGCTGGTGTCCAGACCCAGATCACGGATCACGGCCAGCGCCTGTGCGGCAAAGGCTTCGTTCAGTTCGATCCAGGCCAGGTCTTCCTTGCTCAGACCGGCGCCACGCAGCGCAGCGGGGATGGCTTCTTTCGGGCCGATACCCATGATTTCCGGCGGCACACCCTTGACCGCAAAGCTCACATAACGTGCCAGCGGGGTCAGGTTGTATTCCTTCAGAATGCGCTCGGACACCAGGATCAGCGCGCCTGCGCCGTCAGACATCTGCGAGCTGTTGCCAGCCGTGACCGAGCCCTTGGCTGCGAACACGGTCTTGAGCTTGGCGAGACCCTCCATGCTGGTATCGCGACGCGGACCTTCATCCGTGGTCAGCGTCTTCTTGATCAGTTCCACTTCACCGGTGGCCAGGTTCGGCACGCGGTAGGTGACCTCCAGCGGGGTGATTTCGTCGCTGAACTTGCCGCCTTCAATGGCAGCCAGAGCGCGGCGATGCGATTCAACCGCAAACGCATCCTGGTCTTCACGGCTGACGTTCCACTGGTTGGCCACTTTCTCGGCGGTCAGACCCATGCCGTAAGCGATGCCCAGGTTTTCGTCCTTGGCGAAGATTTCCGGGTTCAGCGCAACCTTGTTGCCCATCATCGGCACCATGGACATGCTTTCCGTGCCGGCGGCGATCATGATGTCGGCTTCGCCGGTACGGATGCGGTCAGCCGCCATCTGCACGGCGTTGATGCCGGACGAGCAGAAACGGTTGATGGTTACGCCGCCCACGGTATTGGGCAGGCCAGCCAGCAGCACGCCGATACGGGCGATGTTCATGCCCTGTTCGGCTTCCGGCATGGCGCAACCGACCACGGCGTCTTCAATACGCGACGGATCCAGGTTGGGCACCTGGGCCAGTGCGCCCTTGATCACGTGGGCCAGCATGTCGTCCGGGCGAACATGACGCATCATGCCGCGCGGGGCCTTGCCTACCGGCGTGCGGGTCGCAGCAACAATGTAGGCTTCTTGAACTTGTTTGCTCATTGGTGACTCCTGTGAGGTGTGAGGGGCGAGGCGTGAGGGGTAAAACCCGGCAGCACACCTGCGTCTTCACACCACTTCAATATTCAGTCTGATTGGCAAGGTACAAAGCGCCGGAGCAAGGAACACCTCACTCCTCCCGCCTCACACCTCACCGCGCAACAATCAGTTGCGCAACGGCTTGTTGTTTTCCAGCATGTACATGATGCGTTCCTGGGTCTTGCCCTTCTTCAGCAGCCCCATGAAGCGCTCACGCTCCAGCTTCAGAATCCACTCTTCATCCACCAGCGTGCCGGCTTCAACATCGCCACCGCTGACCACATCCGCGATCTGGCAGCCAATGAAGTAGTCGTACTTGCTGATGAAACCGCCTTCGAGCATGTTCACCAACTGACCACGGATGGTGGCAGCGCCAGCGCGACCCATCACCGGGAAGGCCTTGGGCTTGACCGGGGCCTTGTAGTTGGCATCGGCCAGGGCGCGTACTTGCGACTGGGCCACGTGCAGGATTTCGTTGGCGTTGAACACGATGATGTCGGATTCACGCAGGTAACCGATTTCCCTGGCTTCTTCAGCAGAAGTGCCAACTTTGGCCATGGCCATGGCCATGTAGTAGTCCTTCAGGCTGGCGAGGATATCGCCACCCTTGGCCTCACGGGAGGCACGCAGGGCGAACTCCTTGCAACCGCCACCGGCCGGCAGCAGGCCCACGCCGACTTCCACCAGACCCACGTAGGTTTCCAGCGCAGCCACCACGCGGGCGCAGTGCATCAGGAACTCGCAACCGCCACCAAACGCATAACCTTGCGCGGCGCCAACCACCGGCACCTGGCTGTACTTGATGGTCATCGAGGTCTTCTGGAACTCGTGCACCATGTTTTCGATCGAGGCAAAGTCGCCGGTCATGAAGGCCGGGCCCATGCTGGCCAGATCCGCGCCGACCGAGAACGGGGCTTCCGGATGCCAGATCACCAGACCCGGGAAGCGCTCTTCCGCAATCTTCACGGCCTTTTGCACGCCAGCCAGCACATCCGGACCCACGCAATGCGCTTTGGTCTTGAAGGTCAGCACCGGCACGTCGTCGCCAGCGCGCAGCCACATGCGCACGCCGTCGTTTTCGAACACGGTTTCGCCGTAGTCCGGTTCAGCATCGCCAAACACGGTCGGCGGGTAAATCTGGCGTTCGTACACCGGCAGGCTGGACGTCGGCTTGAGGCTGTTGTCCGCGGCGCTGTAGCTGCCCTGCGGCGTATGCACGCCATCACGCTGGGCCACCCAGGCCGGCAGCGCGGCGCTGCTCATGGTCTTGCCAGCGGCGATGTCTTCGTTAATGGCCGCAGCAATGGCTTTCCAGCCAGCGGCTTGCCACATTTCAAACGGACCTTGCTTCCAGCCGAAACCCCAGCGAATGGCGAAGTCCACATCACGGGCGCAGCCGGCAATGTCGCCCAGCCAGTAGGCAATGTATTGCCACACATCACGCATGCAGGCCCACAGGAATTGCGCTTCCGGGTGCGCAGAGGCGCGCAGTGCAGCAAAGCGCTCAGCCGGGTCGGCAATCTTGAGGATGGCTTTGACTTCGTCGCTGCCCTTCTGGCCAGACGCTACGTACTCGCCCGCTTTCGGGTCCAGTACCAGGATGTCCTTGCCTTCTTTCTTGTAGATACCGGCGCGGGTCTTCTGGCCCAGCGCGCCCTTCTCGATCAATGCTGCCATCCAGGCCGGGGCCTGATAGTGGCTGTGCCACGGATCATCCGGCAGGTTGTCGGTCATGGTCTTGACCACGTGGGCGAAGGTATCGAGGCCCACCACGTCAGCGGTACGGAAAGTGGCAGACTTCGGACGGCCCAGGCGCGGGCCGGTCAGGTCGTCAACCACGTCAAAACGGATGCCGAAGCGTTCGGCGTGGTGAATCGTCGCCAGCATGGAGAACACACCGATGCGGTTGGCGATGAAGTTGGGCGTATCTTTGGCGCGAACCACACCCTTGCCCAGACGCGTCACCAGGAAGGTTTCCAGGGCGTCCAGCTGGGCGCCGGCGGTATGGGCGGTCGGGATCAGTTCGACCAGGTACATGTAGCGCGGCGGGTTGAAGAAGTGAATACCGCAGAAGCGATCACGCAGTTCTGCCGGTACACCTTCGGCCAGCTTGCCGATCGACAAGCCGGAAGTATTGGTTGCCAGAATGGCGTGTTTTGCCAGATGCGGGGCAATTTTGGCGTAGAGGTCCAGCTTCCAGTCCAGGCGTTCGGCAATCGCCTCGATCACCAGGTCACAGCTGGCCAGTTGTTCCAGATCGGTGCCGTAGTTGGCCATGGCAACGTGCTCGGCACGGGCCACGCTGGAAAACGGCGCGGGCTTGAGCTTTTTCAGATTGTCGATTGCCTTCTTGACGATGCCGTTGGCGTCGCCCTCTTTGGCCGGCAAATCAAAAAGCACGGTATCGATACCGGCGTTCACCAGGTGAGCGGCAATCTGCGCACCCATCACCCCGGCGCCAAGTACGGCGACGCGGCGAATGTTGGCTGTCTGGACCATAAGAAATATATCCCCAATAGAACTGGCCCCGTGGATAGGGCCTGAACAGACCGGCATGGCGGTTGCCCGCCATACCGGTCCACCTCGTTAGAAGTGGTAGTTCATCTGCGCGCCAAGAATATTGGCGTTGCTGGTGAAGTCTGCCACCGTGGTCGTACCGCTACCCGTACATGTGGGCAGCACGCAGCCTTCGTTGTTGTTCATGTGGGCGTCCTGGATGTTTACGTAGGTGTAGGCCACATCAACCGAGAGGTTGCGATTGAATGCATAGTTAAAGCCGATGGAGTACCAGATCCGGTTGTTGTCCGGCAGCGCCGCAATACGATAGGTATCGCTCGGCACCGGGGACTGGTCATACGCCACGCCGAAACGCAGCTGGAACGGATCGCTCCATTGATAAGTCGCGCCGAGCGAGTAGCGGTTGGTGTTCTTCCACTTTTGCTCGATCACAGCGTTCGGCAGGCCGTTGGAGAACTGCAGCGACAGTTCATCAAACTTGGAATGCCAGGTGTGGGTCCAGTCGCCCATCACAGCCCATTTGTCATTGATTTTCTTGAAGAAGTTCAGCGACAGGGTGTCAGGGGTATCGACCGAAACCTTGCCGTTACCATCTTCAAACGCAGAGAACGCGCCTTGCACGGCGGTGTTCAGTGCCTTGTTCAGGATGGTGCCGGCCGTACCATACTGGTTCAGGGCATCCAGGTTGAAGTTTTGCGGGTCGTTCCAGTCCGCATCACCCGACAGGTTCTGGTGAATGCTGCTGCGATAGGCGGCGCCAAAACGCAGGGTCGGGTCCACGTCGTACATCAGGCCGATGTTCCAGCCAAAGCCCCAGTCGGTGCCTTCGTAGGAAAGTTCGCCGTCGTACTTGGCATTGCCTTGCATGCTGGCAATGGCGGCTGGCAGGTTTTGCTGGATCTGCAGGGCTTGTGCCTGGGTCAGCAAACCTTGGGCCGTCATCTGGGTCACCAGGTTGGTGATCTGGGCCTGACCGGCCGGGGTGGACAACTGGGCTTGCAGCGATTGCGCGGCCAGCGAACCGAAGTCAGCCTTCTTCTTGAACGAGGCATCCATGTACTGGGCAGATACACCGACACCCAGCGACAGATGGTCGTTGAACTTGTAGGCAAACGACGGGTTGAACGTGTAGGTACGCATGTCCAGGCGGGTGGAGTTGTAACGACCTACCCAACCGCTGTCGTACTTGACCGAGTCACCGAACGGTACAAAGAAACCGATACCGGCATACGCCTGGTCATTGATCTGGTGCGTGTAGTACAGCTGCGGCACCGCGACGGCTTCGGTGGGGTCACCACCGTTGTTGCCCGAGACCGGTACACCGTTGACGGTGGTGGAACTGGCGTTGGACACCTTGATCGACGGGTCAACCACAACGATACCGCCTGCAATATTGTCCCCTTGCAGATGCGTCATGCCAGCCGGGTTAAAAAACAGGACAGACGCATCCTTGGCTTCCGCGCCGTTGGCGTTGGCCACGCTTTGCGCGCTGATACTCTGCACACCAAAGCTGTAGCCGGAAGCAAGTGCATGACCAGACAGTGCCACCAGCGAACCGGCACCAATCATGCGTAAAGCGCAGACCATCTTCTTCATCGTACTCTCCTTCAAACGCAGCTTCTGGCTGCGATTTTTTTGGGACCCGCCGCTCCTGGCGGGTTTTTCATCGGAGGCCTTGTAACGGCCTTCACTCAATTTCAGTCAAGCGTTTGTTCAGTTTTTGAGGCTAAAAAAACGACCTGCTGAATTTTTTATTCCGACTGGCCCGGCGGCAAGCCACCGGGCTCAAATACAACGGAGCCTTGACGTCAGGGTCTGTTCATGACTTTTGCCGGACAATCGCCCCCGGCAAACGCCGCCCTGCTCTTTCTCAGAAGACCACGCGGGTGGTGACTTCCGGGTCCGGGTTGTTCAGTTTCTGATCAAAGTCATCCACCATGATCACCGCACGCTTGAGCTGGCGGGCACGGGTAATGGCGTTGAATTCTTCTTGCGTAATCAGGCCCTTGCCCTGGGCATCAGCTAGTTGGGCATGAGAGGTCCAGCCCGACACCTGACCACCGCGGGCGGCCTTGCGCAGCTTGCCTTCAGCCGCTTCAGTGGCGATCACGGCCTTGAGTGCGTGATCCAGTACGCCCACCGGATCGGTCTCGGCAGTCGGCTTGTACATATATTCAGTCAGGCGATCACGGCTGACCGACGGTTCCATCAGCAAACGGGCAACCTTGGTACCAATGGCATCAGACGGTGCACGCTGGGTCAGACCGAACGGGAACACCACGAAGCGCATCAGGCAGGCCAGCAGGCGGTTCGGGTGGTTGTTCAGGAAACCATCCAGTGCAACCTGGCAGTCATGCAGTGCAGTCTGCGCAGCCCACTGCACCAGCGGCAGGTCTTCTGCGGTCGAACCTTCGTCCTGATACTTCTTCAGCACGGCGGTGGCGATGTACAGATTGGACAGCGCATCACCCAGACGGGCGGAGAGCTTTTCCTTGAACTTCAGGCTGCCGCCCAGCGAAGCCATACCCATGTCGGCCACGAAGGCAAACGCGGAGGACATGCGCATGGTGTTGCGGTAGTAAACCGAAGTCGGGCCGGATTTGGGGCTGCCGGCAAAGCGGGCGCAAGTCAGGCCCATGACCAGCGAACGCACGGCGTTGCTGATGGTGAAGCCGATGTGACCGATCACGGCGCTGTCAAAGGCGGCAGCGTCATTGCTCATGGCCGCGCGCAGTTCTTTGAGCACGAACGGATGGCAGCGGATGGCGCCCTGACCGAAGATGATCATCGAACGGGTCAGGATGTTGGCGCCTTCCACGGTGATCGCCACCGGAATGGCCTGATAACCGTGCGCCAGGTAGTTGTTCGGGCCGATACACACGGCCTTGCCGGCGTGCACGTCCATCGCATCATTGATGGATTTACGCATGCGTTCGGTGTTGTGGTACTTCAGGATGCCGGACAACACGGACGGTTTCTCGCCCATATCCAGACCGGTCAGCGCCAGGCTTTGTGCGGCGTCCATCTGGTAGGTAAAGCCGCCGATACGGGCCAGCGCTTCATCCACGCCTTCAAACTTGCCGATGGCCAGACCAAACTGGTTACGGATACGGGCATACGCGCCGGTGGTGAAGGAAGACAGCTTGCCAGAAGCGACGGACATGGCCGGCAGCGAGATACAACGACCCACCGACAGACATTCCACCAGCATGCGCCAGCCCTGACCGACGTAATCCTTGCCGCCGATCACCCAGTCCATCGGGATGAACACATCCTTGCCCCAGTTCGGACCGTTCTGGAACACGCTGGTACCCGGGTAGTGACGACGGCCGATCTGCACGCCTTCGTGTTCGGTCGGGATCAACGCGCAGGTAATGCCGATGTCTTTCTTGTCGCCCAGGAGGCCATCCGGGTCATACAGCTTGAACGCCAGACCCAGGATGGTCGCGATCGGGCCCAGCGTGATGTAACGCTTTTCCCAGGACACGCGGATACCCAGCACGTTTTCATGGTGCTCGCCGGTACGCGGATCGGTATAGCTGCCACGGGCCACGACGCCGTAGTCCGGGATACCACCGGCATCAGAACCGGCTTCCGGGCTAGTCAGCGCAAAGCACGGGATCTCGATCCCCTTCGCCAGGCGCGGCAGGTAGTAATTCTTTTGCGCTTCAGTGCCGTAGTGCTGCAGCAACTCACCCGGGCCGAGCGAGTTGGGCACCATCACCGTCACGGCAGCAGAGCCGCTACGGGTGGCGATCTTGGTCACAACACGGGCGTGGGCAAGGTTGGAGAACTCTTTGCCGCCGTATTGCTTCTTGATGATCATGCCCAGGAAGCCCTGATCCTTGATGAATTGCCAGGCTTCCGGCGACAGATCCTTGGTGTCGTGCGTGATCTTCCAGTCATCCAGCATGGCGCACAGCTGTTCTGTCGGGCCATCAAGGAAGGCTTGCTCTTCAGCGGTCAGCTTCGGGGCCGGAAAGCTGTGCAGACGATCAAAGTCCGGCTTGCCAGAGAACAGATCACGATCCCACCACACGGTGCCGGCGTCGACCGCTTCTTGCTCGGTCTGCGACATGGCCGGGGTGATTTTCTTGAAGACAGAGAACAGCGGGTTGGTAATGAAAGCGCGGCGGAACGGCTTGATATTGAGCACCGCCAGAATCACCACAATCACGGTGCCCACAATCACGTTCAGGCCGTGCGTGGCCACACCGTAAACAACGCCCAGCAACACCAGCAGGGACGACAACCACAGCGGCGCGCGCAGGTAAGCCACGGCCAGGAAAGCGATGAGGACAACAGCCACACAGATCAGCGCGGTCATGTCTTGATACTCCTTAGGAATTCGAGTTATTCAGGGCGGGATCGGCGGCGGGCGCGTCCAGTCCTGCTACGACAAAAGGAACGAGCATGCGGGCGACCATTTGCGGGTCACGCGCATTGACAATGGGTTGCGCCATGAAAAGGCGCAGGACGTTGGTGCCGGCAAATGCGTTGAACATCGCATTGGCCAGAAAGTGGAAACGCCAGTGGACTTCGGCTTCGGTCAGATGCGGCAGCGCGCGGACCAGGGCATCGGTATACCGGCGGGTGAGCTCGCTGTAACGACGCGGCATGCTTTCTTTCAGCACGGGGTGCGGCTCCACGAAGGTGCGGGCCAGCAGGCGTACGAACACAAGGCCACCCAGTGTCGTATCGCGCCCCAGCTCACAGGCTGCGGACACAAACGACTCCACCACTTGCGCGGCGGCGGGAATCTGCACGGACCGCTCAAGGCGATCCAGATGACCTACAAACAAACGTACAAACGGCTCGGCACGACGTTCGAATACGGCTTTGAACAAGCCGTCCTTGGAGCCAAAGTAGTAGTTCACAGCAGCAATATTGACCCCGGCAGCCTGGGTAATCAGGCGCATGGAGGTGGCATCGAAACCATGTTCGACGAACAGCAGTTCGGCGGCATCAAGAATGCGGGTGGACGTTTCGACAGCCCGGATAGACTCGGCCATGAGGACTCCAGTGGCGTAACTTTGTTTTAGATATTTCAAACGTTTGTTTGAAATTAACGAAGCCCGACAACAAAGTCAATATTCACGATCGAAAAAACCGGACAGGGATACAGGCGGATTGCTGCAGGCCAGTATTGGCG
Organism: Silvimonas iriomotensis; assembly: GCF_014645535.1. NCBI lineage: Bacteria > Pseudomonadati > Pseudomonadota > Betaproteobacteria > Neisseriales > Chitinibacteraceae > Silvimonas > Silvimonas iriomotensis. Next base: position 207,868 of record NZ_BMLX01000002.1, read on the forward strand.
CGGGTTGCGCAAAGGTGCGCCAAAGCAGCTAAATGTGGCGAAAAGTTGCCAGAATGAAACAGTACTGACTCAGGACAAGATGCTTACCGTTTTCAAACAACCGTAATCAGCTACAAAAAGATGTAGATCAAAAATGCCGACTACATAAAAACGGACCATTTTGCGCCCGTTAACACTTGCTGTGCGGCAGGCTCACTGGCCGTCGACGTCACCATCCAGGTAATACCAGCGGCCATCTGCGTCCCGGATGAAGCGGCTGGTTTCATGCATGCGGTGGGCGCGTCCACCGACTTTATAGCGGGCAACGAACTCGACGATGCCACTCTCCCCTTCCATGCTGGCGCGCTTGATCTCCAGCCCCAGCCACTTGATGCCTCCATCTTCGGCAAAGTCCATGTGCTCCGGGCGCGTCGCGCTGGCCCAGGTTTGCAGCAGATAAGGGCCCTGCTGCATTACATACGCCGTATAGCGTGAACGCATCAGGTCTTCGGGCGTGGGCGCCGGCGTGCCGGCATGGAACACGCCGCAGCAGTGGTCATAGTTTTTCGGGCGGCCGCAGGGGCAGGCGCTGGCTTGATCTGGAACGGAGCGGGATTTCACGGTGGCAGCAAGAAAACGAGAGTCAGCACAGAACAGACAACATTGTACGCTGTCCGCAAAGGGGTGGATCGGGTAGACTTACATGGTAATCAAATCAAACATTTACGTCATGTCTTTTCCTCCCCTGCAGGCCGCCATTTTCGATATGGACGGCTTGATGCTGGACACCGAACGCATCGCCATCGATTGCTGGGCCAGCGCTGCCCGCGAACTCCAACTGCAAATGCATGATCAGGTGCCCTACGGCATGGTCGGCATGCACATGAGCAAAGTGCCGGCGTACCTGCTGGCAGAACTCGGCCCGGACGCCCCGGTCCAGCAACTGATAGATGCAACCCACGCCTGCTATCTTGAAGCCACAGCCAAAGCGATTCCGCACCGCCCCGGCGTGATTGCCCTGCTGGACTGGCTGCGTGAGCGCGGTGTGCCCTGCGCCGTGGCGACGTCGTCGCGCCGCAGCGTGGCATCGCATCATCTGCAAGCGGCCGGACTGTGGCCGTATTTTGAATTTGCCGTTTGCGGCGATGAAATCGAACACCCCAAGCCCGCGCCGGATATCTATATCAAGGCGGCAACCGGCCTGGGGCGCCAGCCGGCCGAGTGCGTGGCGTTCGAGGATTCCAATTTCGGTATTGCCGCTGCGCACAGCGCCGGTTGCCGCGCCATCATGGTGCCGGACCTGCGCCCGCCCACGGCTGAAACCATGGCGCTGGGCGTGCCGGTGGTTGAATCGCTCAGTGCCGCGCAACCCATTGTCGAAGCCTGGTTGCGCGTGACCACACCCTGACCGGCCGGTACCGCCGGTTGCCAGACCTGAAAGGAGACAGGCTTTGGGCAAACGCAAGCAATGGTTCCATCAGCAAAGTCAGGCTGCACAGCACCTGGAAAAACTGCACCGCCGTTTGCGCAAAAAACCGGACGAATCCGCACTGCACCAGTTCCGTATTGGCCTGCGCAGTTTGCGTATCCAGCTGTTTGCCCTGAAACGCAGCCCGCCGCTGGAACGCACGCTGGTGCACATGAAAGCGGCCGGCAATGCCACCAACGCCTTGCGTGATCGCGATGCCTTGCTGGGCCTGATTGCCGACTGGCCGACTGATCTGACCTCGCCGCTCATTGCCAGCATCAACGACAACGCCCCGCCGCCGGATGCCGCCCCGCGCGTCATGCGGCTCAAGGGTTTCGACAAAACCATGCGCCGCCTGCCCTTGCTGCTACGTGCCTTGATGCCCGGCAAGACCCGGCTGCAAAAACGCATCCGCCGCACCGCCAGCAAACTGCGTCATCAGTCTGTGGAACAACTGCAATTGCTGACACCGCAAACCGAGCCCGAACGCTGGCACGATGCGCGCATCACCATCAAGAAACTGCGTTATCTGCACGAGCACCTGGCCGCCTGGCTGCCCCGGCGCTGGCACCAGCTGGCCGGCAGCGCCAAACCGGCACAAGAGGCGCTGGGCCACCTGCACGATCTGGATGTCCTGGCTGCCCATTACGGCAACGCGTTTTCCCCCGCACTGACCTTATACTGGCAGGAACAGCGCGCCAGCGCCCTCGCCCGTGCCGGCACCGCAGCCCAGACCTTGCTGCAGGCGCTGACACATCAACCGTCCACTGCGAGCACTTATACATGACCGGCCTTTCTGAATACTCCCGTGCCGCAGCGCTGGATATGGTCGCTGGCGATGCCGCCTTGCTGACGGAGCTGCTGGGTGTATTTCTGGCGGACGTTCCGGCCCGCCTGCACGTACTGGAAAGCGCGGCGGCCGCAGAGGACCTGGCGACCGTGCTGCACGAAGCCCACGCCATCAAAGGCGCCTGCGGCACCATCGCCGCTGCAGGCAATATGCAACGCATGCAAGCGCTGGAACACGCCGCACGGAACAACAACGGCGCGGCAGTCGCAGAGTTATGGATAGAAAGTCTGGAGCAGATGCGCTGGTTATTGCAGGACTTGCATCTGGACTACGAGGCACTGCGGCAGGGGCATACCGCTGCGTGAAGAAACCGGGCTGCCTGTGCGGCCAGCCCTTGACCAGCACGGCCACCCATGGCGGCCGGACTGGATTACGGCCCGGCGCGCACATAACGCGCCGGCTGGCTCAAACCATCAGGCCTTCCCGGTACTGCCAAACCCGCCTTCCCCGCGGGAACTCTCTTCAAACGACTCAACGATATTGAGTTCAACCTGCACCACCGGCACCACCACCAGTTGCGCAATGCGCTCCAGCGGCTGGATGGTGAACGAGTGATTGCCGCGGTTCCAGACCGAGACAAACACCTGGCCCTGGTAATCTGAATCAATCAGCCCCACCAGGTTGCCCAGCACGATGCCATGCTTGTGGCCCAGGCCCGAACGCGGAATGATCATCGCCGCCAGTTTGGGGTCGGCCAGGTGAATGGCCATGCCGGACGGCACCAGCGCGGTCGCGCCCGGCGCCAGTTCCAGCGGTGCATCAAGGCACGCCCGCAGGTCCAGCCCGGCAGAACCCGGCGTGGCATAGGCCGGCAGGTTGTCTTTCAGGCGCTGGTCCAGAATTTTGATATCGAGCGTGCTCATTGTTGGCTTCCCCTCAAGCTTGTTTGGCAGGTTTATGTTGTTGTTGATACAGATCGGCCACGTGGGCGATCAACTGGCGAGCGATATCCAGCTTGGGTGCGCGCGCCAGGCGGTGCTGGCCAGCATCGTCCAGCAAGATCACTTCGTTATCGTCCGCGCCCATGGCTTGTTGCACCAGGTTGGCCACCAGCAGCGGCAAATGTTTGCGTTTGCGTTTGGCCTCGGCGTATTCCAGCAGTTTTTCTGATTCCGCCGCGAAACCGACACAGAACGGCGCATCCGCCCGGCTGGCAACACGCGCCAGGATATCCGGATTGGCCGCCAGTTCCAGCGTCATGGTGGTCGCGTCTTTCTTGATCTTGTGTTCAGCCGGGTTGACCACATGATAGTCAGCCACCGCCGCCACGCTGATGAAAATGTCGCTGGCCGGTACAGCCAGTTCGACGGACTCCAGCATTTGCTGCGCGCTTTTGACGTTGATGCGCTGGCAACCGGCCGGCGTGGGCAGTACGGTATCGCCCGCCACCAGCGTGACCTCGGCCCCGGCTTCTGCCGCGGCGCGGGCCACGGCAAAACCCATCTTGCCGGAACTGGTATTGGTAATGCCGCGCACCGCATCGATGCGTTCAAAGGTAGCGCCCGCGGTAATCAGCACGCGCTTGCCACGCAGTAGTTTGGGCTGAAAGAAGGCTTCCAGCGCCTGCATGATGGCTTCGGGTTCCAGCATGCGGCCCATGCCGACTTCGCCGCAGGCCTGGTCGCCGGCATCCGGCCCCAGGATGGTGACGCCGTCTTCTTTCAGTTGCGCCACATTGCGCTGGTTGGGTTTGTTTTCCCACATCTGTTTGTTCATGGCCGGCGCCATCAACAACGGGCAATCACGCGCGGCAATCAGCGTGGACAACAGGTCATCGCACAGGCCGTGCGCCACTTTGGCCAGCATGTCGGCCGTAGCCGGCGCGACGAGGATGGCGTCGGCGCCACGGGTCAGGTCAATGTGCGGCATGTTGTTGTCAATGCGCCCGTCCCACTGGTCGGTAAAGACCGGGTTGCCGGAGAGCGCCTGGAACGTGACCGGCGTGACAAACGCCGCGCCCGCCTGGGTCAGCACCACCTGGACGTCCCAACCGGCCTTGATCATCAGGCGCGTCAGCTCTGCCGCCTTGTAGGCCGCAACGCCGCCGGTCACGCCCAGCACGATCCGTTTCTTTGTTTGTTTCATGGCAAACCTGACTGTTTTCCAGATTGCTGATGGGCCAGAAGTGTAACAGGGTATGGCGCTTGTCACCGTTGCCGGAGTCCCCATGTCCATACACGACTGGCCTGCTGCCGAACGCCCGCGCGAGAAACTGCTGGCACGCGGCGCTGATGCGCTGTCCGATGCCGAATTGCTCGCCATTTTCCTGCGTGTGGGGATCGTCGGTTATTCGGCGGTGGATCTGGCGCGTCTGTTGCTCAACCATTTCGGTTCGCTCAATGGCGTGTTCAGCGCGCCGCGTGCCGCCTTTTCACACATAGCAGGTATGGGCGATGCCAAGTACGCGCAACTGCAGGCCGTGCTGGAAATGGCCCGGCGGGCGCTGCACGAAGACCTCCGCGTCAGCAACGCGCTGACCAGCCCGCAATCGGTGCGTGACTATCTGACGCTGTGGCTGCGCAACCGGCCGGTCGAGTGTTTTGTAGCACTGCTGCTCGACGCCGGCCACCGTGTGCTGGCGTGCGTTGAACTCTCGCACGGCAGCGTCAACCAGACCCAGGTCTACCCGCAGGAAGTCGCCCGCCAGGCCTTGCAGCACCACGCCTGCGCCATCATCGTGGCGCACAACCACCCTTCTGGCCGCGCCGAACCTTCTGCGGCAGATATCAAACTCACACACACCTTACGCGACGCGCTGCAGCTGATTGATGTGCGGCTGCTGGATCATTTCGTGATTGCAGGCAGCCAGAGTTATTCGTTTGCCGAGAACAAACAGTTGTAAAAACAAGGCGCAGAGCCATTTTGAGGCATGTTTGCGGCTGGCAACCAGGCTGTGCACCGCATCAATGCACAACCATTCATCGCTTGTTGCATAGAAACCACCCTTCATCAATGACCAGGTCCGGGCATTTGACAGTCAGAAAGGCGCATCTTCATTATCAATCACCGTAGCTTTGGCATAACGATCACCAGTGCTCTACAAAACACTGGGCTGACGCCATGCCAACACCGGAATAAAAGCGCAAGCGGATCCGGACTGGCCGCCCGCTCACCCCCACATTCTGACGAACAATTCGCAATCATCCTGAGAGGATCTGGATATGACCATCGCGCGTTACACCCTGATTGCCGCGGCCGTACTGGGCCTGGCTGCATGTGGCAAGCAGGAGCCGGCACAATCGGACGCTGCGGCTTCGGCACCGGCAGCATCCGCGACCGCCGCTGCTGGCGGCGCTTCTGGTGACACTGTTACCGTCAAGATTGGTCACGCTGCACCGCTGACCGGCAATATTGCTCACCTGGGCAAGGACAACGAAGACGGCGTGAAGCTGGCCATCGACGAAATCAACGCCGCAGGCGGCGCAGACATCGGCGGCAAGAAGGTCAAGTTCGAGATGGATTCCGAAGATGACCAGGCCGACCCGAAAACCGCGACCACCGTCGCCCAGCGCTTTGTCGATGAAAAAGTCGTCGGCGTGATCGGCCACTTGAACTCTGGCACGACCATCCCGGCTTCCAAGATTTACTCTGATGCCGGTATTCCGCAGATCTCCCCGTCCGCCACCGCCGTGGCCTACACCGCCCAGGGCTTCAAGACCGCCTTCCGCGTGATGGCTAACGACGCGCAACAAGGCAAGGTGCTGGGCGAATATGCCGTACAAAAGCTGGGCGCCAAGAAGATCGCCATTGTTGATGACCGCACCGCTTACGGTCAGGGCCTGGCTGATGAATTCGAGAAAGCCGCCAAGGCCGCCGGTGGCGACATTGTGAAGCGCGAATTCACCACCAACCAGGAAACCGACTTCAACGCCATCCTGACCTCGATCAAGGGCACCAAGCCTGACCTGATCTTCTACGGTGGCATGGACGCACAAGCCGCTCCGCTGAAGAAGCAAGCCCACAAGCTGGGTATCTCTGCCAAGGTCATGGGCGGCGACGGTACGCAAACGCCGGAACTGATCAAGCTGGCGGGTGATGACTCTGAAGGCATGGTGTCGTCCTCCCCGGGCCAGCCGAAGGATCAACTGCCGGGCGGCAAGGAATTCCTGGACAAGTTCAAGAAGACCTTCGGCCAGGAAGTGCAGCTGTATGCACCGTACTGCTATGACGCGGTGAAGGTGATGGTCGAAGCCATGAAGAAAGCCGGCTCTACCGAACCGGCCAAGTACCTGCCGGAACTGGCCAAGATCGACTATCAGGGCGTGACCGGCCCGATCACCTTTGACGAAAAGGGTGACATCAAGAACGGCGCGATCACCATTTACACCGTCAAGGGTGGCAAGTGGGAAGTGCTGGAAATTGTTGGCGGCGCTGCGGCCAAGTAACTGGCTGGTGGTGCTGAAAAAAAACGGCAGCTACGGCTGCCGTTTTTTATTTGGGCGCGGGCGCTGCAGACGGATTGCCGGAAAGGCCACTTGCGGTGGCCGGCTGGATGCCTGCCTTCGCAGGAAGGATGAAGTGGTGGCGTAACCAGGTCGTTCTTGGCAGTTGAGGGTTGTGCTTGCCGTTGTCTTTTTGGAGGGTGCCGTCGCTTTTGCCGCAAGGCCCCTCCGACAGCGCCGTCAGGCACTCACCGGTTGTCAAGCAATCCAGGGGCCCAAACAATCGCAATATCAAGCCAGCGGCTTTGTCATCTCCAGCGGCACCACCCACTGCGCAAATTCTTCTTCCGTCAGAAACCCCAGTTCCAGCGCCGCCGCTTTCAGTGTCAGCCCTTCGTGATGCGCCTTCTTGGCAATCTTTGCCGCCTTGTCATAGCCGATATGCCGATTCAGCGCCGTCACCAGCATCAGGTTTTTGGCAAGGTTGGATTCAATCACCGCCAGATCAGGCTCAATCCCCACCGCGCAATGGTCATTGAACGCCAGCACGGCATCGCTGATCAGCGCGATGCTTTCCAGTACGTTGTGCACCATCACCGGCTTGTACACATTGAGCTGGAAATTGCCCTGGGTGCCGGCAAAGGCCACGGCGGCGTCGTTGCCGAAGACCTGCACGCAGACCATGGTCATGGCCTCGCACTGGGTGGGGTTCACCTTGCCCGGCATGATGGATGAACCGGGTTCGTTCTCCGGAATCCGCAACTCGCCAATGCCGCAGCGTGGGCCGCTGGCCAGCCAGCGCACGTCGTTGGCCATTTTCATCAGCCCGCCCGACAGCGTGCGCAGTGCGGCGGAGGTTTGCACCAGCGCATCATGTGCAGACAAGGCAAAGAACTTGTTGGACGCAGCGCGAAACGGGTAACCGGTAATGGTGGCGATCCTGGCTGCGGCCTTGTCGCCAAACTGGGGGTGGGCGTTCAGCCCGGTGCCGACGGCGGTGCCACCAATCGCCAGATCATACAAACCTGGCAGCGTGGCCCGCACGGCCTCGATCCCGAAATCCAGCTGCGCTACCCAGGCGCCGATCTCCTGGCCCAGGGTAATGGGCGTGGCATCCTGCAAATGCGTGCGCCCGGTTTTGACGATGCCGGCATACGCGCCGGCCTTGCCCGCCAGCGTGGTGCGCAAGGTGGCCATGGCCGGGAACAAGCGCTGCTGCAATTCCTCGACCACCGCGATATGCATGGCGGTCGGAAAGGTGTCGTTGGACGACTGCCCGCGGTTGACGTGATCGTTGGGGTGCACTGGCGTCTTGCTGCCCATCTGCCCGCCCGCCAGCTGGATGGCCCGGTTGGAGATCACCTCGTTGGCATTCATGTTCGACTGCGTGCCTGACCCTGTCTGGAACACAACCAGCGGGAAGTGATCATCCAGCTTGCCGGCAATGACTTCGTCAGCCGCACTGACAATGCGTTCGGCCACGTCTTTGGGCAGTTCACCTAGTTGCGCATTGGCCTGCGCTGCCGCTTTTTTCAGGATACCCAGCGCCCGGATGACGGGCCGTTGCCATTTGAAGCGCGCCACCCCGATCGGAAAATTGCCTACCGAGCGCTGCGTTTGCGCCCCCCAGTAGCGGTCTTGCGCCACATTGATGGCGCCCATGGAATCGGTTTCGCTGCGGAACTGGCTCATCGGGGTGCTCCTGGCGGCAGATCAGCCGCGTTCGAACTGGTTCATCTGCCGACGGAATTTCTTGGTCGGGCGGCCTTTGACCTGCGGATGCTCAAAGCGCGGTGCCAGCCGGTCGGCTTCTGCCACCCGCTCGCGTTTCTCCATGCTCTCTGGCGTTTCTTCATACAGGGCGCGTGCGGCTTCGGCCGGGCCGCGTTTGTCGCTCAGGGCGCTGACTTTCACCTCAAACTCGCCGTGCTCGGTATGCACCCGCAACAGATCGCCAGGCTTGATCTCCCGCGCGGGTTTGGGGCGCTGGCCGTTGAGATGCACGTGCCCGGCCTCGACCGCATCCGTGGCCAGCGAGCGCGTTTTGTAAAAGCGCGCGGCCCACAGCCACTTGTCTACACGCACACCGCTGTGTGCCGGGGTCTCTGGTTTTGCCATGATGAATTGCCTGCGATGACGGGTACGAGGAGGTTCAGGCTAGAACTCAAGCGGCCTGGCGTCAATCCGCAAGCGCGCACCGTAAGGTATACACCGGACGCGGAATCCCCTGGTCGACGCTGGTCCTGCCGCGCTCTAGATTAGTTCAGCGTTGCGCGGCAACACCTTGAGACATAACGCATTTTGCCGCACTGCAACAAATTGCCCGGTCTCGTACCAGCCGGTCAGAACATAAGAATCGAAGGGGAGACACTGTATGAAACGCATGCACAAGACACTGTATTTCTGGGTGCTGGTCGCCATCGTTGCGGGCGGCATCCTGGGTTATGTTGACCCGGCGACGGGCGTGGCCCTCAAGCCACTGGGCGACGGATTTATCGCGCTGATCAAGATGCTGATCGGCCCGGTGATTTTCTGCACCGTGGTACTGGGCATTGCCAACGCCGGTGATCTGAAAAAGGTCGGGCGCGTGGGTGGCAAGGCGCTGTTGTATTTTGAAGTGGTGTCCACCTTTGCTCTCGCCATTGGTTTGCTGGTCGCCAACCTGCTCAAGCCAGGCAAGGGTTTCAACGTTGACCCCGCCTCGCTGGACCCGAAACTGACCGCCGAGTACGCCGCCAAGGCGCACGAACAGCACGTGGCCGATTTCATCCTGCATATCATTCCCAAGACTTTTTCTGATGCGTTTGCCGGCTCGGGCGATCTCTTGCAGGTGCTGCTGATTGCCATCCTGTTTGCCTTTGCGCTGAACAAGATCGGTGAAAAAGGCACGCCGGTCCTGAAGTTTGTCGAAGGCTTGTCGGATATTTTCTTTGGCATGGTCCGCAGCATCATGTGGCTGGCCCCGCTGGGCGCGGGTGGCGCCATGGCCTTCACCATCGGCAAATACGGCCTGAAAGCGCTGCTGCCGCTGGCCAGCCTGATGGGCTGCTTCTATCTGACCTGTATCCTGTTTGTGCTGATCGTGCTGGGCGCTGTGGCCCGCATGACCGGTTTCAGCATCCTCAAGTACCTTCGTTACATCCGCCAGGAACTGCTGCTGGTGCTGGGTACGTCTTCATCTGAAAGCGCGCTGGTGCAATTGATGAAGAAAATGGAAGACGCCGGTTGCAGCAAGCCGGTGGTAGGCCTCGTGGTCCCGGCCGGCTACAGCTTCAATCTGGATGGCACCAATATCTATCTGACACTGGCGGCGCTGTTTGTGGCACAGGCCATGAATATTGATCTGTCGCTGGGGCAAGAGTTGTCGATCCTGATCGTCGCCATGCTGACCTCCAAAGGCGCGTCTGGCGTAACCGGGGCCGGTTTCATTACCCTGGCCGCCACCCTGGCCGTGGTGCCGAGCATTCCGGTGGTGGGTCTGGCGCTGATTCTGGGGGTGGACCGCTTCATGTCTGAAGCGCGCGCGCTGACCAATATCGTCGGGAACGGCGTGGCGGCGATCGTGGTGTCGCACTGGGAAAAAGAACTGGATCGCGACAAGCTCAATGCTGCGCTGGGTTAAGCGGCCCGCAGTCAGCAAAAAAGGCAGCCATGGCTGCCTTTTTTCATATCTCTGTTGCGCTTACTGCACGTAATTGTGGGTGGCGCGGTCGTGCAAAAAGCGGTCCAGTTCGCGGCGCTGCGCTTCACGCAAATGCAGCGGCGTCCAGCGTGTCATCAGATCCCGGTACGACGGCTGTCTGGCGGCTTCCTTCACGGCCTCGTCGACATCGTGGATCACCTTGCCGCCCCAGGCATTTCTGGTACAGGCCACATTGCCCAGCAGCCACGGATCAGGCTGGCGCAGCGGCACCACGGCAATGCCCGCCGGCAACTGCTTGCGCTCGGTCAGCCAGGCCACGATCTGCGGGTACTCCAGGGTGTAATCAATACGCTTGAGCGACAGCATCTGGTAAAGACTGTTCGGATCACCGCCCAAGACCGCATGCAGCCCGGTATTGGCGGGCGAGGCCAGCACCTTGTCGATCATCGGGCCGTAGGAGCGCGTGCCCTCATAACCGCCCACCAGCGAGCGATCTGCCGCCAGTGTTTCCAGATCCACCCCGTCACGCCAGTCCGGGTGTGTTTGCAACAGGTCTTCACGGGTCACCAGCTGGATCGGCATGGTGATCAGCGCCGGGGTAAACAACGCCATGCCCTCACGTTCCGGATTGCGCAAGGTCGAGGGCACGCACAGATTGTCGCCCTGTTTCATTTGTGCAAAAGCCCGCTTGGGCGTCATCACCACCACGCGGTGCTGATACTGGGGCAGCCGCTGGATCAGCATCTTGATCAGCTGATCGCCAATGCCGTCGCCCAGTTGCTGCACTGACTCACTGCTGCGGTCTTGCAGGATAAACACCGGCGGCCAGTCAAAAATGACCCAGGTAATGGTTTCACGTGCCAGCGCAACCGGCGCCCAGAACAGCGCCAGCAGCACAATCATCCAGGATTTACGCATACTGCTGTCCGCAGGTCCTTGTGTGCGTTGGAAAACCCCATGGTTTTCGTGCGGGCGATTATACGTACAAGCAAGCCGGTCGCGGCGGGTATGGCGCAGATGGTCGTCCGGACGGCACCGCCGGCCCCCGGATGGCAGGCGCCGCGCTATGCCATAACCTTAAAAACGCATCTGCTGCTTGCCTCGACAGGCCACAAACTGATAAAAAAGCTGATCGCCCCAAGCGGCCCCGGCAGCGTGATCCGCTGCCCCTGCCCTGTCTGCCTCACGCCAACCGGCGCACGGTTTACGGCGAAAATTGCAAAGCTGATCGAGGCCTTGTGATTTGCATGCTGTCCTCACCACGTCACAGCGGCTCTGCTGCGCACACTTGCCCGTGCGCCCTTTTGTGATTTCAGCCCATGACCGACAACAACATGAACACCAGCACGGATTCTTTGACCTGGTCTGCTGCGCACCGCCCGCTTAACCGGCGCGACGTGCAGACCCTGACGCTCTCCGCCCTGGGCGGCGCCCTGGAGTTTTACGACTTCGTGGTGTACGTCTTTTTTGCCGCCGTGATCGGCACCCTGTTTTTCCCGCCCGGCCTGCCAGACTGGCTCAAGTTGCTGCAAACCTTTGGCATCTTTGCCGCGGGGTATCTTGCCCGCCCGCTGGGCGGCATCATCATTGCGCATTACGGCGACAAGCTGGGCCGCAAGCGCATGTTTACGCTGTCCATTTTCCTGATGGCACTGCCCACGCTGTTCATGGGCCTGTTGCCGACCTACGCCACGCTGGGCGTGTTTGCGCCGGTACTGTTGCTGATCCTGCGGGTGATGCAAGGCGCAGCCATTGGTGGCGAAGTGCCCGGCGCCTGGGTGTTTGTCTCTGAACATGTGCCGCACAACCGCACTGGTCTGGCGGTGGGTTCGCTGACGGCCGGCCTGACCTTTGGCATCTTGCTGGGCGCGCTGATTGCCACCTTCATCAACACCCATTACAGCAAGGAAGAAGTGGTCAGCTTCGCCTGGCGTATTCCGTTCATTCTGGGCGGCCTGTTTGGCCTGTTTGCGGTCTATCTGCGCCGCTTCCTGGAAGAAACGCCCATTTTCAAGGAACTGCATCAGCGCAAGGCCTTGTCTGAAGGGCTGCCGGTGGCGGCAACGGTGCGCAACCATCTGGCCGGTACCCTCCAGGCCATGCTGCTGACCTGGGTGCTGTCCGCAGCCATTGTGGTGGTCATCCTGTTCACGCCCACGTGGCTGCAAAAAGTCCAGGGCATCGCCCCGGCCTTGTCGTTGCAGGCCAACAGCCTGGCAACGCTATGCCTGACGCTGGGCTGCGTGGTCTTTGGCGCCTGCGCAGACAAGTTCGGCGGTCGCCTCACGCTGGCCATTGGCAGCATTGGCCTGCTGATCAGCAGCTATAACTTTTATTTCAGCCAGCCGGTGGCGCCAGGCACGCTGATGCTGAACTACGCCATCACCGGCTTTTTTGTCGGCGTTGTGGGTGTGGTGCCGTATCTGATGGTGCGCTCCTTCCCGGCCGCGCTGCGGTTCTCTGGCGTGTCTTTTGCCTATAACGTGGCCTATGCCATTTTTGGCGGGCTGACCCCGGTGGCCATCAGCGCCTGGCTGGTTTACGACAAACAGGCGCCCGCCCATTACGTTGCCGCGTTGTGCGTGCTGGGGGTGGTGCTGGCACTGGCGCCGCAACCGAAACGCCATTAACTGCTGCGTGCATCTGCATCACAAAAAACCGCCTTTACGGCGGTTTTTTGTTGGGTGATGCCTGAATGCTGCGCCATCTCCATGCACAGGCCTGCGTGGCATGTAATGATGCGTGATCTTTGTCGCGATCAAGGACTACCGGATGGCCACTTCGCAAGCTCACTCCCGCCCCGAACGCTTGTTGCGCATTGCCTCGTGGATTGTTGCGCTGGTCTTTGCCGGGCTGCTCAATACCCTGGGCAATCTGATCATGGGCGATCTGTTTTACGCCCCGGCTGGCGGGCCGCCGCAACAAGAGGCGTTCATCGACCAGGCAACGCGTGCGCGGCTGGAACAACAGCAAAAAGAGCTGGAACGGCAAAAGGCAGCGCTGGCCGACAAAAAAGAAACGGTCGATACCGCCCTCTCCCGCTCGCACGATGAATACAACGCCGCCAACCAGACGTTCCGCAACTGGCTGGCCACACGCCAGGCCACCGGCAACAGCAGCCAGGACCCGGAGGTGCTCAACCGCACCCATGCGCTGGATGCCTTGCAGGCCGGGGTCAATAACTGGCAGCGCCAGAGCGATCAACTGGCCGATCAGTTGCGTGGTGTAGACAAGCAGCAAATCCAGGTGCAGGGGCAGTTGGGTGTATTGCTGGATCAGGGCGAGAAATCGTACAACCAGGCTTTGCAGAAATATGATCTGCGCATCTTTTTCTGGCGGCTGGCGTTCACCCTGCCCTTGCTGTTGCTGGCCATCTGGCTGTTCATCAAGTTCCGCAAGCACCGCTACTGGCCGTTTGTGTATGGCTTCGGGCTGTTTGCGCTGACGGCGTTCTTTGTTGAACTGGTGCCGTATTTGCCCAGCTTTGGCGGGTATATCCGCGTGGTGGTCGGGATCATCCTCACCGTGTTTGCCGGCGTGTACATGCTGCGGGCATTCCAGCGCTATGTAGAACGCAAGCGGCTGGAAATGCAGCAAAGTCAGACTGAACGCGCCCGCACCGTGGTGTACGAAAAGGCCATCAGTTCATACCAGAAAAAGATTTGCCCATCGTGCGACAAACCGTGGAATCTGGCCGGCGACCAGGCCAGTTTCTGCATTCATTGCGGGCTGGAGTTGTTCCGCGTCTGCGGTTGTGGCGGGCGCAATTTCGCGTTTTTCCCGTTCTGCCACCAGTGTGGCAAACCGGTCAAACAGACGGCAGACACTAGCACGCCCTCGCTGCTGCAAACCACGCCAGGTACCGAGTTACCACCCCGCTAAAATTGGCCCCAACAAAAAACCGCTCGTAGCAGAGCGGTTTTTTGTTGGAAGTGAGACCGGTTATTTCATGGCGGAATCAGCCAGCTTGCGCAGCACGCGTGACGCGGCGATAAAGCCGAACGTCCCGGTCACCGGCGTCACCGCGCCAAAGCCACCCTCGCAATCGAGCCGCACCGGGCTGTCACCGGTTTGCGGTTTGGTGCCACACACACTGCCATCGGCCTGCGGGTACACCAGGGCCTCGGTGGAATACACGCAGTCCACGCCAAACTTCTTGCCTGGTTTGGGAAAGCCGTAATCGCGGCGCAGGATGTTGCGCACTTTGGCCGCCAGCGGGTCTTGCGTGGTGCGCGACAGATCATCAATCTTGATCTGCGTCGGGTCGGTCTGGCCGCCAGCGCCGCCCGTCACCATCAGCGGAATCTTGCGGCGACGGCACCAGTGAATGATCGCGGCTTTGGTTTTCACGCTGTCGATAGCGTCAACCACGTAGTCATAACCCTGGCCCAGCATGGCTTCCAGATTATCGTCAGCCACAAAGTCTTCAATGGCGTTGACGACACACTCCGGGTTGATCGCCAGCACGCGCTCTTTCATGGCCGCCACTTTCATCTGGCCAAACAGGCCAGACATGGCGGGCAACTGGCGGTTGGTGTTGGAAACACAAATGTCGTCCAGATCAATCAGCGTCAACTGGCCGATGCCGGAACGCGCCAGCGCCTCAACCACCCACGTGCCGACGCCGCCAATACCGATCACGCACACATGCGCGCGCCGGAAGCGTTCCAGCGCGGCGGTGCCATACAAGCGGGCAATGCCGCCGAAGCGGCGTTCGAATGAGGTATCCATTTTTGTGCGGCGTGAGGTGTAAGGGGTGAGGTGTAAAACCAGGCAGATGACCGCGTGAGGAGCGATGGCACAAGATGTCGCCTCACTCCTCTCGCCTTGCGCCTCACATCCCGACTTGCTCGGCCCAGAGGTCGTGTTCGTCCGAATCGGTAATGCGTACTTTTACAAAGTCGCCCGGTTTGACGTCGGCAGCCGGTTCGAAATACACCAGGCCGTCAATTTCCGGGGCGTCGCCATAGGTACGGGCCACTGCGCCTTCTTCATCGATCTCGTCAACCAGCACGGTGAACTCGCGGCCCACTTTGGCGGCCAGGCGACTGGCAGAGATGGCGGCCTGCTTTTCCATGAAACGCTGTTTGCGCTCTTCTGCCACATCGGCCGGCACGTGATCCGGCAGGTCGTTGGCGGTGGCGCCATCGACCGGCGAATAGGTAAAACAGCCCACGCGATCAAGCTGCGCTTCATCCAGGAAATCCAGCAATTCCTGGAATTCGGCTTCGGTTTCACCCGGGAAGCCGACAATGAAGGTCGAGCGGATCACCAGATCCGGGCAAATGGCACGCCAGGCCTTGATGCGTTCGAGCACGTTGGCAGAACTGGCCGGGCGCTTCATCAGTTTCAGAATGCGCTGGTTGGCGTGCTGGAACGGGATATCCAGGTACGGCAGCACCTTGCCTTCGGCCATCAGCGGGATGACTTCATCCACGTGCGGGTACGGGTACACATAGTGCAGACGCGTCCAGATGCCCTGACGGCCCAGTTCTTCCACCAGTTCGGTCATGCGGGTTTTCACCGGACGGCCATTGTGGAAACCGGTCTTGTATTTCACATCCACGCCATAAGCGCTGGTGTCTTGCGAAATGATCAAGAGTTCTTTCACGCCGGCCTTGGCCAGGTTCTCGGCCTCGCGCAGGACTTCGTGCACCGGGCGGCTGACCAGATCACCGCGCATGGACGGGATGATGCAGAAGGTGCAACGGTGGTTACAGCCTTCGGAAATCTTCAGGTAGGCGTAGTGCTTGGGTGTGAGCTTGATCCCGGCGGCAGGCACCAGATCCACAAACGGATCATGCGGTTTGGGCAGATGCACGTGGATCTGCTCCATCACCTCATCCTTGGCGTGCGGGCCGGTCACGGCCAGCACTTTCGGGTGCACGTCGCGGATCAGATCGCCGTCGCCCTTGGCGCCCAGACAGCCGGTGACAATCACCTTGCCGTTTTCGGCCAGCGCTTCGCCAATCGCATCAAGCGACTCTTGCACGGCGGAATCAATAAAACCACAGGTGTTGACGACCACCATATCGGCGTCGTCGTACGAGGCGGAAATCAGGTAACCCTCGGCCCGCAACTGGGTCAGGATCTGTTCGGAATCCACGAGGGCCTTGGGACAGCCCAGCGAAACAAACCCAACCTTGGGCGCAGCAGCAGACATTCTTACTCTCCAGCAGGCTGCGGCCAGGTGGCGTCAGCCTTGAACCAAAACAGAGCGGGCATGTTGTCAGGCACCTGAACAAGTCATTGCGCTGGCACGTGGCCAGGAAGGATTTGTTCAGGGGCTCCCACAACACGCCCGCATGGACAACCGAGTATTTTAAATCAATTTTTAGATCAATGGTTTATTTCTGCGTCGTACGGCGCTTGGGTGCCGGACTTTCCGGCGGCTCGTCGCTGGCAGGCGGCGAGGAAGGCTCTGGTTCATTGGGATCGGGCTTGGCGCCGTCCCGGCCATAACCTGGCATACCAAAGCCGGTAAACAGATGCTTGGCGCGGTCTTGCAACTGTTGTTGCATATCGACAAATAGCGCCGTGCTGCTTTCCAGATACTTGCCCATCATGCTTTGCAGTGCCGGGCCCTGGAACTTCATGAAATCGCCCCAGATATTGGGGTTGAGCATGGGGTTTTCGCCGCCGAGCGACGCCTTGGCCTGGTCTTGCAGGCGCGTCTGCATCTCGGTGAACAACTGCATGTTCTTTTCCAGATAGTTGCCCATCACGCCCTGCATGGCATGGCCATAGAAGCGGATGATCTGGGTGAGCACGTCGTAAGAGAACATCGGGATACCACCCGATTCCTCTTCCAGAATGATCTGCAACAGCACGCTACGCGTAATGTCTTCGCCCGTCTTGGCATCCAGCACCTGAACATCGATCTGTTCCAGTACCAGTTGTTTGACGTCAGCCAGCGTGATGTAACAGCTGGTAGCGGTGTCGTAGAGCCGCCGGTTCGGATATTTCTTGATCACCCGTTTTTCAACACTCATGCATTTCCCCTGATAAGGTGACTGCGGGTTGTAGTGATTTTCGCAATATTACGAAAATGCTGCCAAGAGTAGCGCCCGTTTATCGGCTGCGCAACCGGTCATGTTGCAGTGCACAAAAAGTGTTTGACATTGCGCTTTGGGAATTCCACAATAAAATCAATGGTGCGGCGCATCATGGTTGATTGAAGCAAGTTCCGGTATTCACGTATTTCTTATATACAGCGCCTGCACACGACCACCGATGGATCATTCAGGAGTGAATCATGTCCCAAGCCCAGCAACAGTTCGCAGAACTGGCGACCAGTCAGATCGAAACCACGCTGCGTTTCGCGCGGCTGTCTCTCGATAGCACTGAGCGTCTGTTCAAAGTGCAGGTGGAAGCCACCCGCACGGCACTGGAAGAGAACGTGAAAAACGCCCGTGCCCTCTTGTCCGTGAAAGATGCCCAGGAAGCCGTCTCGCTGCGTCAGAAGCTCATTGAATCCAGTGTAGAACAAGCAACGACGTTCTCGCGCGCGATTTTTGAAATTGCTTCGCAAGCGCAAAGCGAACTCTCCAGACTGTACGAAGAACGCGCCATTGCCTTTAACAAGGAACTGGTCAGCGGTCTGGATCGCGTGGCCAAGTCTGCACCGGCCGGCGCCGATGTGGCAGTGGCTGCGGTCAAATCCACCGCACAAGCCACCGCTGCGGCCGTCGACAGCCTGACCAAAGCGGCCAAGCAAGTCGCAGAATTTACCGATGCCTCGGTCAAGGCAGCGACCAATGCGACCGCTGAAGCCGTCAAATCGGCCTCACGCAAGACCGCTGCCTGAGCGGTTGCTTGACAAGGCAAGCAGTTGCCAAAAAGACAAAAGCCCCGCATGCCGGGGCTTTTTGTTTGTGCGCTGCTGTGGCAAACCGACAACCGGACCCTGTCAGGGCTGGCAGTATCGTGTAGTCGGTTTCAGGTCTCTACCAAACCGGCCAGCGATTCCAGGATGGGTTGATGCGGCAAGGCCAGATATTCCAGCGTCTGCATTTCAGTCAGCCGGCTGACGGTGCGGAAAAACTCGCTCGATTGCACGCCATCCACATACAGCGCTTCGGCCGGTACATCAGCAGAGATGATCAGTTTGACGCGGTGGTCATAGAATACATCTACCAGCCAGGTAAACCGCCGCGCTTCTGAGGCCTGACGCGCTTCCAGCGCCGGAATGCCGCTGACAATGACGGTGTGATACTTGCGGGCGATATCCAGGTAATCGGCCTGGCCGCGCTGATCGCCGCAAATCTTGAAGAAATCAAACCACACCACGCCCGGCGCGCGCCTGCGACAGCTGATATTGCGCCCGGCCACCGTGATGGTTCTGGCCTGATCCGGGCCCGTGGCCACCTGGGTAAACAGGGTATCGAGTTCTGCATCCACCTCCGGCGTGACCGGGGTGATATAGGTGCGCGCCGCAGACAAGGCGCGCAAGCGGTGATCCTGACCGCCATCCAGGTTGAACACATCCAGCTGTTTCTTGATGAGCTCAATGGTGGGCAGGAAATTGATGCGCTGCAGCCCGTTGGGGTAAAGCCCGTCGGGCGGGTAGTTGGAGGTGGCGATCAGCACCACGCCGCGCTGGAACAGGTTTTCCAGCAGCCGCCCCAGGATCATGGCATCAGCAATGTCAGAGACATGAAACTCGTCAAAACACAGTACGCGCACGCTGCGGGCGATTTTCTCTGCCACTTTGACTAGCGGGTCGGTCTCGCTTTTGAGCGTGGCCAGTTCGCGCTGGACATCCTGCATGAACTGGTGAAAGTGGATGCGTTTTTTGCGGGTATAGGGCAACCCGGCAAAAAAGGCATCCATCAAAAAGCTTTTACCGCGCCCCACCCCGCCCCAGAACCACACGCCTCGCGGCACCTGGGGTTGCGGCAGCAGGGTTTTGCCAAACAAGCGGTGGCGTTTGCGTTTGAACTCCACCAGTTCCTGATACAACTGCTCCAGCCGGCCAATGGCCGCGGTCTGGGCGGCGTCTTCAATAAAGCCGGGCTGATGACGAACCGAGTCATACCAGGTTTGCGGGCTGGTGCCGCTTTGCGGCGGAGAGATCACATGCGCGGACATGAGCGTCTTGTTAGTAGTCACGATAAGCGTGTGAGGCCCATTATACGGAGGCCGCGCCCGTGTGACATGGTGCCCTTCCCGCATCATGGCATTGGGCTAGAATGGTTGCCCTTGCAAAGATGTCATCCGGCTCATGAAACCACTGATCACCACGCTGTTGTTAGTCGCTAGCTGTGCCGTCCTGCCTCTGGCGCAGGCCGATACCGGCGCCCTGACCGTGCGCTTTACCAGCCCGTTGTGGAATGGCGCCAGCGTGCCGCCCGGCCAGCAATGCGCCAGACTGGGTGGCTCTGCCGCCACCCCGGGCCTGAACGTGTTTGACCTGCCGGCCGGCACGGCCTTTTTGCAGGTGGAGTTCTCAGAGCGTGGCGGGCTGGATAACGGTGGCATGGGCCGCTTGCAATACGTTGCAGCCAAAGGCGCGGGCAGCGCGCAGATTCCCAGCGTGCCGGCGCAGGGCCCGTTGCCGGCCGGCCTCAAATCTCTGGGCGCGCGCGATGGCAGCATCTACAGCGCGCCCTGCGTGAAGGGCAACCACTATTATCTGACCGTGAAAGCGCTGGCTGCAGACGGTGCCCGCACGCTGGCCGAAGGCCGCCTGGATATGGGGCGACTGCCCTGACCCGCGCAGCGATTGGCGCACTGGCGCCCTGCTGGCCGCACCCGCAGTTTGCTCATCCGGCACTCTCGCCGGTGCAACAGTGGCTATCCGGGTTTGCGCAGTTTCCGGATCACCCGGCGTGGGCCGCGCTGCCTGATCGCCCCGCGACCCGGTCCGGTCAGCAGGTAAGCTTTGTGCCGTCTGAATCGCTGACCGATTACTACGAAACCGAAATCCATCTGCGCGGCCGCGTGGCCACCCGTAGCGAGAACTGGCACGACCTCTTCAATGCCCTGATCTGGCTGCGTTTTCCGCGCACCAAAGCTGCGCTCAATGCCCTGCATTACCGGCAGATGGGCCAGAGTGCCAAAGGCCAGCGCGGCCCGGTGCGCGATGCCGCGACGCTGTTTGATGAATGTGGGCTGATTGTGCCGTACTGCAACCCGGCGTTGATCGACCTGCTGCGGCAGCATCAATGGCGTGATCTGTTCGTCACCCATCGCGCGCAATGGCAGCACGAGATTGCAGCAGTCTGTTTTGGCCATGCCAATCTGGAAGCCTTGCTGGACCCGTTTCCCGGCCTGACTGGCAAATGCTGGCCGGTTGAAGTCACGCCAGACTGGTTCAGCCTGCCCGATGCCGCGCGCTGGGCCTGGCTGGATGAGCATCTGGCCCGGGGCCTGGATGCCGATGAACTGCAAACGCCGCGCCAGTTACCGCCGCTACCGTATCTGGGTGTGCCTGGCTGGTGGCCTCAGCAAGATGACGCTTTCTACGCCGATACCGGCTATTTCCGCCCGGCCCGGCACCGGCCAGCCTGAGGCTTAAGCCAGATCGCCCGGCCGGCGGGCAAAGCGCTCACGCAGGCCTTCTGGCAACGGCCATTTGCTCATCACCCATTGCATGGCCGCCGCCAGTTTGGCGCGGTCAAAATCCCCGCTGAAAATATGCAGGCTGGCGCCGTGCAGCAACAAGCGGCAGGCCAGCAGATCGGGCTCCAGCTCCTGCCCGGGTTCCAGCCGGAAAATACGCTCGTCCATCCTGTGCAAGATCGGGTTAAGCCGCTCGCCCAGACGGCTGTCGCCGCGCGCCGCCATCCACAATTCCAGCAGCGCCAGCGAGTCAGTCTGCGTATGGCCGCCCGCAAACGCAAACAGCCCCAGATAAATGCGCTCACGCGGGCTGGTCACGCCGGTTGAATCAATCTTGGCGACTTCAATCTCGACAATCTCGGCCAGTAGCACTGGCAAAAGATCCAGCAATCCTTCCGGAAAGTGGTAACGCAAAGCGCCTCGCGTTACCCCCGCGTGCTCGCAGACACGCGCCTCGCCCAACCGGGCATATCCCTGTTCGATCAGGAGCTTGCGTGTTGCATCAAGCAACAACTGGCGGGTAGCACTGGAACGTGACTGATTTTGCATTTCGCCATTCTATCCGGGCGTCATGAATTTGCCACTTAACAAAAAATACATACTTGTATGTTTTCATGCATGCGGCAAAAACCGTCATGGACGGGACATTGCCGCCTCAATAACAATCAGGAAAGATAATGAAAACAACATGGAACAAATGGCTGGCCGGCTTGCTCGGCTCGGTCATCGTGATGGGAGCCATGGTGGGCTGTAACAGCAGCAGTGACAGCACGAACGTCGCTGCACCAACCCCGACACCAACACCGGCCCCGTCGATCCACAGCATCCGCCACGTCTGGGTGCTGACCCTGGAGAACGAGAACTACAGCACGACTTTTGCCGCCAGCAGCCCGGCGTTATACCTGTCGCAAACCCTGCCTACCCAGGGCGCGCTGGTACAGCAGTACTACGGCACCGGCCACGTCAGCCTGGATAACTACATCGCCATGATTTCGGGCCAGGCTGGCAACACCCAGACCAACACCGATTGCCAGACCTTCAGCGAATTCGTGCAGACCGGCACCGATGCAGACGGCCAGGCCATTGGCCAGGGTTGCGTTTACCCTGCCACCATCAAGACCTTGCCGGATCAGCTCAAGGCCGCTGGCCTGACCTGGCACGGCTATATGGAAGACATGGGCAATGACCCGACTCGGGAAAGCGCCACCTGCGGTCACCCGCAAATCGGTACGCAAGACATGACCCAGTCGCCGGAAGCTTCCGGCCCTTCCGCTGTCAACGGTGACCAGTACGCTACCCGTCACAACCCGTTCATGTACTTCCACTCGATCATCGATTCGGCGGATTGTGCAACGAACGTGACCAGCCTGGCGCAGATGGAAAACGATCTGAAGTCGATCAGCACCACGGCCAACTTCAACTTCATCACCCCGAACCTGTGTAACGACGGCCACGATTCCGGCTGCGTCACCGGCGAACCGGGCGGCCTGATTTCAGCCGATGCGTTCCTGAAGAAGTGGGTGCCGATCATCATGGCTTCCCCGGCCTTCCAGCAAGACGGTCTGTTGATCATCAACTTTGACGAGAGTTCTGCGGCAAGTGGCGGCTCCCCGGTCATGACCAGTGCCACCACAGGGACGCTGAACGCGGTCTACACCGGTGCAACCTGCTGCGGCCAGAAACCGGGCCCGAACCTGGCGTCCTACCCGCAGACGGTTTCCATGGGCTCCTACGTCACCCATGGCATCACGTTCCAGGTCAACATTACCTACAACAACTTCGGTGGTGATCAGACCGGTGCGGTCATGCTGTCCCCGTTCATCAAGGGCGGCACGGTCAGCACGGTGGGCTACAACCATTACTCCCTGCTGCGCAGTATTGAAGACATCTTCAATCTGGGACACCTGGGCTATGCCGGCCAGGCGGGTCTGACCAGCTTCGGCAGCGACATCATCAATAACCTGCACTAAGTCTTCACTGGCTGCAGATGCAGCGGCCGCGTCTTGATGGGCGCGGTCGCTGCTTTTTCATATCAAAAGAATAATCATGACTTCGACTTCCCGACGCTTCACGCTGGCTACGCTGGCCCTGGCCGGTCTGATCGGCACCACTGCCCTGTTCGTCCACGCCGCAACACCGGCACCCGCCAAACCTGCCCAGGTCAACAAATGGCCCGGCTCGGTGGATCTGGGTCGCGCACTGTTTTTTGATCGTGGCCTGTCTGCCTCTGGTCAGATGGCATGCGCCACCTGCCATGACCCGGGCCATGCCTTCGCCCCGGCCAATGGTCTGGCGACCCAGCTGGGCGGGCCAGACATGAAGCATCAGGGGCTGCGCGCAGCACCATCGCTGCGCTATGTGCTCAATCGCAGCCAGGCCTGGCACGTGGAAACCCCGTCGTCGTTGATGGAAAGACTGGAAGCCCAGGAGTTGCCCCCAACGGGCGGGCTGACCTGGGATGGCCGGTTTGACCGGCTGGAAGATCAGGCGGCTTTTCCGCTTTTGAATGCAGATGAAATGGCCAATGCCTCCGCCGCTGATTTTGCGGCGCGCTTGCGTCACAGCCCGAACGCCGCAGCATTTCGCCAGGTATTCGGTGACAAGATTCTGGCCAGTGATACCGATGCGCTGCATTACGCGGGTATCGCGCTGGCGCAATATCAATTGAATGATGCCGCTTTCCATCCGTACTCCAGCAAGTTCGATGCGTGGATGGATGGCAAGACACAACTGACTGCGCAAGAACTGCGCGGCAAGCAGCTGTTTGATGATCCCAAGAGCGGCAATTGCGCGTCTTGCCACTTTGATATCAAGGGCGCCAATGGTGCGCATCCGCTGTTCACGGATTACCAGTTTGAAGTGCTGGGGGTGCCACGCAACCCGGAACTGGCCGCCAACAAGAACCCGCATTTCTTCGACATGGGTTTGTGTGGCCCCATCCGCAAGGATCAAGCGGCAGAGAAACAGTATTGCGGCATGTTCCGCACCCCTACCCTGCGTAACGTCGCCACGCGCGGTTCGTTCTTCCACAACGGCCGCTTTCACGATCTGAAAACCGCATTGCAGTTCTATGTGCAACGCGACACCCATCCGCAGCGCTGGTATCCGGTCAAGAACGGCAAGGTTGCCAAGTTTGATGACTTGCCCGCCAACCTGCGCGGCAATGTCGATACCAATGACGAACCGCTCACCCGCAAAAAGGGTGGCAAACCGGCCTGGAACGACCAGCAGATTGATGACGTGATCGCATTTTTGAAAACCTTGAACGACGCCGACACCACGACCATCACCGAAGCGGCTGCCGGCAAGCCACGTCACGGCGGCTAAAGCGCGCCACACCCGCCTGACAGAATACCGGGCAGGATCACGACACGGGCACTATGCTCACAAATGCAACTGTCGTATCCGGTTCTGGTGATTCGGGGCGGGTTTGCCGGGGGGCGATCCGCATTCACGCAGGTCTTTGACTGCGTTCTGGCCAGCAAGGGTGGTATTGGTGCTGGCCGGGTCACGATGGGGATTACGCCATGGCAGCACTCTGGAAAATAAAAAGGCGCCGCAATGCGGCGCCCTGGACGACGGCAGCAAAGCCACCGTCGCATGTTGTAACCAGACCTGTGGTTACAGCGAAGCAGCGTGAGAAGCCAGATAGTCAGCCACGCCCTTCGGGTCAGCCTTCATACCTGCCTGGCCCTTGTTCCAGCCAGCCGGGCAAACTTCGCCGTGTTCTTCAGTGAACTGCAGGGCATCAACCAGACGGATGTATTCGTCAACGTTACGGCCCAGCGGCAGGTCATTGATGTACTGGTGACGCACCACGCCTTCGCGGTCGATCAGGAACGTGCCGCGGAAAGCGACGCCGTCAGCCGATTCAACATCGTAGGCCTTGGCGATTTCGTGCTTGGTGTCGGCCACCAGGGTGTAGCCAACCGGGCCGATACCGCCCTTGTCGACCGGGGTGTTACGCCATGCGTTGTGGGTGAACTGGCTGTCGATGGACACGCCGATCACTTCCACATTGCGGGACTTGAACTCGTTCAGGCGGTGGTCGAACGCGATCAGTTCGGACGGGCAGACGAAGGTGAAGTCCAGCGGGTAGAAGAACACCAGGGTGTATTTGCCCTTGGTTGCTTCTTTCAGGTTGTAGCCATCAACGATTTCGCCGTTGCCCAGTACAGCGGATGCGGTGAAGTCGGGAGCTTGTTTGCCAACGAGAACTGCCATGAGAATCTCCTTTAAATGGTCTGTTGCGTGAACCCGCTGACGATAGTTGCCAGAGCAACAGGCTGTCAAATCGGGAAAGTTCATGCAGCTGATAGGCAGCGCCTATCAGTCAGCTTCAATCAAACCAGGTTTGTCGGCCTTTTCTGACTGTTTGATCCGCGCCAGGTTAACGCGCGATTGTTGTCGTTTTCTTACGGGCTTGCCATGATAAGCGCTTGCGAATGCAATGATCGCGATCACCGAGCCAGCCTGCCATGACGGGCGGCCACCCACAGAGAGGAGCCTGCCCGTATGTCGTTCTCGTCCAGCCGTCGTCATATTGTGCTTGCCGCATTTGCGGCGCTGACACTGGGCTCTGGCCTGGCCCGTGCCGCCGAGCCCATCACCATCCTGACCCAGCAAGATGTCTACAACGATTATCAGCGTTTTGTCGGCAAGCGCAACCCGCTGACGCTGACGCATTTTGGTGGCGAGGGCTCGCGCCGGGATGTGGTGGAACTGGTGCTGGTGCAGCAGGCGCTGGCGCAAGGCGGCCTCAGCCGCCCGGTCAAGCTGGTGAAGGTGGATAACAACAGCGACTCCTACACCCGTTATCTGAAAGAGATCCTCTCCGGCAACGCCACGATGGGCGGCAACAGCGCCTGGCAGGTGGACCTGAAATCCATTGATGACAAGGTCTATATCAGCTCGCCGCTGATCCGTTCCGGTGAATTTGAAGCGGGATTGTATACCTCGCCCGACAACAAAAAAGCGCTGGCTGCCCGCAGTATCGAAGAGGTCCGCGGCCTGACCGCCGTAGTGGCCGATAGCTGGAAACCCGACGTCGCCACGCTGGAAAGCCTCAAGCTCAAGCAGCTTCTGCAAACGCAAAGCTGGGATTCCATGGTCGGCATGGTTGAAAAAGGACGTGCCGACGTGCTGCTGGCACCTTTCCAGCCCACGCCGGACATGTCCCTGAAACTGGGTGACTACACGCTGGTGCCCATTCCGCAAGTGAAGGTGGGTCTGGCCGGCAGCCGCCATCTGTTTGTCAGCCGGCTGGCGCCACACGGGGCAGAAACCTACGACGCACTGGAAAAAGGGCTGGCCAAACTGCGCGCCAAGGGCCTGATCGAACAGGCGTATCGTGAATCAGGCTTTTTCAATACCCGCACGCAAGACTGGAAAAAGATCAACTGACGGATACGGCTGGGTATCTGCCTGAAAAATCCGGCGCCTTGCCGGATTTTTCGTTGCTGCGGCCGCTTTCAGCCATACTGGCAAGATCAAACCCTTCCCAATCATCCGCCCGGTGCCGCTGATTTGCGTTTACCATGCGCAGCGTGAAAAACCTCAACCCCATCGCCCCAGCCCGACAACCCGCCCTGACCACCATCTGCACGATGCTGGCCGTGGTGCTTGTCTTGCTGGTGCTGATCGCCAGCAGCAGCGGCAGCGTCGACATTCCGTGGTCCGCCCTGCCGCGCGCCCTGTTTGCCGCACCGGTCACGCCTGACGAACAACTGTGGCAGAGCATCTTGCGGGATGTGCGTTTGCCCAGGGTGATCTTTGCCGCACTGTGCGGGGGTGGCCTTGCAGTGGCGGGCGCCGCCATGCAGGCGCTGTTTCGCAACCCGCTGGCAGAACCGGGGCTGGTGGGGATTTCCGCTGGCGGCGCGCTGGGCGCGGTCAGCGCCATTGTGTTTGGTGCCAGCAGCTTCGGGCTGATTGCCGTAGCCGCGTTTGCCGGCAGTTTGCTGGCCTTGTTTGCCGCATGGCAGATCGGGCGGCGCAGTCGTGCCGTGGCCGGCTTGTTGCTGGCCGGCGTCGCCATCAACGCCATTTGCGGCAGCCTGACCGCCTTGTGTACCTGGCAAGCCACCGATGCCCAATTGCGTTCGCTCACCTTCTGGAGTCTGGGCAGTCTGGCTGGCGGCAACTGGTTGCTGCTGGCCTTGCTCGGACCATGGACACTGTTGATCTCGGCGCTTTTGCTGCGGGAGTGGCGGGGCATGAACGCGCTCTTGCTGGGCGAGCGGGAAGCCGGCCACCTGGGCTTTGCCATCCGCGCCTTGCAACGGCGGCTGATCATCATGGTGGCCCTGCTGGTCGGGCCGCTGGTGGCGGCCTGCGGCACCATCGCGTTTGTCGGCCTTGTGGTGCCGCATATGGTGCGATTGACGCTGGGCGCGCGCCATCAGTTATTGCTGCCGGCCTCGCTGTTGAGCGGCGCCATTGCGCTGGTACTGGCGGACTGGGCGGCCCGCACGCTGGCCATTCCGTCCGAGATTCCCATCGGCATCGTCACCAGTCTGGCGGGTGGCCCGTTCTTTTTGTGGTTGCTGGCCCGCTGGAGCAAGGCATGATCCAGATCGATCAACTGTCCTGCCAGCGGGAAGGTCGCGTGGTCATTGATCAGTTGTCGCTCAGCGTCGCTACTGGCGAAGTGCTGGGCGTACTGGGTGCCAACGGCGCCGGCAAATCATCACTGCTGGCAGCGGTTGCGGGTGATCTCCCGCCAGGTAGCGGCAGCATCCGGCTTGCAGGGCAGCCGCTGCCGCGACTGCGTCAGCGCCAGCTTGCCCGGCAACGCGCCTTGCTGCCGCAAACCTCGGCGCTGGAATTTGATCTGCCGGTCCCGGAAGTCGTGGCCATGGGCGCTTACCCGTTTGATGAACTCACCGCCACGGTCATCGAACAACTGGTCGCAGACGCCCTGATGCGGGCTGATGCGGCCGATCTGGCCGGCCGTCATTACGCAGGTTTGTCTGGTGGCGAACAGCAGCGGGTGCAATTTGCCCGCGTCTTGTTGCAAACGCTGGCCGCCTGCCAGGTCAGCGGCAGCGCCGTGTTATTGCTGGATGAACCCACGGCCAGCCTGGACCCGCGCCATCAGCACGGCTTACTGGCCGCGGTGCGCGCACTGGCCGCAGAGCACCCCATTGCGGTACTGACCGTGTTGCACGACGTCAATCTGGCCGCGCGCTGGTGTGATCGCCTGCTATTGCTCAAACAAGGCCAGCAAGTGGCCCAGGGCACGCCGGGCGAAGTCTTGCAGGCAGAGACACTGCATTCGGTTTACGACATGTCGGCGCGCGTGCTGGCCGATCCGGATGACCCCGGGCGCTTGTTGATCCTGTTCGGTTGACCCGCACCCCAGCGCAGGCGTGCGCTCAACTGGCGAAAGTCATCGGCCGCCATGCAGTCCGGCCACAGCACCAATGCCCGCCAGCGACGCTGCTTGCCCACGCGCAGATGCAACACAATCAAATGCGCGCAGACCAGCGTGGTCGGCAAGACCTCCGCCATCTCGGCCTCGCCCTTTCCCCATTGCACACGCAGCCCGGTCGGGCCCAGCATGAACACACCCTGTTGTGGTCCGCGCCGCCGTGCCCGGATCGACCATGCCAGATAAGCCAGGACCAGCGCCATGGCCGGGGCAGACCACGGCCACGGAAGCGCTGCGGCGCACAGCAGCGCCAGCAAACCCATCAACAAAAACAGGCAGAGCGCCACGCGCCCTGCCTGCCAGGTCATTGATACACCAGACACATCGCGCCCGGGTTTACTGCACTTGAATGCTGCCGGAGACCGTCACCGACACCTTGCTCTCGCCGCCTTCAATCGACGTGGGTGCCGGCGCGGCATCAGCCGACATGGCAGCCTTCATCATCATCGGGCGCGGCATTGGCGGTTCAAACGCTTGCGTATTCACGTTCATGTTGACCGTGCGCCAGCCGGTGCCTTCCATGCTGCGCTGGATCAGTTCGGCACGCTGGCGAAACGCCTTCACGCTTTCCTGGATCAAACCGTCTTCGGCAGCCTTGCGTGACTCGTCCGAGACCCCATAGTGTATCCCCGCCAGTTGCATGGACTGGCCGTTGGACAAGGGTTGCTGCAATTGGGTCAGCAAGCGGGAAAACGCCGCGAAATCACGGCTGGTCAGACGCAGCTCGCCACGACCACGCCAACCGTCCTGATGGTTGGTTTTGCTGTTGTAAACGGGATAAGTGGTGTAGCCGGTGCCGGCCGATTGCACGGTGGTGAACTGGCGGCTCAGCCGGATGGCTGCGGCCAGGGTCTGGTTCACCTTGTCAGCCAGTTGGGCGGGATCGTTGTTGTTGATCTCGACATACAGCGTGGCGGTAGCCAGATCGTTGCTGACTTCCTTGCTGGAGCTGGCCTCCAGGTTCACCACGTTGTAGTTAAGCGACTCGGCATGAGCCAGAACGGAACCGGTCAGGCCTGCAATCGCAATAGCCAGTGCAAATCGGCGCATGTATTTCTCCTTGTGCGCCGATCATGCCGGCGCTTTTCAGTGATAGTTATGGTCTGAGGGCGTGTTGTGAATGTCTTCGGACACGCTGTCCATCACGCCCATGTGGATCTCGACATCAAACCATTCCCAGAACAGTTTGAGCGTGCGGTTCTGCGGCCACAGGGCTTCGTCTTCCACCCACGACGCAAGTTCCATCTCAAACAAACGTTCTGCCAGGTCATCAATATAAGAAATGCCGTCTTCGGGCTCGGTGACCTCGGGGATCATGATCACCGTGCAATCGCTGCGCACGTCTGCCAGCGACAATACGATATCGTTGCCAGGCAAGGCATTGAGCCAGTCCAGGAAATCTTGCTTCGGGCGAATCAGTGCGGCCGAACGGTCGACAATAAACATAAAACCAGTACTCCTTGATAGTGCGCTCTGCCATGAACCCCATGTCAGCGCTTGCTGACAAAATGTGGTCTGGCTCACAGGTGCGGCAAGGGTAACACGCAGATGCCCTGAACACGTTACATCCACGTTCAGGGCATCACGTGACCCGATCAGCCTTGTTGGTCCGGCTTTTTACGACGGCTGCGCGCCGCCGGTTTGCTTGCCGGAGCAGCCGCAGGTGCCGGTGCAGCGGGCTTGGGTTGCAACAACGCTGCCGTTTGCGCCGGTTTACGCCGTGATGCCGGCTTGGGCGCGACCGCTGCCGGCGCTGGTGTTGCCGTGGCAACAGGCGTGCCCGTCAGCGCTGAGGGCGCGGGGCCACCGCGCTTGCGTGCCGCAGGCTTGGGCGTTGCCGTTTGCGGTGCCGCCGGTTTGGCCTGTCCGGGCTGAGCGGCGGCCGGTCTGGTTGCTGCGGCCTTCGGCACGGCAGGACTGGCCGCGGCCGGTGTCCCGGCTTTGGCAGCGGCCGGTGTCGGCGCTACTGGCTTGGCCTTGGCGGGCTTGGCCGCCGGCTGAGCAGCTGCCGTGGCTTGCACGGCGGGCGCCGGTGTTGCTTTGGGTGCAGCCGGCTTGCGCGCCTTGCTGGCTGGCGTTGCCGCTGCAGCAGGTGTGGGCGTCGGCGCAACCGGTTTTGCGGCAGCGGGCTTGACCGGCTTCTTGCTTGCCGGTTTGCTGCTTGTGGCCGGAGCGGGCGCTGGTGCCGCTGCTGGCGCAGCCTGCGCTGCCCCTGGCATCGGGGGCGGCGTGGCGGCCTTGCCTCTGGCCGGGCGTTTGCCGCGCGATGCTTTTCTGGCTTGCGCGGCTGCCGCGGCGGCCAGTTGCGTACTGCCTGCGGCGGCAGCGGCTGGTGTGTTTGCGGCAGGTGCCGGTGCACCACCACGGGCCTTGCGCGCAACGGCCTTGGCCCGACGGCGCTGGCTACGTGTTCTGGGTGCGCCGCGCTCGGCATCCGTAGCCGGTGCGGCCGGTTGGGCCGCTGCAGCCGCTGCCACTTGTTCTGCTACCCTGGCTTTTTCTTCTGGCACCAGCACAAAGTCGATCTTGCTGGTATCCAGATCAACGCGCGCCACCTTCACTTTCAGGCGATCAGTCAGCTTGTAGATCTTGCCGCTGCGTTCGCCCTTGAGTTCATGGCGGCGGTCATCGTAGTGGAAGTAATCGTTGCCCAGTTCGGACACATGCACGAGGCCTTCGACATACAAATCATCAAGCAGCACAAACATGCCAAAGCCCGTGACGGCAGAGATACTGCCTTCGAACACCTCGCCCACTTTGTCTTGCATGAAGTAGCACTTGAGGAAGTTCATGACGTCGCGGCTGGCTTCATCGGCACGGCGTTCAGTCATGGAGCACTGGATACCCAGCGCCTCCCATTTTTGCGCCGGTTTGTATTTCTTGCCGGCCAGCACGGCCTTGATAGAGCGATGCACCAGCAAATCCGGATAGCGGCGGATCGGGGAGGTAAAGTGGGTATACGCCTCGTAACCCAGGCCAAAGTGGCCCTTGTTGTCCGGGCTGTAAACGGCCTGCTGCAGGCTGCGCAGCAACATGGTTTGCAACAGCGGCGCGTCCGGACGGGTTTTGATCTGCTCCAGCAGCGTGGCGTAATCGCCCGCCTTGGGTTCCTCGCCGCCACCCAGCGACAAACCGCAAGAGCGCAGGTATTCGCGCAGCTTTTCCAGTTTTTCCGGATTCGGGCCTTCGTGCACCCGGTAAAGGCAGGTCTGCTTGTTGGTGAGCAAAAAGTCTGCCGCGCAGACGTTGGCCGCCAGCATGCATTCTTCAATCAGCTTGTGTGCCGGGTTGCGTACCACCGGCACGATCTGGCTGATCTTGCCCTTGTCATCAAAACGCACTTCGGTTTCGGTGGTTTCAAAGTCAATGGCACCGCGCACTACGCGCGCCGAGGCAAAGGCCTGGTAGAGCGCGTACAGATCCTGGATATGCGGCAGGACTTTTTTGTATTCCCTGGCGGTCTTGCTCTTGGGGTCTTCCAGCATGTCCCACACCTTGGTGTAGGTCAGGCGCGCCTTGGAGTGCATCACCGCTGGGTAGAACTTGTATTTCTTGATGCTGCCACTGGCGCTGACCTGCATGTCACACACCATGCACAGGCGGTCTACCTCCGGGTTGAGCGAACACAGCCCGTTGGAGAGTTCTTCCGGCAGCATGGGGATGACGCGCCGCGGGAAATACACCGAATTGCCGCGCTCGATCGACGTCACATCCAGCGCATCGCCCGGCTGCACGTAATGGCTGACATCGGCGATGGCCACCACAAGGCGCCAGCCTTTGCCTTTTTTCTCGGCGTACACGGCATCGTCAAAGTCGCGCGCGGTTTCACCGTCGATGGTCACCAGTGGCAGATCACGCAGATCAACACGCTTGACGCCCATAACCGGCTTGAGGTCTTTCTTGCCCACGGTTTTGGGCACGGCTTCAGCCTGGGCCCGCGCTTCGGCAGAGAATTCGTAAGGCAGGTTGTGCTTGCGCAGGGCGATCTCGATTTCCATGCCCGGGTCGTCATAATTACCCAGGATTTCCACCACGCGGCCCAGCGGCTGCACATTGCGGTCTGGCTGCTGGGTGATATCCACCATCACCACCTGGCCGGGCCTGGCTTTGCCCTTCTCTTTGGGCGGAATGAAAATATCCTTGGCGACGCGCTTGTCTTCCGGCGTCACGCGGTACACGCCGTGTTCAGCCACAAAACGGCCGACAAGGCGGGTGGTCAGGCGCTCAAGCACCTCGACAATCCGGCCTTCGCGACGGCCCCGGCGGTCAAAGCCGGCCTGGCGCACCAGCACGCGGTCGCCATGCATGACCTTGTCCAGCTCACGCGATGACAGATAAAGATCGTCAGAGCCATCATCCGGCACCAGAAAACCAAAGCCTTCCGGATGCCCCTGGACGCGGCCCGGGACCAGATCAATTTTCTCCGCGATACACAGCGCACCCTTGCGGTTGACCATCAACTGACCGTCACGCGCCATGGCGCCAAGGCGGCGCTCAAAGAAACTGCGTTCTTCTTCAGTAATGGATAACAACCGTGCCAGGTCTTCGGCATACAGCGGGGCGCCGGCTTCTTCCAGCACTTGCAATACGTATTCGCGGGAGGGTAACGGGTTCTCGTAACGCTCGCGTTCGCGTTCGAGGTGAGGATCTTGCAGACGTAGCGAGGTAACCTTGGCAGCCTTCGCAGATTTTGTTGGGGTAGCACTCTTTTTTGTTGACATTGTTTTATTGTTTCCTGATAATCGCGCTTCTTCGTGATCTGCGCATTCTAACAGCGTAGCACAAGGCCCAGGTGGCGGAATTGGTAGACGCACTAGGTTCAGGTCCTAGCGCTCGCAAGGGCGTGGAAGTTCGAGTCTTCTCCTGGGCACCAAACACTTGAAAACCCGATCAGCAATGATCGGGTTTTTCTTTTGGTACTCCCCGCATCACATCGGCCCGCGATTGACAATCCGCAGCGGCCAACCACAGTAAATCCAGTTACCACACTCCCAGCGTAACCTGGCAACGCCGGTCATGTTTGATATTGACTGCACGTTGCATCCTGCATTTCCTGCCGGAGGACCGTCATGTTTAACCAGGCTCAAGCATGTCTTTGTCGTCTACTCCTTGCCAGTCTTGCTGCGTTTTTATTTTCTGCCGGTGCCCGCGCAGATAACAACACCATCGTCTACGCCGCATTGGGTGACTCGATTGCAGCGGGCGTCGGGGCCAATACTACACAAGCCTACGACCTGAGCAGTTGCGGCCGCATGCAGGGTGCTTATCCGGTGCTGTGGGCGCAGGCGCACCAGATTCCGGCCAGCCAGTTCAGCTTTGTTGCCTGCGGTGGCGCCAAAACCACGGATGTCATCAACAGCCAGTTGAGCGCGCTGAGCGCCGCCACGACGCTGGTCACGGTCTCTGCCGGCGGCAATGACGCCAATGGCATCCAGACCATCATTGATTGTTCTCCACCCAACCTGCCCTACCCCATAGACGGTTTGAATCAGCTATTGCCCTGCGCGCAATCGATCGCCACCTTCACCAGCTTTGTGCAAAACAACCTGCCCGCCCTGCTGGACACCATGTACAAGCAGATCAAGGCCGCCGCACCCAACGCGGTCATCATCGCCAACGGCTTGCATGGCTCGTTTGAATTGCCACCCAATGACGGGGCCTGCAACCTGGTCACCACATTGCTGGCTGTGGTACCGGATCAGCAAAACCGCCAGGCACTCAGCACCGCCGGCCAATTGCTGAACAACACCATCCAGACTGTCGCGGCGGCCAATGGCGTGATCTATGCCGACCCGTATCCTTTCTTTAACGGGCACCGCATTTGTTCATACAACCCCTGGATCAACACCGTAGTACCGGGGCTGATCACCGCCTACCACCCAACTGCGGATGGCTACAGTCTGGGCTATTTACCCGCCATCAATGCGGCCGCCGCCTCTGCCGGCTTTTGATTCTGGTTAAAAGTGCCAAACAAGTCCTTTGGATTCAAATTGCTATGAAGTTTTCATGGCAATGTTGTTGACACAGACTGGCAAACCCAACATAATCGCTCTCCTTCGCTGCTGCAACACAGCAACGAAGCCCAGGTGGCGGAATTGGTAGACGCACTAGGTTCAGGTCCTAGCGCTCGCAAGGGCGTGGAAGTTCGAGTCTTCTCCTGGGCACCAAAATTCATCAAAGAACCCGATCGACTGGTCGGGTTTTTTGTTTAAGCAGCACCCGTAATACACATGTAGTTCGTGCCCAGGTGGCGGAATTGGTAGACGCACCAGGTTCAGGTCCTGGCGCTCGCAAGGGCGTGGAAGTTCGAGTCTTCTCCTGGGCACCAGAATTCATCAAAGAACCCGATCAGCAATGGTCGGGTTTTTTGTTTTGGCGGCGGCAAGTAGTTCGTACCCAGGCAACAGGTTTTGCACACCAGCCCTGCCGCTCCCGCCCTGACCTGCTATCTTCAATAGCACCGGACCACACCACCCCGCCAGACTGCGATTCGCTCCCGCAGCAAAAACCAGTACCGGACTGATTCAAGTTACGTCGCTTTTTCCTTTGCTGTTTTCATGTCGCCTCTTTTCAGGGAGTACGCACATGTTTCATCTGATCTGGATGTTCATCGTCGGTATTGTGGTTGGCCTGATTGCCCGCTGGATCATGCCCGGCGCGCAAGGCATGGGTCTGTTCATGACCGGCATTCTGGGTATTGTGGGTTCATTTGTCGGCGGCTTTATTGCCCGCCTGTTCAGCAAACCACCTGAAGGTTCGCCGGTACACCCGGTCGGCATCATCATGTCGGTGATTGGTGCAATTGTGGTGCTTTGGGTGGTGCAGATGCTGCAGCACTGAAAAGAGAACCCGCTTCATGCCAGCGACGCCCGCAGCCGCGGGCGTTGTTGTTGCTGGCGGTCAAACGTACCGTAAAAAGCCACGCCGCCGCCTCCACCTGTCCTTTTGCAGACATATCCGATACCCGATCACCGCGCGATCTGGTCTCCTGTGCTCCCTTTTGACTTTTCGTACAGGAAACCCGAGATCATGCTTAATCTGATCTGGACATTCATCGTCGGTATCATTATCGGTCTCGTCGCCCGCTGGATCATGCCTGGCGCACAGGGCATGGGCTGGATCATGACCGGCGTACTGGGCATTGTGGGCTCGTTTGTGGGCGGCTTTATCGCCAACCTGTTCAGCGGCTCGCGCGATAACCCGTTTCACCCGGCCGGCATTCTGATGTCGATCGTTGGCGCGGTGATTGTCTTGTGGGTAGCCCAGTTGCTGATGCACTGAGCACACGCCACACCGCAATAAAAAACGCCCGCTATTGCGGGCGTTTTGGTCAGCACACTGCCGGTTACAAACTGCTGTTTTCCACCCAGTGTTGCCCGTTATCCAGCCGTACCGGCGAATACACGCCGACGTAGAGATCCAGCAGGCTATCGGTCAGCGGATTGTCGTTGGCCTGCGCGTAATTGCGCGCCGAGTAATAGTGATACACGCCGTTTGCATCGACCGCATACACCGTACTGCCACTGGCATAGGCTTTTCCGGTCACCCACTGGCTGTAACCGGCCACCGGATCGGTGTGCGGCGGCAGCGGCTTTTGCGTGGTCACCAAGGACAGCGGTGATTGCGTACCGACAATAAAGTCATCGAAATACGCATACTGGTCCGTCGCTGGCGCCCAGTCCGTGGTAGAGCCACCAAAGAAGGTATCCATCTTGATGGCACTGATCGACACCGCCGCACCTTGCCGCCACGTCCAGTTATCCAGTTCCAGCACTTTCACGCCGTCTACGTACTGCACCAGCGTGCCATTGGCCCGCCCCGGCGTATTGAGCGTGACATGCTGCGTGACGGTGTACCAGACGCCGGCCTGGAATTTTGTGGCCAGACCCCAGTAGTCGCCGCATTCATTCTGTTTGCCCGGGTAATACAGATAGCTGAACGCCAGGCCGTTTTCCCGCCACATCAACCGTGTCGTGAAGCCGTCAAACGTGCCGTTCTGGATGCAGCCGGTGGGCGTATCGCCCCCACCCAGCCCCGGCAGCTTGCCGCCTTTGACCCAGGTAAAGGTCGAGTCGAACATCACCTTGTATTGCAGCCAGACATCGCTATTGCTACCCGACACCGGCGCATCGAACGTCATGGCGGAATCCCCGCCGATCTGCCCGGCCAGATACGTCACGCGCAGCACCTTGTTGGTCGGCGCCATGGGGTCTGGCACGATATTGAGGCGCCCTGCTGCCACCCCGGCCGATGATTGGGGTGCGACACCCCAATCTTGCTGGAAAGCGGCAGCGGTGTAGACACCGGTCGCGTCATTTTCAAAGGTATTTTGAATCAGCCAACCCGAGGGCGACGGCGCGGGAGTTGGTGTTGGTGTTGGTGTTGGCGTCGGCGTCGGCGTTGGTGTCGGTGTCGGTGTCGGTGTCGGTGTTGGCGTCGGTGTTGGCGTCGGTGTTGGCGTCGATGTTGGCGTCGATGTTGGCGTGCCGCCACTACCACTCGTATCCACACCCAGATCCTTCCACAAACTCGGCGTGGCCGCCGGGTTCCAGCCCGCGCCGGCGTAGTCGGTCTGGTTCACAAGGGCCTGATAGTCGTGGCCGTTGTAATAAACGATGGTGCCGGCGGTGTAAGTGCCGCCATCTTGCCAGGCGGGGTATGCAGCCAGCGCAGATACGGCGGCCAGCACAAAAGGCGCGGCCAGCCGCACGCGCCAGGGGTGTAATGCCATGGTGTGTCTCCATCCGGTGATTGATTGTGTCGTTTCGCTCTGTGGCAAAACTGCCTTCACGCTAGCGAGCAAGACTGCGTTCAACAAGCAGGGCAGATCAAAGGCGGCAGATGACACCCAGGCGGCGGGCAAGAAAAAAGGCGACCGAAGTCGCCTTTTTCATGCAGATGCCAGATGGCCCGCTTAGTTGTT
This sequence comes from Silvimonas iriomotensis, assembly GCF_014645535.1. NCBI lineage: Bacteria > Pseudomonadati > Pseudomonadota > Betaproteobacteria > Neisseriales > Chitinibacteraceae > Silvimonas > Silvimonas iriomotensis. The sequence continues at coordinate 245,108 of NZ_BMLX01000002.1, forward strand.
GCCGTCAGCCTTGTAGGCGCGGCGACGTTCGTGCTCTTGCAGGAAACGCTTGCGGATACGGATCGAGACCGGGGTGATTTCCACCAGTTCGTCGTCATCGATGAACTCAACTGCAGATTCCAGCGACAACTTGATCGGGGTGGTCAAGCGCACGGCTTCGTCAGTACCGGAGGCGCGCACGTTGGTCAGCTGCTTGCCCTTGATCGGGTTCACAACCAGATCGTTGTCACGGCTGTGAATGCCGATGATCATGCCTTCGTACAGCTTGTCGCCCGGGGACACAAACATGCGGCCGCGATCTTCCAGCTTCCACAGCGCGTAGGCCACGGCTTCGCCTTGATCTTGCGAGATCAGCACGCCGTTGTGACGACCCGGCAGATCGGCTTTCACCGGTGCGTAGTCATCAAACACGTGGCTCATCAGGCCCGTACCACGGGTCATGGTCATGAAGTCAGACTGGAAGCCGATCAGGCCACGTGCCGGAATATGGTATTCCAGACGGGTACGACCGCGACCATCAGATTCCATGTTGGTCAGTTCGCCACGGCGACGACCGATTTCTTCCATGATGCCGCCCTGGTGTTCGTCTTCCAGGTCGATGGTCAGGTTTTCGTACGGCTCACACTTCTGGCCGTCCACGTCCTTGTACACCACGCGCGGCTTGGCGACGGCCATTTCAAAGCCTTCGCGACGCATCGTTTCCAGCAAGATGGTCAGGTGCAATTCACCACGGCCCGATACGCGGAAAATATCGGCATCAGCCGTATCTTCAACGCGCAGCGCGACGTTGGTCAGCAGTTCTTTGGTCAGACGGTCACGGATCTGGCGGCTGGTCACGAACTTGCCTTCAGTACCTGCCAGCGGCGAGGTATTGACCATGAAGTCCATGGTCAGGGTCGGTTCGTCCACGCCCAGGACCGGCAGGCCCATCGGTGCGTCTTTGTCACAAATCGTGACGCCGATACCGATTTCGTCCAGACCGGAGATCACGATGATGTCGCCGGCTTCAGCGCCTTCAACCGCAACGCGTTCCAGACCCTGGAAACCCAGCACCTGGTTGATACGGCCAGAGGCGGTTTGTTCTTCGTGGTTCATCACCACCACTTGCTGGCCCGGCTTGATACGGCCGTTCAGCACGCGACCCACGCCCAGGCGGCCGGTGTAGGTGGAGTAATCCAGCGCAGCGATTTGCAGTTGCAGCGGTGCATCCGGGTTGCCCGGCGGGGTCGGCACGTGCTTGAGCACGGTGTCGAACAGCGGACGCATATTGTCAGACTCTTCAGCCAGTTCCAGCTTGGCAAAGCCGTTCAGGCCCGATGCATAGATGATCGGGAAGTCGAGCTGCTCGTCAGTGGCGCCCAGCTTGTCAAACAGGTCAAACGTCTGATCCACAACCCAGTCAGGACGCGCACCCGGACGGTCAACCTTGTTGATCACAACGATAGGACGCAGGCCCAGTGCCAGTGCTTTCTTGGTCACAAAACGCGTTTGCGGCATCGGGCCTTCAACGGCGTCGACCAGCAGCAATACGCCGTCAACCATGCCCAGCACGCGTTCCACTTCACCGCCGAAGTCCGCGTGTCCCGGGGTGTCGACGATGTTGATGTGGGTGCCTTCGTATTCGATGGCCGTGTTCTTGGCCAGAATGGTAATGCCGCGCTCTTTTTCAAGATCGTTGCTGTCCATCACCCGCTCGTCCACCTGCTGGTTTTCGCGGAATGTGCCGGACTGGCGCAGGAGTTGATCGACCAGCGTGGTTTTGCCGTGGTCGACGTGAGCGATAATGGCGATGTTACGGATAGCGCGCGTCATGTGAGGAAGCTAACAGTTTGAAAAGCCGAGGATTGTAGCACGAACCTGTGACAGTTCGCTGCTCTGCAAGATACGCGGATCGGGAAATTGGCTGCTGGTTTGCAACCGATTGTATTGATTGGGCTTGTCGGCGGTGATCGGCATGCTGCAATACAGTGTGCTGGCAGCAGCGCGCGCGGTTTATTGTCAGCCTTTGGCGCAAGTGACGTGACGTCACATCCTGATCAGCCCAGCGTCCCGCCCCGCGGTTGCCCCGGCATGCCCAGCGCCCGCGCCAGCATCAGCAGCATGCCGGCGGTCGCGCCCCAGACCCTCACGGTGTCGCACTCGACAAACAGGCTTTTGCCGCGCAAACCACGGCGCTCTACCCAGCGCCATTCATAGCGGGCCGGATCAAGCAGCGTGCTCCAGGGCAGTTCCAGAATGGTGGCCACTTCGCCGGGTTCCGGCTTGAGGGTCATGCCCGGTTGCACCAGCCCGACCACGGGCGTGACATTGAAACCGGTGATGGTGTGATAGTGGCCCAGCTCGCCCACCACGGTGACATGCTCGGGCAGCAGGCCAATTTCTTCGCGGGCTTCCCGCAGGGCGGTGGCGGCCGGGTTCAGGTCATGCGGGTCTGTCCGCCCGCCCGGAAAACTGATCTGCCCGGCGTGGTTGCGCAGGTGGGCTGCGCGCTCGGTCAGGATGATGCGCGTGCCTTCGCGATAGGGCACCACCGGCACCAGCACGGCTGCCGCGCGGCCGGCGTTTTGCTGGCTCAGATCGCCCAAGGTCTGGCGCTCTGCACTGGCCAGGTGCTGATGCAGCCACTGGCCCCAGCCAGACAGATCACCTGCGGGCGGTTGCTGCGGGTTCATCCTTCCACCCTGGGCAGCCTGAAATCACGTTTGTGCGCCACCAGACGCAGCGCCAGCCCAAGGCCAAACAGCAACCATTCGGCCGCCGGGCCTTCCAGGCCGTACTGGTGGCAGACGTACAAGGCCACCGACAGCAAAATGGCGACGGTGCCGTAAAAGTCTTCACGCAGGATAAAAGGCACGTCGTTCACCATGACGTCTCGCACCAGGCCACCGCCCACGGCGGTGACAAACCCCAGAAAACACACACCGAACAAGTTCAGTCCGCTATCCATACCCACGTGCGCGCCGGCAAGGCTGAAAGCCACCAGCCCGATCGAGTCGGCCACGATGAACAGCTTGCGCAGCATGCCGGTGTGGCGCTGATGCAGCTTGATCAGCCAGGACGCCGCCAGCGTGACAAAAATGGTGTACAGCGGCAGCGCATCTACAAATACCCGCGGCGTCCGGTTCACCAACACATCACGCATGATGCCGCCGCCAATACCGGTCAGCAGCGCCACGATCACCACGCCCAGCAAGTCCAGCCGTTTGCGCGCGCCGACCAGATACCCGGCCACGGCAAAGGCCGCAGTGCCGATCTGGTTGATGACTTCGAAATAAAGCGGAAAAACCATGCGTGCGCCCGAAAAAACCAATCTGTCATGTTACCGCGCCTCTTTGTCCGGCGTCGCTGTTCATTGCTGTTTTGTACCACCTGCAAGCACTTTCCAAGGCTTAAGAAATAAACATATTAACAATTACTTAAATATTTCTTTTGTTGTAATTATCTGAAATATCGCCCTAGAATCACCCTCAAAACCAATCGCACATATCAAGAGGTGATCCATGAAACCACGCATCCAGCATCTGGATGTCGCCCGCGGCATGGGTATTTCACTGGTGGTACTGGGCCATAACCTGATCTTTCGGCACATCGACCCGATGGCGCATCAGGTGCTGCACTCCATCAACATGCCCATGTTCTTTCTGATGTCCGGCGTGTTTTTCAATGACACGCTGTCGCTGGGCAAGCTCACGCTGGCCAAGCTTGATGGCGTACTCAAACCGTTCTTCGTCACGCTGATTGTGGTGGCGCCGTTACAACCGTTCTTGTCCAGAGACCCGTTTTTGCAATACGTGGCCGGATCGCTTTATGGCACTGGCGGCACGCTGCGCTGGACGCCCTTGTGGTTTCTGCCGCATTTGTTCCTGGTGTTCATCACGGCGCGGGTTTATCTGAATATTGCCGAACGGCTGCGTATCCCGCAGTGGCTGTCCTTACTGATCGGGATCACCAGCGTGACGCTGGCGTGGGAGATGTTCCAGCAACTGCAAGAGATGCCCATTCCGTTATCCCACGTGGCGTACTCGGCCACACCTGCCATTTATAGCGAGCTGGGCTTTCCGTTCAGTGCCGATCTCTTGCTGATCACCGTCCCGATCTTCCTCGTGGGCCACGCCCTGCGCCAGCGCCTGCGCACCTTTGAACCGCACCCGCTGGTGGCGTTGTTGGGCCTGGGCCTCTTTGTGCTGCTGCATTACTGGTCTGCGGGCGAGATGAACCTCAACGACCGGGTGTTTGACGACTATCTATGCAATATCGGGCAAGCGGTCTGCGGTGTGTACCTGGTGTTGTGCCTTGCGGTCTGGATTCCCCGCCATCTGCCCAGGCTCACCTGGCTGTTGACCCAGGCGGCGGCAGCCAGCCTGTTTATCTTGCTGTTCCATGATTACCTGCAGCGCCGGGTCTTTCGCCTGTTCATGGAGCATGGCCATATCTTGCTGCTGGCGTCCCTCGCCTCCTGGCTGGCGGCAATGATCCTGCCGGCGCTGGCTTACCGCTTTGTCTCCCGCGTGCCGTGGCTGGCGGTCTTGTGGTTGCCGCTCAAACGGGTACGTCGCCAGCGTGAAGAAAGTGGCGCGGTGCCGGGCCGATCTCTGGGCGACACCGTGACCTCTTCTTCATGAAGGTAAAACAGGGCTGAGCGCTTTTCAGATCAGGCTGTCTCTTGCGGTATAATCGCCAATTCGATTGTTCAACACGGACAGCCTGATCCCATGACGCGCAAGATACTGATTACCTCCGCCCTCCCTTATGCCAACGGTCCGCTGCACCTTGGGCATATGCTGGAACATATCCAGACCGACACCTGGGCGCGTTTTCAGAAGATGCGCGGGCACGAGTGCTACGCCGTCTGTGCCGATGACACCCACGGCACGCCGATCATGCTGCGGGCGCAGAACCTGGGCATCACGCCAGAGCAACTGATTGCCGACGCCAAACAGGCGCATGAGCAAGACTTTGCCGGCTTCCTGGTGAACTACGACAACTACGGCAGCACGCACTCGGAAGAAAACCGCCAGTACTCCTACCGCATTTACAACGCGCTCAAAGCCAACGGCAAGATCGCCAGCCGCACGATCAGCCAGTTGTACGATCCGCAGAAAAACATGTTCCTGCCGGACCGCTTTGTGAAGGGCGAATGCCCCAAGTGCCATGCCAAGGATCAATACGGCGACAACTGTGAAGTCTGTGGCACCACCTACGCCCCGACCGACCTGATCAACCCGTACTCCGCCATTTCCGGTGCCACGCCAGAACTGCGTGACTCTGAACACTACTTCTTCAAGCTGGGCGATTGCGAAGCGTTCCTGCGCGGCTGGACATCTGGCCGCGTCAATGTGAACGGCAACGAGCGCCCGCGTTTGCAGGAAGGCGCAGCCAACAAGCTGCAAGAATGGTTTGATGCCGGCCTGAACGACTGGGACATCAGCCGCGATGCGCCCTACTTCGGCTTTGAGATTCCGGATGCGCCGGGCAAGTATTTCTACGTGTGGCTGGACGCCCCGGTCGGTTACATGGCCAGCTTCCAGCAACTGTGCGATCGCACCGGCATCAACTTTGATGATTTCTGGAACAAGGATTCCGGCGCCGAGCTGTATCACCACATCGGCAAGGACATTCTCTATTTCCACGCCCTGTTCTGGCCTGCCATGCTGGAATACGCCGGCTACCGCACCCCGACCGGCATCAACGCGCACGGCTTTTTGACGGTCGACGGCCAGAAGATGTCCAAGAGCCGCGGCACGTTTATCACCGCCGAGTCTTACCTGCGCCACCTGAACCCGGAATGGCTGCGCTACTACTTTGCCGCCAAGCTCAACGCCAATATCGAAGATATCGACCTGAACCTGGAAGACTTCGTCGCCCGCGTGAACAGCGATCTGATCGGCAAGTACATCAACATTGCCAGCCGCGCCGCCGGTTTCATCACCAAGCGTTTTGACGGCAAGCTGGCCGCCGATCTGGGCGACAGCGGCCCGCTGACCAGACTGCAAGCAGCGTCTGAACAGATTGCCGGCCTGTGGGAAAGCCGCGAATACAGCCGCGCTATCCGCGACATCATGGCGCTGACTGATGAAGTGAACCAGTGGGTAGACGCGCACAAGCCGTGGGAAATTGCCAAGCAAGAAGGCCAGGACGCCGAACTGCAACGCGTGTGCTCGGTGCTGATCAACGCCTTCCGCATCCTGACCGTCTACCTGAAACCGGTGCTGCCGAAACTGGCCACCGACGTGGAAAGCTTCCTCAACATTGCCCCGCTGACCTGGGCAGACGCCAGCACCCTGCTGACCGGCCACACCATCAACGTGTACCAGCACCTGATGCAGCGCGTAGACCCGAAGAACATTGAAGCCTTGATCGAAGAAAACAAACAAAGCCTGGCCCCGACCAGCAACGAACCCGCCGCGACCAAGCCGGATTACGAGATTCCGGAAATCGAACCCGTCATCAACATTGATGACTTCGGCAAGATTGACCTGCGTATCGCGAAAATTGTGAACGCCCAGCATGTGGAAGGCGCCGAAAAACTGCTGCAACTGACGCTGGACATTGGCGAAGAGCAAACCCGCAACGTCTTTGCCGGCATCAAGAGCGCCTACAAACCGGAAGACCTGATTGGCCGCCACACCGTGATGGTCGCCAACCTGGCCCCGCGCAAGATGAAGTTCGGCATGTCCGAAGGCATGGTGCTGGCTGCGGGTGGGGATGGTGGTCTGTATATCCTGACACCGGACCTGGGCGCCAAGCCGGGGATGCGGGTGAAGTGATTTGCCTGGTTTGATGGCTGAAATGAGAAACGCCGCTTTGATAGCGGCGTTTTTATTTGCTTATTCTGCCGGTGTTATCGCGCCAACAACCGTTCTGACAAGCCAGACAGCGAAGAAAGAGGCCACGGCAAGTAGAGTCCACGGACTATGATCCGGTCCTGCAGGACAAGCGTTAATCAGAACACTGTCATCCGTATGCCATGGATCAATCCAGGCATCGGCGGTCTGGCCGACGGGCAGGGCGCGCACAAGCGCCTGACCGTCGAAATCACGGCAGCCGGCATTGCCTGCCATGATTTGCTGGCTAGTAAAATTCTGGTCCTGATACGTGTACGCGTAGGAAACTGTCGCCTGGAAACAATGTGCCGTGGGCCTTCTGGGCGAGCCGGTTAGTACATCGCGCTCAGTCAAACTGGATGCCAAAACATGTGCGTCGACCTTGATCCGTCGATGCTGAATCCTGCTGCAGGTCTCATCGGTTTCAAGGCCCTTCACAGCAATTGTGGCAATCAGTAACAACATGCCCCCGAATACAACAATACCGGCGAAGGCAATCGGCAAAGAAACCGCACGTTGAGGCTTGGGTCGACTCACTGGCGGCATGCTGACGTTTTCATCAGCACTGATTTTCATTCGCCAATCAGAATCAGCATCCGTGATTGAGTAGTGAGTTTCTTTTAACTCCGGCTTTTCAACAAACACTTTGAACTCTGATCCTGGGATCATTTGGGCCCTGCGTGGTGACAAAAATACCTGGATTGAATGCGGCTCATTGTGCGCTTGCAGCAAAGGCCCACCCAAAACATCAGGATTTGCTGTTGCTTTCGTCCAACTTTCCAGGCTTATGAATCTGGTGGCATGTCGGGTTGGGTTAGCTGTTGAAGTGGCTGTTGCTGTTGACGTGCCTCCCCTTCGGCAGCGCCGAGCATCGCAGCAAGGCGCGGGGTTTCGGCGAAGAGGTAGGCCGAAGGCCGAGCACTCGAGCCAGCCGCGCCTTGCGAGAAGCGCAGGGAACCCCGAAGGGGCGCTGTCGCAGGGGTCGCCTTTCTTTGGTTACTTTCTTTGGCGAAGCAAAGAAAGTGACGTGGTCCGGGCACCCCCGGTGTGTAAACACCCGCACCGAAGGTGCTAACAAGCGGTTCAAGGTTTTAGGTCAGCGAAGGTGGATTGTCGCTGACGCTCCGAATCCACCCTACGAACCCCGGCATTCTTGCCAGCAAAGGCCACCTGCGGTGGCCGGACTGGATTCCTGCTTCCGCAGGAATGACGAGCCTGTGGACCGGGATCGACGCCCGCATCCTTGCGAATATTGCCGCTGGATTCCGGCCCAAGGGGGCCGCAGAGGACCGGAATGACGAGTCAGTGGTAAAGAACCAAGCCAGTGGCAACGGCCCGCAACCCGCAGTCATCAGCCCCCCTCACCCTCCCCACCCAAAACCTCCCGCGCTGCCGCCACAATCCGCTGCGTCAAAGACTCCAGCCGGGGCGATTGCACTTTCCACGCATGCCAGTACAAGGCCACATCCACCGGCTGATCCGGCGCGACGTCAATCAACTGCCCTGAAGACACCAGCGCCCCATACTGCTGCTCCGGAATCATCCCGTAGCCCAGGCCCAGTTTCACCGCCGCAAAATAAGAATCATGCGAGGGGATGTAATGGCTGGGATACGCGTCGCGGGTCAGCCCGAAACGCTGTTCCAGGAAATCGGCCTGCAGCGCGTCCTTGCGGTTGAACACCATCACTGGCGCATGACGGGCAGCCTCGCGGGTAAAGCCGTTGGCAAACCAGCGCTGGTAAAACGCCGGGGAAGCCAGCATGTGATAGCGCTGCACGCCCAGCGCATAAGACTGGCAGCCACGCATGGGTTCGGCTTCGCTGGTCACGCAGCCGGTGGCTTCGCCGGATTCAAGCCAGGCAAACGTGTGGTCCTGGTCGTCCAGCATGACTTCCAGCAATACGTTTTCCTTGAGCAGTAACGGCGTGACCGCGGGCATGAACCAGGTGCCCAGGGTATCGGCGTTGATCGCCAGCCGCACCACCAGCGGGGCGCGGGCGGTGTCGGCCAGTTCGGCGGCCAGTTCCTGATCAAGCATGGCGGTGCGGCGCAGGTATTGCAGCAGGCGCTGACCGTGCAAGGTGGGGCGCGCGGGGCGACTGCGGATAATCAGCGGCTGGCCCAGCGCGGTTTCCAGCGCGCGTATCCGTTGCGATACGGCGGACTGCGTCACGTGCAGCCGCGCGGCGGCGGCGTCGAAACTGCCGGTTTCGATCACGGCAAGCAACGCGTCGGTCTGGCGGTGATCCAGGTTCATTGCGCCCTCCTTTTATTAGTCATTTTTATCCATTCTGAAAGATATTAATAACTCTTCTATACCGGCGGCAAGGCGTTCACAATCCGGCCAGATTCAAGAACAAAGGCAACAAGGGGTAACGGCGATGATGTTCTCGGCATGGCTTAAAGGGTTGGGTCTGGGCGGCGGCCTGATCATGGCCATCGGTGCGCAGAACGCGCACGTGTTGCGCATGGGCCTGTCGCGCCAGCACCTGGGGGTGACGGTGCTGGTCTGCATCATTGGCGACGTTTTACTGATCGGTGCAGGCGTTGCCGGTATGGGCGCGCTGATTGAACAGAGCCCCGCGCTGATGACGGTAGCCCGCTGGGCCGGCGCGGCTTTCCTCATCTGGTACGGTTTGCGGGCATGGCGCGCGGCGTTTGCGCCCGGGGCCTTGCATGCCACCGCCGGCGTACCGGTGCTGACCTGGCAGCAAGCGGTGCTCACCATCCTGGCGCTGACCTGGCTTAATCCGCATGTGTATCTGGATACCGTGGTGCTGCTGGGGTCGATTGCCAGCCAGCAAGCGCCAATCGCCCAGCCCTGGTTTGCGGTGGGCGCCATGACGGCGTCGACGCTGTGGTTTCTGGGCCTGGGTTATGGTGCGCGCTTGTTGTCGCCCGTGTTTGCCAACCCGCTGGCCTGGCGCGTGCTGGATGGTGTGATCGGGCTGATCATGCTGGGTCTGGCGGTATCGCTGCTGGTGTAAGCACGCATTAGACCGATCGTCTTGTAATTACCGGCAGCAACCCCATTTATGGGGTTCCCCTGCTTGCCGGAAAGACCATGACCACACGTTTCAAAATCCCGGTTTCGATTCTTGACCTCTCGCCCATCGTGGCGGGGTCCAACCCGGCCAGGGCACTGGCCAACACGCTTGATCTGGCCCAGCACGCAGACCGCTGGGGCTTTCATCGCTACTGGCTGGCCGAACACCACGGCATGCGTGGCATTGCCAGCGCCGCCACGGCGGTAGTGATTGGTCATGTGGCGGGTGGCACCCGCCGTATCCGGGTTGGCTCTGGCGGCATCATGCTGCCCAACCACGCGCCGCTGGTCATTGCAGAACAATTCGGCACGCTTGAATCGCTCTACCCTGGCCGGATCGACCTGGGACTTGGCCGCGCGCCGGGCACCGATCAGGCCACCATGCGCGCATTGCGGCGTGATTCCGGCGCGGATGGCGATCAGTTCCCGCAAATGCTGGATGAACTGCGCGCGTACTTCCGGCCCGATCTGCACGGCGGCACGCACGGGATTCATGCCGTGCCGGGCGAAGGCCTGGATGTGCCGATCTGGCTGCTGGGTTCGAGCGGTTTTTCGGCACAACTGGCCGGGTATCTGGGTTTGCCGTTTGCCTTTGCCGGGCAGTTTGCGCCGCGCAACATGAAGGCTGCGTTCGAACTCTATCGTCATACCTTCCGCCCGTCGCGCGTGCTGGAGCAACCGTATGCCATGGCCGGGATCAACGTGATTGCGGCCGATACCGACGAACACGCCGCCTTCCTGGCGACATCGGCCCAGCGCCGTTTCCTTGGCATGATCCGCGGCAACCCCGGCCCGCTGGAAGAACCGGTGACCAATATCGACGACTACTGGCAACCGCACGAGCGCGCGTCCGTCATGGCGCAACTGGGGGCCTCCATTGTCGGCAGCCCGGTCACCGTCAAATCAAAACTCAACGAGTTTGTTGAGGAATACGGCGTCAACGAGGTCATGCTCAATGCCGCGATCTTTGACCACGCCGAGCGCCTGCGCTCTTATGAGATCGTCTCTGAAGTCTGCGAACTGCCGCGCAGTTAAATGCGCGGGGCAACAAAAAGCCGGCAGCTTGCCGGCTTTTTGTTTTGCGGCGGGACCCGCTTATTCTTCTGCGGCATGCGCGGGTTCAAAGCGGCGATCGGGCACCAGCCACAACGCGGCCACGCCGGCATAAAAGGCGCAGGCCAATGCGCTGTGGATAAAGGCACTGCCCACACCTGCGGCATACAACACGATCGAAACGCGACCCTTGAAATCACGCCCCAGCGAGCGGGCCAGTTTTGACTGCTTGCCGTGGCGGGCAATCAGCGCGCAAGTCAGCAGGTAATAGGCAAATGCCGACCCCAGCAACACGATGCCATACAAAGCGGCCGGCCACGCCAGACTGGGGTGCTCGCCCAGCCAGGCGGTGGTGACCGGAATCAGCGACAACCAGAACAGCAAATGCAGATTGGCCCACAGCACGCCGCCGCTGACCGAGGTCGCGGCATGGAACAGGTTATGGTGGTTGTTCCAGTAAATGCCGACATAAATAAAGCTCAGGATGTACGCCACCAGCACGGGCCACATCTCCAGCAGGGCAGACAACTCGCCCCCGTGGGGCACCTTCAGTTCCAGCACCATGATGGTAATGATGATGGCCAGCACGCCATCGCTGAATGCTTCCAGTCTGTTCTTGCCCATCCGCGCCCCGTTCCTGCCTGATTCAAAACCCGCAGCGTAGAACACGGCGCCCTGAACTGGCAATCGGTCGGCAGGCCGGGTCAGGCTTGCGTTCCGCCTGCCTTTAAGTCAACACTCAAGACAGCGGCTGTTCTGGCAAACGGGAGGCAGTACATGCAACACCCTGATGTGGATCTGTTTGTAATTGGTGGGGGTTCCGGCGGTGTGCGTGCCGCACGGATTGCCGCCAGTCATGGCGCCAAAGTGGCGATCGCCGAAAGCGCCAACTTTGGCGGCACCTGCGTCAACCGGGGTTGCGTGCCCAAAAAGCTGATGGTGTGCGCCAGCCGGTTTCCGGATCAGTTCAAGGCCAGCCGGGGTTATGGCTGGTCGCCGGCGGAGTCCGTTTTCAGCTGGCATGATCTGATCACCCACAAAGACACCGAAATCAGCCGACTGGAGGGCATATACCGGACCAACCTGGAAAAATCCAGCGTTGCCATTCATGCCGATCACGCCGAGATCATCGACGCCCACACCATTGAACTGGGCCGCAGCGGCCAGCGCATGACCGCCGCCACCATCCTGATTGCCACTGGCGGCCACCCTACCCGGCCGGATTTTCCGGGCAATGAACTGGCGATCACCTCTGATGAAGCCTTCCACCTGCCAGAACTGCCCGAGCGCGTGCTGATTGTTGGCGGCGGCTATATCGCGGTGGAATTTGCCGGCATCTTTGCCGGACTGGGCAGCGAGGTCACGCAGGTGATCCGTGGCGATCATCTTTTGCGCGGGTTTGATGTGGAGGTTGCCGAATTGCTGGCCGAGCACCAGACCCGGCGCGGCATCAAGCTGGTCCGCGGGCAAAGCCTGCAGCGCGTGATGCAGATTGCCGACGGCCTGCGCGCCACCCTGAGCGACGGCCTGACGCTGGATGTCGACACCGTCATGCTGTGCACTGGTCGCGCGCCCAATACGCGTGGTTTGGGGCTGGCCAGTGTGGATGTCAAAACCAATGAACACGGCGCGATTCTGGTCGACCACCATGGCCGCACCAGCGTACCGTCCATTTATGCCATTGGCGACGTGACCGACCGGCTCAACCTCACCCCGGTGGCCATCCGCGAAGGCCAGGCCTTTGCCGACCGCCACTATGGCGGCCTGACCGTGCCGGATTTCGATTATGAAATGGTCCCGACCGCAGTGTTCTCCACGCCGGAGATCGGCACTGTGGGCCTGCCTGAACACATTGCCCGCCAGCGTTACCCGCAGCTGAAAGTGCTCAAGACCCGGTTCCGCGCGATGACGCAATTGTTTGGCGGCCTGGAAGACCAGGTGTTTGTCAAAGTGCTGATTGATGGCCCGACTGACAAAGTGGTGGGTTTGCACCTGCTGGGCGAGAACACCGCAGAAATGGCGCAACTGATTAGCGTGGCGCTGACGGCCAATGCCACCTGGGCCGACTTCAGGCATACCGTGGCGCTGCACCCGACAGTAGCTGAAGAAATTGTGACCTTGAAGGGCTGACGGCCAACTGCAGGGGGATGATCGCAACCTGCGCCATCCCCTGCGGCGTGACGTTTACATATCCAGCACCACCCGATACCGCGCCTTCCCGTCGCGCAGATGCTGCATGGCATCGTTGATTTTCGCCACCGGGTAATGCTCCACCATCGGCACGATGCCATGGCGGGCGCAGAACGCCAGCATGTCGGCAATCACGGCGGGGGAGCCGGTTGGCGAGCCTGAGACATCCATCTGTTTCAGCAACAGGGTAAACACCGTCAGCGGCACCGGCGCCGGCACCGCGCCGACAAAGTGCAAACGCCCTTGCGGCCCCAGCGTGCCGATAATGGCGTCCCAATCCAGATTGACATTGGCGGTCACCAGCAAGAAATCCAGCGAGCCAGCGGCGGCCTTGAGTTCTGCCGGATCAGTGCTGACCACCACCCGATGCGCGCCCAGCTGGCGGGCTTCGTCATGCTTGCGCGCCGACGAGGTAAACGCGGTCACCTCGCAGCCCCATGCGCTCATGAAGCGGATGGCCATGTGCCCCAGGCCGCCAATGCCGATCACGCCAACGCGGCTGGTCGGTTTGACGTTATGCAACACCAGCGGCGCAAACACGGTAATGCCACCGCAAAACAGCGGGCCGGCGGCGGCAGGATCAACGCCTTCCGGCAGTGCAATCGCCCAGGCCCAATGCGCGCGGATACGGTCGGCAAAGGCGCCATGACGGCCCACAATGGTGGGCTCGACGTCGTTACACAAATGCTGATTGCCGCCGATGCAAGAGTGGCAATGCATGCAGCTACCACGGTTCCAGCCCACGCCAACACGCTGGCCTGTCTGCAAGCCCTTGACCTGACTGCCCATACGGACAATGCGGCCCACCGCTTCATGGCCCGGCACAAACGGATAGGTGGTCATGCCCCAATCGTTATCGATCATCGACAGATCAGAGTGACAGATGCCGCAGTAGTCAACTTCGACCTCGACTTCTTCGTCGCCCAGCTCCCCGGCGTCAAAGTCCAGCGGTTGCAACGGTTGGCCTGCGGCCGGGGCGGCCCAGCCGTGAAATGTGTTGTCGCTTGCCATGAAAGTGTCTCCGGGGAAGAAGGTCATCCCGCACTTTAGGCAGAGGCCGGCCCTTTAGCCAGGCGTTTTACACAGCGCTCAGGCGCACTGTTTTTGCACTTTTTACGCGGTCATCCCCGTATTTTTACGCGGTGTTTATATGGCGTTTCATACAGTGGCATTGCCGCCGCAAGCACCCCGCGGCGGCATCCCGCATTACACAGGAAAACACCATGTCCTCACTGGCTGATCTGTGCCCGCCCTCCAGCATCTTGCTGGATGTTCCGGCCCGCACGGTAGACGATTTGTTTGAACACGCGGCCTGCTTTGCCGAACATCACTACGCCCTGCCGGCAGCCCTTGTACTGCACAAACTGCAAGACCGGGAGCGCCTTGGCAGCACGGCACTGGGCCGCGGCGTGGCCATTCCGCATGCCCGTATCGACGGGCTGGATCACCCGGTCATGATTTACCTGCGCCCCACCTTGCCGCTGGATGCCGACACCCCGGACGGCAAAGGGCTGAGCGAATTCCTGTTTTTGCTGATGCCGGCCAAAGCGTGCCAGCAACATCTGCAAGCGCTGGCCGATGTCGCCGCCGCCTTGCATCTGCGCGATTTTCGCCAGGCCCTGCGCGATGCGCGCTCTGCCACGGCGGTGCACCGGGTGCTGGCCACGGCGCCGGTTCATGTGTCCCTGCAGCGCCACGGTTTGCTGGAGAACGCATCATGAGCCGTCTGCGATACCCGGGCCAGTTTGCCCTGCCACAACAAGATCCGGCACCGCCGGAACAACTGGCGCAAGCCGCCAGCGGCGCCGAGTTCAACGAGCTGCCCGGCATGCGCCGCTGGCTGCGCTACACCACGGCGTATTTTGAAGATCGCGCGGTGATCTTCGGTAGCGATTTTCTGGTGCATCGCCAGCGCATTGTGCGTTTCTGATTTTTCTTTCTGATTTTTCTTCCTGATCTCCCGCCTGGATCGCCCTCTCACCAGTCCTGACGTGTGGGGGCGATCTTTTTTTGGGCCTACGCCTTCTCCAGGCTGACAGCATGATTTCATGGCGGGTTCAGGGCAGCGCTTTTTCCGGCATTTATCCACTTTTCATAAACGCGGCGCTGCTCGCTGTCAGATTCTGGCGGTATAGTCCCTGCTACACGTATTAAAAAAAACAGCTCGCCGGGTAGCGCGACAGACACATTTCTTGAACTGAACAGTTTGGGGAATTTGTGACGCGCCAGTCAGTCTGTACCCACACGAAGCCATATCAAACAGAGCCGAACGCCGCCATGATCACATCGCCCCGCACCGTATTTCGCCCCTTTACCCTTGCCGGCTTTACGCTGGTTGAGGTGATGGTGACGATCGCTATCGTCGCCATTCTGACCGCCGTGGCACTGCCAACGTATCGCAATTACATCGTCAAAAGCCACGTCAAAGGCGCGGGTGCCGATCTGGTGGCGCTGGCTCTCGTGATGGAAAACCAGCACCAACTGACACTGACTTACCCCACAGGCTCCAACCTCGGTACGAGTTCCAGTACCAACACCACCAACTTTACGGCGTTCGGCCCGGCTGAATCGGCCATGTTTGCGTATTCGGCCTCGGTCACAGCCGGTTCAACCACGGCGTATACGCTGACCGCCGCCGGCCGCAGCGGCCAGGTGGTGTCGGGCTGCACACTCACCCTGAACAACACCAACGCGCGGACGATTTCGGTTGCAGGCAGCCAGGCCTGCGGTGGCTTGTCCAGCTGGTAATGCCCATGTCGACGCGAGCATCGCGCGGGTTCACCATGGTCGAATTGCTGATCAGCCTTGTGGTGCTGACCATCCTGCTGTTCATGGGGGTGCCTTTGACCATGCAGTGGGTGCGCTCATCCAACCAGCAGGCCGGGCAGACGTTGTTTGTCAAAGGCATGGCCATGGCCAAGTCGCGCACGTTGCGCAATAGCGCCGGCGCGCAGCAGAACGAGCCCGCGGCCTTTCTGTTGTTGAGCGGCGGTAATGTCGTTTGCGTGCAGGAAGCCAGTTATTCAACGGCGGCCAGTGCCACTAATGTGCCGCGCACGCCAGGCAACAGTTTTAGCTGTAGCGGATCGGTGTGGACCGGCACTTTGCCGTCCGGCACCACCGGCCTGCTCAATAACGCGGCGACGCAGTGTGTCGCGCTCAACAACGCGGGTTTGCCGGTGAGCACCACGCTGGGTGGCACCAGTTGTGGCACCGCCGCCAGCTATCAGGTTTCGGGGATGTCCAGTGCGCTCACGCTCAATTGACCGGCCCTGGCGGCAACGCGGTGCCACGCTGTTTGAAGGGCTGATCGCCATGTTGCTGGTGGCCATTGTCGGCGTGGGGCTGACGTATATCCTGTCGCGCTCCGCCTTGAGCCAGACCACGCTGAACGTGCAGAACACGGTGATCAATCAGGTCAGAACCCAGCTGATGCAAAGCGGCGGCGGCATGCGCGGTCTGTGCGGCGTGACCAGCCCCACCCCCATTCCGGTCACGCTCAGTGCCTCTGCGGTGAGTGTCAGTACCAGTTTCAGTTGCAGCGTGATTCAAGGTTCGGTCACGGTCGGCAGCAGCACCCAGCCGGTCTTCATCCCCAGCCTGAATACCGCCACCACCGATAACGCCGGTTTGCTGGGTGGATCGCTGACGCTGGGGAATGGCTCATGAAAACGGGGCCCTATACCGCACAGCGTGGCTGGACCCTGACCAGTCTGATGGTGGGCATGGTGGTGTCGATGCTGGTGATCATCGCCATGCTGTCGCTGTACCGGATCGGGGCGCGCATGACGTTCGATCCGGTCAACGGTATGCAGCCGGTGGCCTCGCAAGACCGTCAGGCCACAACCGGTTTGCTGACTGCGCAAAACCAGCTACAAAGCGCCGGCTTTGGCATTAGCGGTGCCAGCAAGACCAGCGACTTTGTCATCGTCAACACGGCCAGCGGCGTCAGTTCTGCCCAGACCCTGCCCAGCAGTGGCGAGGTCTCTGGCACGGCGGTGTACTGGGACAGCAACACCACGCCAACCGGCACGGCGACCTGGGTTTGCCAGGGCCTGATCAGCCAGGCTTCATCCACGACGCCTGTGACCTGGAGCCTGTCATTGGTCCAGGCCAGTTCCAGTTGCAACCCGGTGGCCACCAAGTGGAACACCACCACCTGGAGCAGCACCACGGTGCTGGCCAGCGGCTTGCCGGCAGCTGTCACCTTTACCGCCAGTGCCAGCGCTGGCGCGTGCTGGCCGTTTGGCGCAGAGGTCAATACCGCCAGCATTCCGCTGGCTGCGGGCTCTGTGGTGTCGGCGCTGGCCAGTACCCAGTCTGCCAGTGCCGGTTTGTCCGTGCAGATGAAATGGTCTACCAGTACCGGCAACAACAACTGGTCCAGCTGTCTTTCCAATTTCACCCAATGATGATGGCCATGCGACCGCGTCCTTTGCACTTTGCCCGTATCCACACCCAGCGCGGGATTGCCGCCATCTTGCTGGTGCTGATGGTCGGCTTGTCGCTCAGCGCAGCCGTGCTGGGCACCATGTATTACGTCCATAGCGAGCAAGACAGCGCGCTGACCGCCCACAGTGCCACGCAAGCGCAGTTGAAGGCCTGGACCGGGGTGGAAGCGTTTCGCCAGTATCTGTACCAGGCCGGCCAGACCGGGGCCAGCGCGCTGACGGTGAACAGCCCGATCTCGCTCACGGGTTTGCCGGGGATCAGCGGCCTCGTGGCCGCGGTCAGTAACACATCGACCAGCTGCGTCTCTTCTGCGGCCACGGGCTCGGTGCAGGGCACGCTGGTCACTGCCAATCTCACCGGCAGCAGCGGCGGCGCGACATCGACCGTGCAAGCCATTTATTGTGTGATTGCGGGCAGTGCCGGCAGCAGCAACAGCATTACCAATGCCAT
This sequence comes from Silvimonas iriomotensis, assembly GCF_014645535.1. Classification (NCBI taxonomy): domain Bacteria; kingdom Pseudomonadati; phylum Pseudomonadota; class Betaproteobacteria; order Neisseriales; family Chitinibacteraceae; genus Silvimonas; species Silvimonas iriomotensis. Next base: position 263,123 of record NZ_BMLX01000002.1, read on the forward strand.
CAACTTCAATCACGACGTGACGCTGGGCGGCAGCATCAATTTCACCACCTCCACCAGCACCGCAGCGGCGGCGGTGATCAACGTCAACGGTTCCTTTACCGCGACCAGCATTTCGCTGACCGGGGTGCAGGTCATCAATGCCACCGGCAACGTCGCCATTGGTAGCAGCGCGCAAGTCGGGACCATCAACTCCAACGGTACGGTTGCGCTGAGCGGCAGCGCCAGCGCGGTGACCATCAATGCTATCGGGGATGTCACGCTGACGGGCTCGGCACACGCCGACTCGGTGAACACCAAGGGCAGTGTCACCATGGACAGCAACTCGATCGGGACACTGAAGGCGCAAAAGAACCTGACCGTCACCAGCAGCGGCACCGTCACCACCGGCACGATTGGCGGCACATTGAGCAAGCCCAGCTGGAACAACGGCGTGAACGTGACGGTGCAGAGCAACTACACGGTGCCGGTCAACCCGGTCTCGCTGACCAGCCAGCAGATCGACGCCAACCAGCTGCAATCCGTCGCCAACTACATTTTTGATGTGGATAGCAGCGGGTATCGCAAAGTGACGGTCGCCAATGTTAATGGCATCACCAATGGCACTTACTATCTGGGCAACTACGACAGTACCCACGTGGATTATCTGTGCACGGCGCTGGCGAGCGGCTCCACGGCATCCTCCCCGACCTGCGGCACGCCCGCGGTGGGCTCGGCCGTGACCATCTGCAAGGGGTACTCCACCAGCAATACCTGCTTTAGCTACAACACCAGCACCAGCATGTGGAGCATCAACGGCACCAGCATTGCGCAGGGTGTCGCGTGGTTCCATGGCGATCTGACCGTGGGCAATGGCACGTACTACAACACGTTCATCGCCACCGGCAATATCTCGACCAGCGGCAGCGATGTGGTCTACGCCCCGGCTTATGCCGGCTACAACGGTGTGGTGAACGGCACCACCTATGCGCCGACCGGGATTTGCGTAAACAATAACTTTGCCTCCCGGTGGCCCACCAATCTGTGCACCCCGGCCGCCAGCCCGACCACGTTCAACTACAGCGCCACTGCCGTGGCCAACTACGCCTTCCTGGCCGGTAGCGCCACCAATGGCGTGTATTCCGGCGGCAATGTGTCGCTGGGTTCCAGTACCGTGGTCTACGGCAGTATCCTGGCCAACAACCAGTTCAACAGTAATGGCAGCACGACGGTCTATGGTTACGTGACGGCCTCGGGCAGCACTGCCGCCAACAGCCTGGGCGCCAGCACCACCATCAACCTCAGCGCCCTGCCGCCGGCGTATCAGCCAGGTGCCGGCGTGGGCACCGGCGGGGGCAGCAGCGCCGCCACTGCCGTCACCTCAAAGGTGTTGTGGACCCGTTATCTGTAGCGCGTATCAAACGCCGGGCCAGGGGCAAACTGCAATGGTCCGGCCCCCGGCTGGCGGGCACAATCTGTCGCGATGATCGCCGCTGTTTTTGAAGAGAAACGCTTATGCCACTGAGCCCGCCCGTCGCCCGTCAGCACTACCACACCCGCCAGATCCAGTGTCAGGGCTTCCTGCGCGATGACGGCTTGTGGGATATCGAAGCGTCCATCACCGATACCAAGGGCTACCCGGTCTCGTTTTACGATGGCCGGCAATTGCCGCAGGGCGAGCCCTTGCATCTGATGCAGGTACGGCTGACGCTGAACGATCAATACGAGATCGTCGCCGTTGAAGCCGCGACCGAGCACTCGCCGTACACCATTTGTCCGCAGATTGCGGGTGCCTACCAGCGCCTTGTGGGCTTGCGCATCGGCCCGGGGTTCAACCGCAAAGTGCGGGAGCTCTTCAAGGGCCGCGATGGCTGTACGCATATCACCGAACTGCTGGGCCCGATGGCCACGGTGGCTTTCCAGACGGTGTCGTCCGGCCTGCGCAAGCGCGAGACGCCGCAACCGGCAGTCGGTCCGCGCACCACGGCGCAGGCGCGGTTGCTGACGCGGCTGATTGATTCGTGCCATGGCTGGCGTAGCGACGGCGAACCGGTGCGCGTGCAGTTCCCGGAACACTACACGGGCGACTGATCTAATCCGCGGCTGTAAAAACCGATACCTGGTGCATCGCACAAATAATACTTGCAAAATAAGTCAGACATGACAGACTGAAGCTTTCTTGGTTACATCACCCATACAAAGCACAGATGTTTTGTGCTTCTGTTCAGGAAAGCGCATGAATCTCCCGGATACGTTACTGCGGCGTCATGGCCTGTTTCTGGCTGTCGTTGTGGTTTACGCCGCCGTACTGATCACGCTGGGGCCGCTGGCCACCAACGATGGCCCCATCCACCTCTCCTTTGCCGACATGCTGGGCCACATTGGCGACGCCGACTGGCCACTGCAGTCGCAAATGTTCATGTCCGCCGACACCCTGCAACCCAATATGGCGACCTACGCCATCTTGCAGGCACTGATGCTGGTGGTCGAACCCAGCCGGGCCGAGGCCATTTTGCAGGCGCTGTGTCTGGTCAGCCCGGCGGTGGCAGCGTGGTATACCCTGCGCAAGATCAATCCGGACAACGCCTGGCTGGCCCTGTTTGCCCTGCCCTTGCTGGCTAACCAGTTGTTCTTTCTGGGCTTGTACAACTTCCTGTTTTCGCTGGCCGGCTTCTTCCTGGCTATTGGCTGGTATCTGGACTTGCGTACCCACCCGCGACTCTGGCGCGCGTTGTTGCTGGGGGTGATGCTGGTCGTTACGCTGCTGAGCCACGCGGCAGGTTTCGTCATGGCGGCACTGGCCTTGTTTGCGCTGGAAGCTGTTCGTCTGCTCAGCGACTGGCAAGCCGGCTTGCGTGGCCGCGCCTTGTGGGCGACCAGTGTTTGCGTGGCGCTGGCCTTGTGCCTGCCACTGCCGCTGATGGCGTGGTTTGCATTGCGTCAGCACGGATACCCCACCGAATATGGGCCCGGCCTGCACGAGCGTGTTCTGGCAATGGCGCGAGGCAAGTTGTTCCGCCTGCAGTCGGGGGATAATCTGACCCTGCCCTATGCCTTGATGATCCTGATGGCGATCACCCTGCTGACCACGGTCTACAAAATCTGGCAGGAACGGCATCACCTGTTGCAGGGTAAGGCCACCCTGTTCACCGGGCTCGGCCTGACGCTGGTGCTGTTTTACGGTTTTTGCCTGATCGTGCCGGATATCTCCGGCGGCGGCTGGACGCACTTTTTGCGGGCGGAACTCTTCCCCATGTTGTGGGCACTGCCGTGCGCCGCTTTGCTGATCAACCAGCAATGGCTGCGCCGGGGTCTGGCGGTCGTCGCCGTGGGCATGCTGGTCATGCAGTTCAGCCAGACCTGGGCGGTGCAAGGCGAGGTACGCCAGCAACTGACGGCGCTGTCGGCCATGGATAAACAAATCGGCGCGCACTGCACGGTGCTGCCGGTGGTGGAATCCTCAGCCCAGTATGACGACAAAGGCCGACCGCGGCCCGTGGGCTACCAGCCCTTTCTTCAGGCCACCAACCGGCTGGAACTGGATCAGGACCGCGTGGTGCTGTTCAATTTTCTGGCACGGCTGAGCGTGTACCCCATCCGCTTCCGGCCCGGCTACGACACGCAAGAACTGCTCTACCACTGGGAACCCCAGCGCAAGCTGATTGATGTGCATCAGCTGGACGTGGACCGGTTTGAACAAAAAACCGGTATTCCGGTGGATTACGTGGTGGTGTGGGGCGAGCAGCGGGCGAATGATCCGGTCTCGCCGCCAGACACCCGGCACATCCTGAGCAACGCCTCGCTGGTGTATGAATCTGCCGATCAGCAAGTGCGCCTGTACCGCCGCAATCAGGACATGCCGACCATGTGCACCAGCCAGGCTTCCCACATTGCCAGCGGCAGCAAGCTGCAATCTGCTGCCATCAAAGACCGTCTGCGACGGGACCAGCTCAACTAGGCCCGCCATATACAGAAGGGGAAAAGATGTTACGTGATCCCTTGCTGGATGGATTGAAAGGTTTTGCCGTTATCTCTGTGGTGTTTATCCACTCGGTGTTCTGGAGTGGCGACAGTTACACCCCTGCCTGGTTGCATGGCGCTTGCCTGTGGCTGGATGTCCCGCTGTTCTTTTTCCTTGCTGGCTGGTCTTGCAGCAAGGTTGCCTCCCCGCGAAAAACCTGGCTGAACCTGTGGCGCCTGCAATGGCGCTATATGGCATTTGTGTCGGTGGTATGGCTGGGCTATGTGCTCAGCGGCCATCATCTGCCTGCCTTGCGTCTGCTGGAATGGTACCTGCATGACTACCGCATGGCCGCGGGCGATGACGTGGTTATGGGCTCGATGTGGTTCATGCGCGTTTACCTGGGCGTCAGCGCGGCCGCCATTGCCCTGATCTGGTTTCATGAACGCGCTGCGCTGACCGTGGCGCTGGTGCTGGTCGGCACCTTGTTCCTGTCACAACTGGCGCCGGATGCAGACTGGGACACGGGCTGGTTGCCCATTGTGGCGTTCGGCATGTTTTATCTGCCGCTGTTCCTGCTGGGCTATTGCCACGCCAGACAACGCCTGCCCTGGTACTGGTTTGCGCTGATTACATTGCAGGCGATCTGGCAGTTGTGTTGCACACCGCAGTTGCACGATGCGCTGGTTCATCTGCAAACGTACAAGTTTCCGCCGCAGGCGTTGTACTTTGCCTGTTCGTGGTTATCCCTGTGCACTTTGCTGTTGCTGACGCGCTGGCGCCCGGTGTCGTGGCTGTTCACGCAAGAACCCTTGCGCTGGGTGGGCCGCAACGCCATTTATGTGTTCTTTGCCCAGGGTGTGTCCGCCACGCTGATCTATGCGCCCGTCAGCCTGCTGGCCGATCTGCAGCTACCGTGGTACATCCTGCTGCCGCCGATGTTTGCGCTGAATCTGTACTGCGCGCTGATGGGCGCGCGTTTGCTCAAGGCAGTGGAGGCGCTCGTGATGGCGCAATGGCCAGGGCGTGTGCCGCCGCGCGCCGTCCCGGCCCCGGTGCCCGCGTCTACAAAACGCGGCGCATGACGATCACCTCGTCGGTGTAACCGTCCACCTGCTTGCGTTCAATTTCGGCAAAGCCATGTTGCTGCCAGAACCGCAGCGCAACGACATTGCAGGCCACCACGCCCAGCCGCATCTCGGTACAGCCCCAGCGGTGGGCCTCAGCCAGTACCAGCGCCAGGGCCGCCGCGCCCAGTCCTTGCCGCTGGTGGCTTTCGATCAGCAACAAGAGCCCCAGCCAGGCACAGTCCGGCTGCGGATAGCCGCGGATCAGATCAATCGCGCCTACGGCTTGATCACCGTGCAGCAACAACCAGACAAACTTGTCGTCATGCCCGATACCGGGCGGCAGCGCTGCCAGATCTTCTGCTGCGGCCTCTCTTTGCGGCAATTGCCCTTGCACCAGCAAGGCGTAGCCGGGGGCGGCCTCCAGTATGGCCTGCAAGGCGGCGACATCCGCAGCGTGATGCCGGTTCAGCCGCCGCGTCTGCAATGGTACAAGCGTCGCCATCAGGCCTGGACCGTGGCGGTGTCTGCCAGCAAGCGCAAATGCAGATGTTCGCCAATCTGCACATAGCCAATGCGCTTGTACACGGCGTTGCTGGTCGGGTTGGCCAGATCAGTCGACAGAAACAGGTCTTTGATGCCGCGCCCCAGCGCTACCTCAGAGACCGCAGCGACCATGGCGCCGGCATAACCACGTCCGCGGTGGGCCGGCAAGGTGTACACCGGGCCAATGCGTGACAACGGCGGCTGGTACGATCCGGCGCAAAAGGCGGCATCCACGCCATCAACCTGCCAGATCCACAACGTTTGCACGGCGGACTCCAGTTGCGCTGCAATGCGCTCCGCCACGAGTTCATCCGGCTCCGGGATATGCGCTTCATGCGCAAAATCAATCCAGTGCCGCAGCAGCCAGGCGCGATCTGCCGCGGTGGCCGGGCGCAACTGCCCTGCTGCACCGGTGGTAACAGGCTGACGCTGCAACTGGAAATTCCCCAGCGCGGTATGCACTTCAATGCGATGGTCCTGGGCGTACAGCCCGGCCAGTCGGCGCGCATCCGGCGCCGGGCCGACGATATCAGTGGGGGTGATGCCTTCGTGCGCCAGTTCAGCCGCCAGCGCGGCACAGGCTGCGGCATCCAGATCGGTGATCATCAGCGAGAACCGCGGCGCGGGGCCAATACTCATGCAGGCACCCACCGTGGCCGTACCGCGCTTGACCAGATAGAGCCGCCGCTCATGCGCCACCATCAATGCCACAGTGGTGCGCAGTACCGCGTTATACAGCTGGTTGTGAATGGCGTAGTTGTCGCCCAGCCATGCGCCAAGATCATTGGCAAATGCACGGGGGTCGGAATGGCGTTCGATATGCGTCATGCGATCCTCCTCAGGGCAGATCATCCTGGCTTGACGCAGCGCAAAACGCAATCCTGGCGAAATAAAACAACACCCGGCGGTGCAAGGCACGGCCGGGTGTGTTGACCAGCGCAGTCTGGATCAGGCCAGCGCGGGCGCGCCGCCGGTCCAGCCAGTCGGGATCGAGTCGAGCAAGCGGCGGGTGTAGCTTTCTTTGGGCTGGCGGTAAATGGCGTCAGAATCGCCCTGCTCCACCACTTCACCCTTGTTCATCACCAGCACCTGATCAGAGATATGTTTGACCACCGCCAGATCGTGCGAGATAAACAGGTACGACAACTTGAACTCGTCCTGCAGATCTTGCAGCAAGTTGAGCACCTGCGCCTGCACCGACACATCCAGCGCCGAGACCGATTCATCACAAATCAGCACTTCGGGCTTCATGGTCAAGCAGCGGGCAATGGCAATACGCTGCCGCTGGCCGCCAGAGAACTCGTGCGGGTATTTCACCAGCGAACGCGCCGGCAAACCCACGCGATCCAGCAACTCTTGCGCCAGTTTGCGGCGTTCAGCGCCATTGTTGCCAATGCCATGCAGCGTCATCGGCTCAGCCAGAATCTGCTCCACCGTAAAGCGCGGGTTGAGCGACGCATACGGGTTCTGGAAAATGATCTGGATGCGGCGCTTGTAGGCGTGGAATTCTTTGGGCGACATGGCCAGCAGGTCTTTGCCTTCAAACAGCGCCTTGCCGGCTGTAGCTTGATGCAGGCGCACCAGGGTCAGGCCGACCGTGGTCTTGCCCGAGCCCGACTCGCCCACAATCCCCAGCGTCTTGCCGCGCGCCAGTTTGAAAGACACATCCTTCACGGCATGAAACTGTTTTTTGCCAAACAAACCCTGGCGGATATCAAACGACTTGGCCAGGCCCTGTACATCCAGCACGATTTCGTCATTGGGCGTGTAACCGCGCTGACGCTCGCCCGCCGAGACAAAGCCGCCCGGCTTCATGAAGTCATCAATCACCGGCAGACGCATCGGGCGCTGGTCCAGTTGCGGACGGCAGGCCAGCAAGGCCCTGGTGTAGGCGTCCTGCGGCGCTTCAAAAATCTGTTTGACCTCGCCCGCCTCGCGAATCTGGCCGTGGCGCATCACCACCACTTTGTCGGCAAACTCGCCCACCAGCCCCAGATCATGCGTGATGAACAGCACGGACATGCCGCGCTTGGCCTGCAGTTTGGCGATCAGTTCCAGAATCTGTTTCTGGATGGTCACATCCAGCGCCGTGGTCGGTTCATCCGCAATCAAGAGCTTGGGCTCGCAAGCAATGGCGATGGCAATCATCACGCGTTGCTGCTGGCCGCCAGAGAGCTCGTGCGGGTAGTTCTTGATCTTCTTTTCCGGGTCTGGCAGGCCCACTTCAATCAGCAATTCCAGCGCCCGTCTGGCGGCAGCAGCGCGTGACAGCTTTGCGTGCAGCATCAGGGTTTCGATGATCTGGTCGCCCACGGTAAACACCGGGTTGAGCGAGCTCATTGGCTCCTGGAAGATCATGGCAATGTCTTTGCCACGCAGACGGCGCAAATCCGCGCCCGCCACTTCCAGCAGGTTACGGCCTTCAAACAGGATCTGGCTGGCCGGGTCGATCAGCGTTTGCATCGCCGGCAGCAATTGCATGATGGCCATCGACGTCACCGACTTGCCCGAGCCCGATTCGCCCACCAGTGCCACGGTGGTGTGTTTCGGGATATCCAGGCTGATGCCCTTGAGCGCGTGAAACGGCTCGGCGTCTTCTTGCTTGAAGCGCACATCAAGGTTGCGGATCGACAGCAGCGTTTCTTGTTGAGCGGCGTGGTTCATGGTGTCGGTCCTCTTATTTATTGGCTTTGGGATCAAAGGCATCGCGCAGTCCATCAATCAACAGACTGAATGCCGTCACCAACAGAGACATGGCGATCGTCACCGCCACCATTTGCCACCACACACCTTGCACCAGCTCGGCCGGTGCTTCGGCCAGCATGGAGCCCAGGCTCACCTGCGTCACACCCACACCAAAGCCCAGGAACGACAGAATGGCTTCGTACTTGATCAAGGCCACGGTCAACAGCGAGAACTGCACCAGCAACAAGTGCGAGATATTGGGCAGGATGTGCACAAAGATCCGGCGGGCATCGCTGGCGCCAATGGCGCTGGCGGCCTGCACGAACTCGCGGTTCTTCAGCTTGAGATACTCGGCCCGCACCAGACGGTAAGTACCGGTCCAGCTGGTGAGCGCCATCACGATAATGATGGTCTTGATACCGCGCCCGGCCACCGCCGCAAACGACAGCAGCAACAGCATGTCCGGTACGCTGGTAAACACACTGTAGAACCAGTTCAGAAAGTCATCGACCTTGCCGCCAAAGTAGCCGGAAATCGCACCCAGCACGGTGCCCAGCAGCAGCGTGAACAGCGCGCCAAAGATACCGACGAACACAGAGGTAGACGTGCCCTTGATGGTCTTGACGATCACGTCACGGCCACGCAGGTCGCCGCCGAAGGGCAAGGATTCGCGCAACGGGGTTTCGACTGAGGCATATTTGCCCATGTTCTGCCGGGCAATCGCCAGTTCCTTGCCGATGGGGTCTTCGGCTTCGGTCATGGTCACGATGGGCGCATTGGTTTTGGCGCCCGCCTCTTCTTCTGCCGGCGGCAGGGTTTCTTCCGCGCTTTGCGCCAACCAGGACGGCGGCGCATAAGGGATGGCGACTTCCTTGCGCCAGCCATCGCCAATGATGTTGAACCAGCCCGCTACGGCGATGGCCAGGAACGCGCCCACCACCATCAGCGAGATCATCGCCACCTTGTCGCGCTTGAGCCGGCGCCAGCCCAGCGCCCAGAAACCACGGTGCACTTCCGGCGTGCCATTCATGGCCGGAGCAGCCTGTACAGTACTTGTCATGTTGTCTCTCCGGTTACTTGAGTTGCACGCGCGGGTCGATCAGCTTGTAGATCAGATCGGCCAGCAGGTTGAAGATCATGGTGGCCAGGGCGATGTACACCGTAATGGCCTTGATGATCGGGAAGTCGCTGTTGTTGACAGCGAGCACCACCGCGTTACCCATACCGGGAATACTGAAGAAGGTTTCCAGCACCAGCGCGCCGATCAGCAGATACGGCAGCGACATCATCACGGTGGTGACCACCGGAATCAGCGCATTGCGCAGCACGTGCTTGAGCATGACCACGCGCTCCGACAAACCTTTGGCGCGGGCGGTACGCACGTAGTCGTTACCCAGTTCTTCGATAAAGAACGAGCGATAGAAGCGGATATCCGGCCCCAGTGACACCATCAGGCCCATCAGCATCGGCAGCGGCACGTAGTACCACAGGTTATGCCAGGCCGAACCGCTCCAGCCCGAAACCGGGAACCAGCCCAGCTTGTAAGCCAGCCAGTATTGACCCGCAATGATGTACACCAGCGCCGAGACCGACATGGCGATGGTGCAGCAGATGGTGACAATACGGTCGGTCAGGCCACGGCGGAAATACGCGACGGTCGCGGCCAGCGGGATGGCGATCAGCAAGTCGACCACCAGCATGGAGCCGGTCAGCAGCAGCGACGGGCCAATGCGCGAGCCAATGATGTCGGACACCGGCTGCTGCGTAGACCAGGAGGTGCCAAAGTTCAGCGTCAGTACCTGTTTCACGAAGATCATGAACTGCGCAAACTGGCTTTTATCCAGACCCAGTTGGGCACGGATACTGGCCAGCGACTCCGCGGTCAGGTGCTTACCCGCCAGCACCAGCGAAGGGTCGCCACCAAACACGTTAAACAGCATAAACACCAGCAACATCACCCCGAACAGGGTCGGGATCATTTGCAGTACGCGACGAACGATATAAGCGAACATGTTGCCGGCTCCTTACTTCTGGATATCCATGAAACGCCAGGATACCTGGAAGATGGGGTGAACCTCATCGCCCAGTACACGGGGTTGCATCATACGGTTGCGGAAACGCGTCTCGCCCGGCAGCCACGGGGTTTCTTCCATCATCACCTTGTTCATTTCGTCGTACAGGTGATTGCGTTCCGGGCTGTCTTGCAGCTTTTGCGATGCCAGATACAGCTTGTCGTAGCGCGGCGAGTTGTAACACGCGGTGTTTTCCGCCCCGATGTTCTTGCTGTAGTTGAGCATCGCGAAGTTCTCACCATCCGGGTAGTCGGCGATCCACGCAGCGCCGTAGATCCCATAGGTGCAAGAACGCAATGCCTTGAGCGCATCGTTGAACATGACAGGACGGAACACGGTGCGGATATGGATCGAATCAAGCGCTTCTTGCCAGTATTCGTTCCATTGACGACCAATCGCGGAAGCATCAGTCAGGAAGTCGATCGAGATCGGCTTGCCTTCAGGGGTCATCCGGTAGCCATCCGGACCGATCTTGTAGCCGAACTCATCCAGCAGCGCATTGGCCAGCGGGCGGTTGAATTCATAGTGATATTTAAAGTTCGGGTTATGCCCCACTACGCCTGGCGGAATGGTGTATTCAACGCGCACGGCATTGTTACGGCGGATATCGCGAATCGTCTGGTCGGTATCAAACGACATGGCAATGGCACGACGCAGGGCGATCTTTTCTTTGGACAAGCCGCCCAGCACCGGGTCTTGCATGTTGAATGCCCAGTAGGTGATTTCCGGATCCAGCACGCGGCTGATCTTCAAACCCGCTTTGCGGTATTCAGACTTGAGTGCAGCACGGCGCGGGTTCTTCGGGTCCATGTTCAGCACGCCGCGCAACAGCGGCTGCGGGATCGAATACAACTCATCAAGCTGGCCGCTCTTGAATGCCAGCCACATGGGTTGTTCTTCGGTAAAGATGGACACTTCAATCCGGCCAATCTGCGGCATGGTCTTGCCGTTCATTTCCCGCGCCACTTGCTCGCCGGCCTTGTCGCCCGGTGTGGGGTGGAAATCAAACACGACATGACGGAAATTGGGGTTGTAGACCAGCGTGGTTTTTACGCCGGGCTTCCATTCCTTGAGAATGTACGGGCCGGTGCCCACTGGGTGCGCCAGCGAGTTCTGGCCATAGGCCTCCATGACTTCCCGCGCCACTGGCGAGGTATGCGGCATGGCCAGGACATAGGGTAGCGCCGGGTAAAGCTGCTTGAGTTTTAGCTGGATGGTGTAGCGGTCAAGGGCCTTGATGCCTTCGCAGGGGGCGTCGTAGTCAAACTTGCCGTTTTTGGCCTTTGCAACCAGTTCATCAACGCCAACGAAATGGCCCGCCACCAGGTAGTTGGAAGGTGAGCCTGTAGCCGGGTCGGCAATGCGCTTGAGCGCATAAACCTCGTCCGCGGCGGTCAACTCACGCTTCTTGCCCTTGAAGACGGGGTCATCGGCAAAGTAGATGCCTTTCTGGATATGGATGGTGTAGGTGAGACCATCTGCACTGACTTGCGGCATGCTGGTCGCAATCAGCGGAATCAGCTTGGCCGGGCGCGCGACGTAATCATAAGTGAGCAGCGGCTCAAAGATGTTTTCCATCACGCCGTGCGAATACACGTCTGACGTCTTGGCCGGGTCGTACCCGGTTTCTGGCGCATTGAACGAGCTATGCAGCACTTTGTCCGGGTCCGGTGCGGCCAGCGTCGTGGCGGCGCAAGCGGCAGTCAGCATGGCCACCAGGGCCAGCACTCTCAGTCTCATCTTTCCCCCTTCCCTCTCAAACCGTTACGGGGATCGCCCGTAAACAGGACTGTCCGTTCGCCTTGCGCCAGCCAGAAGCTCCCTTTCTGATCAGGCGGTCTTGGTTATATGTAGTCAAAGCCACATCGAACGTCAGCGGCGCGGGTCTTTTATCACCCGCAAAACCAGTCTGTTGCCCAAAGAAAATGCCTGGAGGGAAAACCCCCAGGCATCTCAATTCTCACACGCTGACCGGCACCCAGCCTGTTCTGTTCCGGCTTTGCCACCAGCGTGCGGCATGCTCTGTTACTGCAGGAACTGCTCACCGCCCACAATGCCGATCTTCTTCACGCCAATGCGTTGCGATTCAGCCAGGACTTCGGCTACGGGTGCGTAGCTGGCGTCCTTGTCCGGGCGGATGTGAAACTCCGGCTGCGGATTGGCTTTGGCAACGGTGCCCAGGCGGCTTTCCAGATCGGCGCGGCCATTGACCACTTCACCGTTCCAGTGGATCTCGTTGTTCGGCAGGATGTCCAGCTGGATCACGACCGGTTTCTCGGCGTTGTTCGGCTGGTTGTTGTTGGTCGGCATATCCAGCTTCACTGCGTGCGTCTGGATCGGAATGGTAATGATCAGCATGATCAGAAGTACCAGCATCACGTCGATCAACGGCGTGGTGTTGATTTCCATCATCAGATCGTCATCACCCGACGAGCCTACATTCATGGCCATGGTGGTTCTCCATGGGGCGGAGGGTTAACAACCGCCCTTGATAATTCGTTCTGCGACTGACAAAACACACGCTGGCGTTTTGTCAGTCAGTCCTGCTTACTGACCGCCGGGTTGCGGTTCCGTGATGAAAGCAATCTTCACGATACCGGCACGCTGCACGGCCAGCACGATACGACCCAGCGGGCCATAACGGGCGGTTACGTCACCGCGGATATGAACCTCGGGCTGCGGGTCTTTCACCGCGGCCTTTTCCAGACGGGCCAGCAATTCTGTATCGCTGATCGGCTGCTGGTTCCAGTAGGTGACGTTCTTGGCGTCAACAGCAAGAACGATGTTTTCCGGTTTGGTCTGCGTCGGGATATTGGATTCCGTCGGCAGCTTCACGTTCACGGTCTGGGTCACCACCGGGATGGTGATCAGGAAGATGATCAGCAACACCAGCATCACGTCGACGAGCGGCGTAGTGTTGATGGCGGACATCACCTGATCTTCTTCACCGGTAGCGCCACCGTGACTGGGTCTGCGATAGCGCGCCATGATGTTTACCTGACCTTCTTACTTGGCCGGGGAAGCCAGCAGACCGGCGTGCAGACGGCCAGCAACCACGCGAACCATATCCAGCACCAGCTTGTTGCGACGAACCAGCCAGTTGTAACCCAGCACGGCCGGCACAGCGACAGCCAGACCGATCGCGGTCATGATCAGCGCTTCACCCACCGGGCCAGCAACCTTGTCGATCGAGGCTTGACCAGCGATACCGATGGCGGTCAGCGCATGGTAGATACCCCAAACGGTACCGAACAGACCCACGAACGGGGCGGTAGAACCGATGGTGGCAACCACGGACAGGCCCGATTGCATGTGGTGACCAGCGGAATCCACTGCGTCGGAGATCGCCATGGCAACCCAGGTGTTCAGGTCAACACGTTGCGCCAGATCGCCCTTGTGTTCCTTGGCAGCTTCGATACCGGCAACAGCAACGGCGGTGAACAGCACGTCGTCGTTCTCGGCCACAGCCTTTTGTTGCAGTTCCACGCCGGAGGATTCCAGCAGGGTGCGGCCGTGCTTCAACAGACGGCGTTGTTCCAGCAGCTTGACGATGCCGACATACCAGGTGGATGCGGACATGATCAGCAGAATGATCAGCACGGTACGGGCAACGACGTCGCCCTGGTTCCACAGTGCGTCGATACCGTAGGGGTTGGAACCCTCAGCGGCGGAGGCCACAGCGGACACAGCCATCAGGCCGGCCACAGCAGCGAAAGATTTGATGAAAGTAGAGAATTGCTTAGTCATGATCGTGACCCTTGTGCTAACGGTGATTCCGGTCAGGAATCGGAATTCATATGGAAGTTGTACTCGTAGACAAACGAGCCGGCCGGGCAGGCGTAGCCTTGCAGAGCCTTGGTAATTTCAGCCTTGAACTGGCTGCGGTACGAAGCAGGAATACCTTTGAAATTCATGCTTTCGATCGCACTGAATTTGCCGTTGCTACCAAAAGAGAACACAACGGAAACCAGACCTTCGATCCCGTCTTCCATGGCTTTGCCAGGATATTCCGGGTTCTCCAGGTGCGTACAATTGCCCTTGGCTGACAACGGACCACTCGGCGCGGGCGCCGGAGCGGGCGCAGGGGCCGGAGCGGGTGCTTGCGGGGCCGGGTCAGACGTCGTCGCTGCAATGGCAGTCGGCGCAGGCGCATTGTTCGGATGCTCAACCGGCGGCACATAGGCCTTGGGCTGCGGCACCGGCGGTGCGGCCTTGGGGATGACCTTCTCTACTTTGGGAGGGGGCGGCGGGGGTGGAGGCGGGGGCGGCTCGCTGATGATCGAGACTTCCACCTTTTGCTGGATTTTCTTGACCGCGTCCTGTGCCAGGCCAGAGATCAGTGCGTAAATCAGGAGCACGTGGAAAACCACCACGCCCACCAGACCTGTTGCACGACGGCCACCGGCACGGCCTTGGCCATATCCGTATGCTGTGTTAGCCATTGTTCGGCTCAACCTTCATTCACCTGAACCTTGTCGCCTTTACCTGCGACGACTTGATCCAGAAGTTCAACTTGCCACAACCATCAACTCACCCTCACGGGCTTGGTTGAAACTTGCTGCCATATTGGCCAGGCCCCTGCCCTTCTGGTAAAGGACAGAGGCCAGGGCCGGTCTGCAATTACATCTTGTAGGATGCTTGCAGGTAGTAAGCGCGACCGACTGCGTCGAAGAAGCGCGGATCGTAACCTTGCTGGAAGGTGTAATCCTGATTGGAGTACGGCGGAGCCTTGTCAAACAGGTTCTTGATACCTGCAGTGATCGTCAGATCCTTGTGATACACGTACGTCCCGGACAGGTTCCACAGGATGTAGGAAGCAACGCGGTTGCCTTCGTACATATCCTGGTAACCAGTCTGGTAGGTCGAACCCAGAATGC
This sequence comes from Silvimonas iriomotensis, assembly GCF_014645535.1. NCBI lineage: Bacteria > Pseudomonadati > Pseudomonadota > Betaproteobacteria > Neisseriales > Chitinibacteraceae > Silvimonas > Silvimonas iriomotensis. Next base: position 278,307 of record NZ_BMLX01000002.1, read on the forward strand.
CGCTGAAGTTACCCTTGTTCCAGTTCAGGTTCAGGTCTTGCTTGTAGCGGAAGATCGGGGCGTTGTTGTAGTCCGAGAACTGACCGATACCGTGGAAGTACTGGCCATCTTTCTCGTGCTGATAGTCGAACTTGGTCAGGTAAGTACCGTCGTAAGTGACCGAGAAGTTACCAATATCGGTCTTGGGCAGACGCACCGTTGCGGACAAGTCGATACCAGAGGTCATGGTATTACCCAGGTTCTGGGTGGTATCGATTACGTACAGCAGTTTCTGGGTAGACGGATCACGCACGAAACGGTCAGCGTACTTGTCCGGATCAGCAAAAATAGCGGATTCAGACAGGGTACCGATGGTGTCGTGGATGTTGGTCCACCAGAAGTCGACCGACGCGGTCACAGCCTTGATCGGCTCAACCACGAAACCGAAGCTGGCGGAGTCAGATTTTTCCGGCTTCAGGTCTTTGCTACCGCCAATCAGCAACTGCTGCTGGGCTTCACAATCGCGCCCCTGATTACCACCCGGTTGCAGAACGCCGTTCGGGCAGTTCAACGGATCGTTGTACTGGCCGGCCGTGTTGGTCTGCTGGTTCGGCTGATAGATGTTGTACAGCGACGGCGCACGGAAACCAGTGCTGGCGTTACCACGGAACTTGATCTGTTCGATCGGCTGCCAGGTGAACTTCACTTCAGGGTTCGCGGTGTTACCGAAATCGCTGAAGTAATCGTCACGTGCGGCCAGGTTCACGTTCAGGGTTTCGGTCACCGGGATGGCCAACTGCATAAAGACAGCTTGCGAGTTGCGGCTACCACTGGTGTTCTGGGCGGACTCAAGACCGGTACTCAGGGCCGATTGGGCCAGCTGGGTAAAGACGGCATCCAGGCTTTCGTGACGGGCTTCTACACCAGCAACAAACTGCACAGCGCCAGCTGGCAGGGTGTAGATGTCCTTGTTGACGTGGAAGTCAGCCAGGGTGGTGGCGTACTTGTCTTCTTCGATCTTGCCATTCAGGGCAACGCTATCCCATGCGCCCGGAGCGGAATCGCCGAACGGGTTCAAGGTGCCGTTGTTGAATGCATCTTGCAGCTTGCTGCCGTCAACGTAACCACCGGTCAGGTAGTGACGAACCTGGTTTTGCGAGTAAGCCAGACCGCCAGCATAAGCCCAGCTACCGATCATGCCATCAGCAGTGGCCATAACACGTTGAGTCGTAGAGACGATTTCGTCCATACGATCGCCAGCCGGGATGGAACGGGAATGCAGTTCCAGTTGGTTGGTGCCATCCGGCAGACCGGAAGTCGGGAAGTACGGTGAAGTGCTCGGCAGCGTAAAGAAGTCGTTGGTATAGGTCAGCAACGGCGTCGGCGCAACACGGGTCTTCGTGGTGGTTTGCGTACCGATGTACTGCAGGGCCACCAGGTTGTCTTCGTTGATTTGCTTGGAAGCCTTGCCCGTCACGGTGTACTGCTCAACTTCAGGCTGAATACCATAGAACAGCGGAGTCTGTTCGCGGCAAGTGCCGTTGTAAGCAACCAGCGTCGGCGGATTGCAACCCGGATACATCGGGTTGGTCGCGCTGCCCAGGACGGTTACCTTGCCGGTATTAGGGTCAACATTTTGCGGCACATAGTTGGCCGGGAAAGAGTTGCCGCTGGTACCGATCGGGTTCAGGGAGTTTTGCGCGAAATCACGATCTGTCGTCTTGATCTCGTTGGACTTGGATGCGGTGAACGAACCGTAAACGTTGAAGCCGTCGTCAACCAGGCTGCCCTTGCCGCCGGTGACGCTCACTTCTTTGGTCAGGCCGCCCGGGTGTTGCGGGGACAGGATACGGGCTTCAATCGTTGCGCCTTGAACCGACTTCTTGGTCACGAAGTTGATAACGCCGGCGATCGCGTCGGTACCGTAGGTAGCGGTAGCACCGCCCTTGTACACGTCGATGTGATCAATCGTGGCCAGCGGAATGGCGTTCAGGTCAACGGCCAGGCCGTTACTGGCCTGGTTGGCCATACGGCGGCCGTCCAGCAGAACCAGTGTGTATTGCTCACCCAGACCACGCAAGTCAGCGAATGCAGCGCCACCGTTGTCGGTACCGACAGAGGTCGCGGCAGTAATGGCCGAAGTGTTGGCAGCAATGGCGGCAACAGCTTGTTCGACGTTGACGATACCTTGCTTGGTCAGGTCTTCCGTCTTGATCACGGTCATCGGCGTGGCGCTTTGTTGCTTGATGCCACGCAGGTATGTACCGGTCACTTCCACGCGATTGGCGGCGGGGGACGAAGAATCTGCATCATCTGCGAAGGCAGACGCTGCATAGGTTGCACCGATCATAGCCAGTGCTACTACGAGAGTTTTTCTTTTATGAAGCACAACTGCCTCCCAGGGTTGGTAAGTGGAAGCCCACATCCTTACAGTACGGCCAAGCGGTGCGCTGTTGGCGACCGTCTCCGGCCATCGTTGTCGGTTGGCCGTGTAAGTGAGCGGATAATCGCAGAAGTGACATTCCCTCAACAAAAAAAAGAGACTTCTTCCTAATTTTTGTTGTCAAAAATACACAGTAAACACGTTACAAAGGGATAAACACGTGTTTTCAAGTGCAATCAACATCAAACAATTTTCTTATAAATCATATATTTAGATCATATCAAAGGCCTAACATCGTTACTGTTGTCGTATCATGACAACAGTCAATGCCAGTCCAAGACCCTCAAAGCGCCCTTGACGTACCTGCAAGTAACACCACAGAACCCCGCAAAAAGTGAATATAAGTATCGCCAAATATTCCATGTGGAACTATTTATTATTTATTTAAAACAATTTATAAGAAAGTGTAGTGTAATCTTTAATTAAAACAAACGTTTAGAATCGCCTTCAGTGCACCAAAATAGTGCCACATAGTTCAATGACATAAGCTGATGCACCACTCGACGCCATTTCAGATTTGGGGTAGCGGGTCTCGCGTCAGGAAAAATTCATTCGTCAAACAAGCACCCGCTCAAAACACCATAAAAAAGTATTCGGGATTTCCCGCACATGTATAGGCAAGTTCTGCTTCGGCCTGGAAAAAGGGCAAGAATATTGCCCTATAGGCGTCTTGAAACGCAGGATGAACGGCGCGGGTCGGCCTCAATGACAGATAAATATCCGGAAAAGCGCGGCAACCGTGATGACACCGGGAAGGAACGTATTCAGGCGTGACGGGACACCGTCTGCACTGGACGATCTCCGCCGTGTCGCAGGGGCGGGATGGCAGGAAAACGGGTTAAACCGGCCAGATCAGTGAACGCGTGCTCTCAAAAACGCGCTCTTCCCCATTGACCGGATCAACAAACTGCAGCGAGCGGGCCAGCAATTGCAGTGGCCGGGTGAAATCATCCGGCGCATCCGGCTGCACTTGCGGGTACCACGGGTCATTGCAGATGGGCATGCCCAGCGCGGACATATGCGCACGCAGCTGATGTTTCTTGCCGGTATGCGGCTCCAGCCGGTACCAGCCCAGCTGGCCGTTATCTTGCAAGAGTGAAATGCGCGTTTCGGCATTGGGCTCACCCTCTACCTCTTGCGAGGTAAAAAAGTGCTCCCCCTGTACAAGGCGGCTGCGGTGAACCAGCGGCAGGTTCAAGGCCGGGTTGAGCGGTGCGATGGCTTCATACACCTTGCTGACCTGGCGCGATTCAAACAAGGATTGATACCGCCCGCGGCTGGGCGGATGCAGGCAGAACATCACGAGGCCGGCGGTTTCCCGGTCCAGCCGGTGTACGGGCGTGAGTTCAGGCAGATCCAGCGATTGGCGCAAGCGGTTGAGCAAGGTTTCCCGCAGGCGCCGGCCAGAGGGCACCGTCGCCAGAAAGTGGGGCTTGTCTGCGACCAGAATCCGTTCGTCCCGATAGATCACCTGGGCCTCGAAGGGCACCGGCTCTTCATCCGGCACTTCGCGGAAATACCACAAGCGCCCGCCGGGCCGGTATGGGTCCGCAGCGCGCACCGGCTGGCCGGCATCGTCCATGATTTCGCCAGCGGCCAGCCTGGCGGCCATGCCACCTTCGGGCAGATGGGGAAAGCGGTGCAACAGGAAGGTCAGCAGATCTGGCCAGGCGCCTTGTTCGGGCAGGATGACGAAACTGGGCGCGACCCCGTCACGCCAGGCAATAGCGGGTTTCTGGCTCACGGCGCGCTCTGTCCTTCACCGTGGTCCACTGCGGCCTGTTCAAGTGCAGCCCGTTCGGCCAGCTCTGCCTGCTTTTGTGCTTTTTTGATCTGCCCTGCCCGCTTGAGCCACAAGATCAGCCAGGTGGGCAACACGCCCAGCACGACGATAAAAAAAACGCCCAGCGCCAGGCTGCCTGAAGCAATGGCCATCATGCCAATGACGTAGAGATAGCCAATCAACAAGATATACATATCTATCTATATATAAGTGCAGCGGCCTACTGCGGCGCCAGCGCTTGCATCAAGGCGTTCACAAAGCGCGTGAACTCGTTGATCATGCCGTTTACAAATTGCGGCAGGAACGGCAGCACCATATACAGCGCCGCAGCGCCGATCGCCAGCATGATGGGAAAGCCGATCGCGAACACATTCAGTTGCGGCGCGGCGCGGGTCATCACGCCCACGGCCAGGTTGGTGATCAGCAGCGCGCCCACCACCGGCATGGCCAGGCGCAAGCCCGTGTTGAACAGCATGCTGCCGTGCTCCGCAATCATGCGAAATGCGCCACTGGCCAGCGGCGCATCATTGGGCGGCAACTGGGAAAAGCTCTCGATCAGTGCCCGCAACACAATCAGGTGCCCGTTCATGGCCAGAAACATCAGCAAAGTGGCCGCACTGAGAAACTGGGCCACCAGCGGTACGTTGGAGGCGCTTTGCGGGTCATAGAACGAGGCAAAACCCAGGCCCATCTGCAGGCCGGCAATGTTGCCCGCCATCTCTACCGCACTGAAAATCAGTTGCATGCACATGCCAATCATCCAGCCCACCAGCAACTGGTTGATACCGATCATGATGCCTTGCGCCGACATCACCGGCACGTTGGGCATGGCCGGCAAGATGGGCGCGATCAGCAAGGTCAGCAGCAAGGCCAGCGACACCCGTACGGTACTGTTGATGGCGGAATTGGAGAAAAACGGATCAGCCAGCAACACGCCCAGAATGCGCAGGAACGGCCACAGGAACAGCGCCAGCCAGGCGTTGATTTGCGCGTCGGTAAACGTGAACATGCGGCGGGTTTACCCGATCAGGGTGGGAATGCTCTGAAACAGGCGCGTGGTGTAATCGGTAATGATGCCGATCATCCAGGGGCCCGCCAGCACAAACACCAGGAACGCCACCAGCAGCTTGGGGATGAACGAGAGCGTCGCTTCGTTGATCTGGGTGGCGGCCTGGAACACCGACACAATCAGACCCGCCGCCAGCACAGACAACAGGATCGGACCAGCCAGCAACACCAGCACTTCCATGGCACGCTGGATCAGGGTGATGACGGTTTCAGGAGTCATGTTTGGCGGCGCCCGTGAAGTGTGATGTGTGAGGCGCAAACCCCAAAGACGGGTCTACCAGTCACTCACACCTGTTTACGTATTATATAAATCCGGAATCAGCCTGTGTTCGCGTGAAGAACAGAAAAACCGGCGCGCGTGGTTTTTGCCTCGCCGCTTCTCTCACGCCCCACCGCCCTAGCCCGTATAAAAGCTCTGGACCAGCGAGCCCATCAAGAGTGTCCAGCCGTCCACCAGCACAAACAGCATCAGTTTGAACGGCAGCGCAATGGTCACCGGCGAGACCATCATCATCCCCATAGCCATCAGGATACTAGCCACCACAAGGTCAATGATCAGGAACGGGATAAACACCATGAAGCCGATCTGGAACGCGGTTTTGAGTTCGCTGGTCACAAACGCCGGCACCAGCACCCGCAGACTCACATCTTCCGGACCATTGGGTTTTTGCGCGCCGGACACATCAATAAAGAACGCCAGATCGCGCTGGCGCGTCTGTTTCATCATGAAGTCTTTGAGCGGCACTGCGGCTTTGTCCATGGCGTCGTTGAACGTCATTTTCTGCTGCGAGTACGGCGTATAGGCCTGGGTGTAGATCTTGTCGAACACCGGCGACATCACAAAGAAGGTCAGAAAGAGCGACAGCCCGATGATGACCTGATTGGGCGGTGTTTGCAGCGTACCCAGCGCCTGGCGCAGCAAAGACAAGACGATCACGATGCGGGTGAACGCCGTCATCATCAACAAGACGGCTGGCAGGAAAGTCAGCGCTGTCAGGAACAGCAGCGTCTGGATCGGCAAGGAATATGCCGTGCCACCATTGGCCTGGGTGGCCGTCATGAATGGAATGCCCGCGGCATCGGCCGCATGGGCCGCCAGCGGCACGCTCGCCAGCATTGTCAGCGCGGCTGCGCCGGCCAGACGTCGGGGAGAAAACCAGGATTTCATGCTTGAGGCCTTTTGCCAGCCAGAATCTGTGCCAGCTTTGAGGCAAATTGCGGTGGTGCCGGTGGTGCGGGCGCGTCAGCCGGCCGTGGCTGGGTGTGCAGCAGACTCACATTCTGCGGCGTCACGCCGACCACCAGCCAGGTGTCATCCAGTTCAACGATGACCACACGTTCTTTCGGGCCGACCATGGTGCCGGACACCACGCGCAGCCGGTTGCCGGCCGCCATGCCCGGCAGCAAAGAGAACCGGCGCATCAACATGGCAGACACGAAGATCAGGCCAAGCACGAACACCAGCGCAACGACCACTTGCGCCAGTTGCGCAAAAGAGCCCGCTGAGGTGGCAGCAGGCACAACGGCCTGCGGTGACGAGGCAGCAGCCATCACCGGCGCGACCGCGCCCGGCAAAAAGGCGCCGACGGCAATGCATCTGGACCACATGGAAGAAATACACCCGGGCACGGCTGCCCCATCCGGACTGGTTAACATGTTTGAAGGGCGCGGCGCAGACGGGGTAAACCCGGCGCCGGCCAGGACTGGCGCGATCTTGTAACCGCGCTTATTTGTGCAACCGGCGAATCCGCTCGGCAGGGGTAATGATGTCGGTCAGGCGGATACCGAACTTGTCGTTCACCACCACGACTTCACCCTGGGCGATCAGGCAGCCGTTGACCAGCACATCCATCGGCTCGCCCGCCAGGCCATCCAGTTCCACCACGGAGCCTTGTGCCAGTTGCAGCAAACTGCGAATGGCAATCTTGGTCCGACCCAGCTCCACGGTCAAGGCAACCGGGATATCCAGGATCATGTCGATATTGTTGGGGGCACCGGGCGGTACGGTCTGCGGCGCATCAAAGCGCTCGAACATGTCGGCCGCGCTTTTGACATCGGCCTGCGATTCAGCCGCTTTGCTGTCGGCCTCGGCCTGTTCGGCCATGGCGGCCGCCCAGTCGTCCAGCGCTTCTTCCGGGGCGCTATCCTCAGCCATTGGTTTCTCCCTGGTCTAGCTCGCTGCCGCCTTTGAGCGCGTCAGCGTTACTGAGTATTTTGTTGACTTTGAGTGCGTACTGGCCGTTGAGAATACCATAGTTGCATTCCAGCAACGGCACCCCGTCCACGTCCGCCACAATCGCCTGCGGGATCTCCAGCGAGATCACATCGCCTGACTTGAGGTTCAGAATGTCACCCAGCGTGACCTGGGTATTGCCCAGCGTGGCCACAAGATCCACCTCCGCGTTTTGCACCTGTTTTTGCAACAGTTTCAACCAGCGATTGTCCGCCTCGATCCGGTCTGCCTGCATGGAGCTATAAAGCAGATCGCGAATGGGCTCGATCATGGAATACGGCAGGCAAACGTGGAAATCACCGCCGCCCGCACCCAGTTCGATCTTGAATGTATACGCCACCACCACTTCGGTCGGCGTGGCGATGTTGGCAAACTGCGTGTTCATTTCAGAGCGCACGTAACCGAACTCGCACTCGAACACGGGTTTCCAGGCCTTCTGGTATTCCTCGAACACCACTTCCAGCAGGCGCTGGATGATGCGTTGTTCGGTCGGCGTGAAATCACGCCCTTCCACGCGCACGTGGTAACGGCCATCTGAACCGAACAGGTTATCGACCACCAGGAACACGAAATCCGGATCAAAAATGAACAGGCCCGTGCCACGCAGGGGCTTCATCTGGATCAGGTTCAGGTTGGTCGGCACCACCAGGTTGCGGATGAACTCGCTGTATTTTTGCACCCGCACCGGGCCTACGCTGATTTCTGCGTTGCGGCGCATGAAATTGAACAGCGCAATGCGCAGGTTACGGGCAAAACGCTCGTTGATGATTTCCAGCGTGGGCATGCGCCCGCGCACAATGCGTTCCTGACGACCGATATCGTAGGCGCGCACCGATCCCGCGTCGGGGCCCTCCTCTTCGGAGTCCTCCTCGCCGGTCACACCGCGCAGTAGCGCGTCGACCTCTTCCTGGGAAAGGATATCGTCTGCCATTGATTCTTTCGTCTACCCGTGGCGGCACTGGGCACGCCGGTACTGCCTCTGGTTAAGTCTGCGGTTTACTGCACGATGAAGGTCGTGAAATTCACCGACAACACACCCTCGTCATCGGACGTTACGCCAAGAACTTTATTGATGGCGGCACGAATCTCGCTGCCCAGCTTGTCCGTGCTGTTGGCGGCGCGCATGTAATCCGGTGTTTTGCTGCGCAGAAGCTTGTTCACTTCGTTCTGCACCTTGGGCAGCATGTTCTTGAGGGTTTCTTCGGTTTCGGCGTCGGCCACTTCAACCGTGATATCCGTTTGCAGCATGGTCTCCTGATCCGGCGAATTCAGATTCACCGTGAACTGGGACAGCTTTTCAAAGATCGGCGGATGATCTTCTTTCTTTTTCTTCTTTTTGGCCTGATGCGCCGGCGCTTCCTGCGCATCACCGCCGTCATCGCTGCTGCTGTTGTGCAGCAGCAAGAAGCCCACCGCACCACCGGCAATGATCAGGACCAGTACCACGCCCAGAATAATGAACAACAACAACTTGGATTTCTTTTTGGGCGCAGCTTCTTCAGCCATGGTCTTCCTCAGTGTCTGATGCAGGTTACAGCGGGCCGGTCAGGCCGGAACGATCCCGCGCGGTACGGCAATCCAGTGTGCACAGGCGTTTTGCAACGTCTGCGTCATGTCTCATTTATGCATTATTACGTGGGATTCTTACAGAATCCAGGGGTAATCCATGCAATTGACATCCGCAGCCGGGCTTTTGATCCGCCGCCAGATGCCGCCGGTGATGTACGCGCATGCCTTGGTTTTCAAGCAAACAGCGACATTGACCCAGCCTGCGCGGGTTATACCCATTATCCTGGCAGAAAACAAGCCTAAGCTTACGCGATTGCGGCGCGGTCATGGCAAACGCGTTGATGCGTGTTGCATTCAGCATGATGGCTGGCCAGCGCCCCCGCTCCTGCCATTCATGACAAGCCGTGCACCGGATACAACAAAGCCACCGGCTTGGCCCGCCCTTCACATAACAAGGCAAGCACCGATGGCAATGTCTGCAGTGACTGCGTCGTCACCGCGGTGACGACAAGATCACGCGATCAGGCCCAGAGATTCAGCCCGGAGCGCGCAACCGGAATACGCAGGGTGGTCGAGACCTGAGCCACGCTGGCCGTGCTGTTATCTGCATCGCCCGACCAGTTCGTGTTACGGCCCTGGTTACCATCAAACTGGCGCTGGGCCTGTTGCTGTTGCTGGGCTTGCTGGTTCAGTGAGTCCGATGCGACCTGAACATTGGAGAGCGTAATGCCCTGATCGGCCAGCAGTGCGGACAGGCGCGGCGTGGCAGCAGCCAGCGCTTCACGCACGTTGGCGTGTTGCGAGGTGAAAATGACGCTGGCCTGATCCTGCGACATCGACAAGCGCACTTCCATCGGGCCCAGATGCGGCGGGTTCAGTTGCATGTCCAGTTGCTGTTCTTGCTTGCCAACCATCATCGACACCCGCTGCGCCACCGCTTCGCTCCACTTGTTGTCCGTCACCGGAATATCAATCTGGTGGCTGGGGACGGTCTGCTTGCTGGCATCGGTCTGGCTGGTGCTTTGTGTGGTGTGTTGCTGCGTGCTGGCCAGTTGGGCAAGCGCAGCGGTGTCTGTGTGCTTGTCGTCATCGCTGTTGTTATCTGCGATGGCGTTTTGCAAAAGCGGCAAGAAATTGCCGTCGTCAGCGGCAATATCCGCCGTGTCCTTGCCGTTCTTGCCCGTGCTGGCTTGCAGCCCTTGCAGGATGGATTGCGTATCGGCCGTGCTCTGGGTGGCATCTGCCGTATCGCCCTGGTGGGCGGCCAGCCAGTCATTGAGCGACGACAGCGCCGAAGCGGCATTCTGGTCGCCCTTGCTGCTGGTATCGGTCGGCAAAGTCTGAACCTGCGCTTGCTGGCCCAGCATCCCTTGCAGCATGGCCAGCCAGGCCGTGGTGTTGCTGTCGGGCTGTGCGTCTTGCTTGTCTTGTGCTGCAGCGACGCGGGCCGCAGCCTTGCTGGCGGCAGTGGCGCTGTCGGTGCTGTTGTCGCTATCCTGGTTGCTGCTTTGCTGGGCCTGGTTTTGCGCCTGCTGATTCTGATCCTGATTGCTCTTTTGCGCCGACTGGCTGTTGCTGGAACTGCCGGCAGACTGTCGTGCGTCGGCCAGGGTCGCGCCAAAGTCGACACCGCTGCCATTATTGGCTTGCTGCGATGTGCCGGACTTGCTGTTGGCAGACATCTGGAACGGATTAATGGCGCTGGCGGGCATGATGCAGTCTCTGGTTCTGAAGCAATTGAAATACAGTCTGAGACCATAAAAGCAAAAGCAGTGCCAGCTTGCCTGGCTGCACTGTTAAACTCTGCAGCCGGAGCACCTCATCACGCAGTACAACGCAGATCGCCATGGCAGAAGATTCAGATCTCGAAAAAACAGAACCAGCCACGTCAAAACGACTGGAAGAAGCCCGCCAGCGCGGCCAGGTGCCGCGCTCGCAGGAGCTGGGCTCGTTTGCCATCATGATGACCGGCCTGTTGTCGATGGTGTCGCTGGGCCCGGCGCTGGCGCAGACGCTGGAAGTGATCTTCAGAAACGCCCTCACCTTTGATCACGCCACGGTCCAGGACTCATCCAGACTCTTTCTGATGCTGATGGATGACATCCACAGCGCCCTGTTTGCCGCCTTGCCTATTGCCGCCGCCTGCGCCGTGGCCGGTTTGCTCAGCCCCATGGTGCTGGGCGGCTGGCTGTTCACCACAGAAACCCTGGCCCCCAATTTCGGGCGGATGAACCCGGCCTCGGGGCTGGGCCGGCTGTTCTCGGTCCGCGCGCTGGTCGATATGACCAAGGCCATTCTCAAATCCGGCCTGATTGGCGGTGTGGCCTGCGTTGTGCTGTGGCGCGAACGCGGCGAGATGGTCCAGCTGGCCATCATGCCCGAGCGCGTCAGCTACGTTTATCTGTGGGAAATGATCCGCTACACCTTGTTGCTGGTGATCGGCGGCATGGGTTTCATTGCCGCCATTGATGTGCCCTACCAGCTGTGGGACTTCTACCGCAACCTGCGCATGACCAAAGAAGAGGTCAAGCAGGAGATGAAAGAGTCTGAAGGCGATCCGCACGTGAAGGGCCGCATCCGCCAGCTGCAGCGCGAGGCCGCCCGCCGCCGCATGATGTCGCGCATTCCCAAGGCCGACGTGGTGGTGACCAACCCGACCCATTATGCCGTTGCCCTGCAGTACAACGAACGCATGCGGGCGCCGCAGGTCGTCGCCAAGGGCGCATACCTGCTGGCCGAGCGCATTATTGATATCGCCAAAGAGAACAAGGTGACTGTGGTACGCACGCCACCTTTTGCCCGTGCGCTCTACCACCACACGGAATTGGATCAGGAGATCCCGGCCGCGCTGTATACTGCGGCTGCCGAGGTGCTGGCTTATATCTACCAGTTGAAAAACTGGCAAAGCCACGGTGGCAACCGGCCCACGCTGAACGACAAGCTGCCGGTGCCCACCGAGCTGGACCCCGAACACAACGCAAGTCCGAACGAAGACGGAAACCGCCCCTGAAATGAAATACCTGGTTAAAGCCACCCGTTACCATGTGGCGTAAATTCAATCTGAACCTGCTGGCGGTGCCGGTCCTTGTCCTGATGATTCTGGGCATGATGATCCTGCCCCTGCCGCCGCTGGTGCTGGACTTCTTCTTCACCTTCAATATCGCCATGTCCATCGTTGTGCTGATGGTGGGCTTGTATACGCGCGAACCGCTGGAATTCTCCGCATTCCCGACCGTGCTGCTGTTCACCACGCTCTTGCGCCTGGCGCTGAACGTGGCCTCGACCAAGCTGGTCCTCACGCAGGGCCATACCGGCGCCGATGCGGCCGGTAAGGTGATTGAAGCGTTCGGTCACGTGCTGATCGGTGACAACCTCACCGTCGGTATCGTTGCCTTCGTGATCCTGACCATCATTAACTTTGTGGTGATTACCAAAGGTGCCGGCCGGATTGCTGAAGTGAGCGCCCGCTTCACCCTGGATGCCATGCCCGGCAAACAGATGGCCATTGATGCCGACTTGAACGCCGGCCTGATCGGCGAAGACGAAGCACGCCGCCGCCGCCGCAACATTGCTGATGAAGCCGACTTCTTCGGCTCCATGGACGGTGCGTCCAAGTTCGTTCGTGGCGATGCCGTGGCCGGTATCCTGATCATGGTCATCAACATTGTCGGCGGCCTGATTGTGGGCATGGTCCAGCACGACATGGCATTTGCCGACGCCGGCCGCACCTACACGCTGCTGACCGTCGGTGACGGCCTGGTGGCGCAGATTCCGTCGCTGATCATCTCGATGGCGGCCGGTATCGTGGTGTCGCGCGTCGGTACTGACTCTGACCTCTCCCAGCAGTTGCTGGGTCAGTTGTTTTCGCGCCCGCAGGTGCTGTACATCACCGCCGGCGTTCTCGGCCTGATGGGCATTGTGCCTGGCATGCCGCACGTTGCTTTCCTTACGCTGGCCGCCTTGCTGGCCGGGATTGCGTACTCGCTGGAAAACCGTACCAAAAAGACCGCCCAGGCGGAAAAAGCTGCCGAGATCGCCCGTGCCAACGCCCAGGCTGCGCCGGCCGGCCCGGCGGCAGAACAGCCGCTGCAGGAAGTCAGCTGGGCCGATGTGCAACCGGTGGACCCGATCGGGCTGGAAGTGGGTTACCGCTTGATCCCGCTGGTCGACCGCAATCAGGATGGCGAGTTGCTGCGGCGGATTCGCGGCATCCGCAAAAAGATTGCGCAGGACCTGGGTTTTCTGGTGCCGGCTGTGCATATCCGCGATAACCTGGAACTCAAACCCAACCAGTACCGCATTCAGCTCAAGGGCGTGGATGTCGGCGCGGGCGAGGCGTTTGTGGGCCAGTGGCTGGCCATCAACCCCGGCAGCGCCAGCGGCCAGCTGGCCGGCACGCCAACCAAAGACCCGACCTTCGGCCTGCCGGCGGTATGGATTGAATCCACCCTGCGTGACCCCGCCCAGGCCATGGGTTACACGGTGGTCGATGCCTCAACCGTGGTCGGCACGCATATCTCCAACGTGTTGCAAAGCCACGCCGCAGAACTGCTGGGCCGCGAAGAAGTGCAGCAACTGGTTGACCATTTCGCCAAAGAAGCGCCCAAGCTGGTTGAAGATCTGGTGCCCAAGCTGGTGCCAGTTGGCACCGTCCAGAAGGTGCTGCAGAACCTGCTGGATGAAGGCATGCATATCCGCGATCTGCGCACGATTCTGGAAACGCTGGGCGAGCACATCAACCGCACCCAGGATATCGACGATCTGACCGCGGCGGTGCGCGTGGCACTGGGCCGCGCCATCATCCACCAGTTGTTCCCGGGCGAGAACGAGTTGCCGGTGATTACGCTGGAACCGCATCTGGAGAACATCCTCGTCAACGCGGCCACCGGCAAATCGCAAGGGGGTCTGGAACCGGGCCTGGCCGAGCGTTTGCTTAAACAGGCGTCCAATGTGACGGAAGAACTGGAAGCGCAGGGTTTCAATCCGGTGCTGATCACCCCGGGCAATCTGCGCCCGATGCTGAGCCGTTTCCTGCGTCGCTCCATCCCCAATTTGCGGGTGATTGCGCACAACGAAATCCCCGACACCAAGTCGATCCGCATTGTGGGTGTGCTGGGCGGCGCCTGATCGGGCTGGTCCAATCATCCACAAAAACAAAAAAAGGCCGGCGTGCATTGCACCCGGCCTTTTTGTTGCCTGAAGCGCCCCGTCAAACCAGGGTTTCTGCCTCACGCACGGCGGCCAGCAGCTGTGCCGGCTGATCAAACAGATAACGCGGTTTCTGGGCGGCCAGTTCATCAAGCGAGCCATAACCCCACAACACCCCCGCCGCAGCCAGACCATTACGGTGAGCCGCGATCAGATCCACGCCGCGGTCGCCCACCATCAGCGTATTGGCCGGAATCTTGCCGGCCGCGCGCATGGCCTCAATCTGCTGCCATTTGTGAATGCCGATATCCCCGCCATCGACGAACCGGAAGTAATCAATCAGGCCAAAGTGCACCAGGATTTTCTCGGCAAAATCAGCCCGCTTGGAGGTGCACACCGCCATGGGAATCCCCGCCGCGGCAATACCATCGAGCATGCCCGGCACGCCGCCGTACAACTGGTTTTCCAGATGTCCGTAAATGGCATAACGTTCACGATAGCGCTCGATCAGCGCCGCAATGTGTGCATCATCTTTGCTACCGGTTTCCTTGAAGAAGTTGCCGTCAATCGGCGGGCCGACGTAGCGCGACAATTCTGCCTGGCTGCGCGCGGGATAGCCGAAATGAACCAGGGCATGGTTCATGCAGTTGGCAATGCCTTCGAGGGGGTCACTCAGGGTGCCGTCGAGGTCAAACAGAATGAAATCGGGTCGCATGGCGGAGGCTCTTCACGGTCAGGAACCGAAATTATCAGGAATTTCCGATTTCTTGCACCATGAAAAAAGGCACGTTGTAGCGTGCCTTTTTTACCTACCAATATGACAACGGATTAAAGCTCAGCCATCAACCCGTTCAGACGCTTCACAAATGCCGCCGGGTCTTCCAGTTGCGCGCCTTCGGCCAGCACGGCCTGGTCGTACAGCAAGTGGGTCCAGTCATCAAAGCGCGCGCCATCCAGTTGCGCCTTGAGCTTCTTGACCAGCACGTGCTCCGGGTTCACTTCCAGAATCGGTCGGGTGGCTTTGACATCCTGGCCGGCCGATTTCAACAGACGTTCCAGGTTGGCACTCATGTCCATGTTGTCCACCACCAGACACGCCGGGCTGTCCGTCAGGCGATGCGTCACGCGCACGTCCTTGACCTTGTCACCCAGCGACGATTTCACCTTCTCGATCACGTCCTTGAATTCTTCGGCGGCGGCTTCTTGCTGCTGCTTTTCTGCTTCATCTTCAAACGCGGTCAGATCCAGTTCGCCCTTGGCCACGGATTGCAGTTGCTTGCCTTCAAACTCGGTCAGGCTGGAAACAAACCACTCGTCCACGCGATCGGACAGCAACAGGACCTCAATGCCCTTCTTGCGGAAGATTTCCAGATGCGGGCTATGCTGCGCGCCGGCAAAGGTATCGGCCGTGATGTAGAAAATCTTGTCCTGGCCTTCTTTCATGCGGCCCACGTAATCGGCCAGCGACACGCTTTGTTCCGGCGTATCGGCCAGGGTCGAGGCAAAGCGCAACAGCTTGGCAATGCGCTCTTTGTTGGCAAAGTCCTCGCCGGCGCCCTCTTTGAGCACCTTGCCGAACTCGGTCCAGAACGTCTTGTAGTCTTCCGGCTTGTTCTCGGCCAGATCTTCCAGCACGCCCAGCACCTTCTTCACGCAACCGGACTTGATGGTTTCCACCTCGCGGCTGGCCTGCAGGATTTCACGCGAGACATTCAGCGGCAGGTCAGACGAATCAATCACCCCGCGCACAAAGCGCAGGTATTGCGGCATCAGTTTTTCGGCGTCTTCCATGATGAAGACGCGTTTGACGTACAGCTTCACGCCATGGCGGCGGTCGCGCTCGTACAGATCAAACGGGGCCCGCTTGGGGATGTACAAGAGTTCAGTGAACTCCTGGCGGCCTTCAATGCGCGCATGGCTCCAGGCCAGCGGCTCATCAAAATCATGCGAGACGTGCTTGTAGAACTCTTTGTACTGTTCTTCGGTGATGTCCGACTTGTTGCGCGTCCACAGCGCATTGGCCTGATTGACCGCCTCTTCGCCTTCAGCCGGCACGATGTTGCCATCATTGTCATAGCCCGGCTGTTTAGCCATCAGGATCGGCAGGCTGATGTGGTCCGAGTATTTGCGGATGATGCTGCGCAGGCGCCAGTCATCCAGAAACTCGTCTTCGCCTTCTTTCAGATGCAGCACGATCTCGGTACCGCGCCCGGTTTTGGTCACGTCTTCCAGCGTGAAATCGCCCTCACCGCCAGACTCCCAGCGCACAGCCTGATCTGCTGCCACGCCAGCACGGCGCGTCGTCAGCGTCACCTTGTCCGCCACAATGAACGCCGAGTAAAAACCCACGCCAAACTGGCCGATCAGGTGGCTGTCCTTGGCGGCATCGCCCGACAGTTTGCTGAAGAACTCCCTGGTGCCCGAACGGGCAATGGTACCGATATTGGCAATGACCTCATCGCGCGTCATGCCGATGCCGTTGTCCGAGATGGTGACGGTACGCGCGTCTTTGTCGAACGACAGATGAATATTCAGGTCACCCTCGCCTTCATACAGATCGCCGTGATTGATGGCTTCAAAGCGCAGCTTGTCGCAAGCGTCGGAGGCATTGGAGATCAGCTCGCGCAGGAAAATCTCTTTGTTGGAGTACAGCGAGTGGATCATCAACTGCAAGAGTTGTTTGACTTCGGCCTGAAAGCCCAGCGTTTCTTTACTCATGGGTCGGGAACTCCGGATAACGGTCTTGATGTTGTCTATGCCGCGTGCGGCGGATGGGCGTTCAGATGAGGGCGGGGAAAACCGCTTTCAAGATGTGGGTATTGGGATTTGCTGCGCGGGAGGGGATTCTGTGCTCGCTGCATGATGTAGGGGCCAAGTACGGATTGAGGCGATACGTGCAAATGCATAGGTACTTGCCACAAGATTTCTTCGACACGCCGACCCCGACGACCTCCTTGGCCGCAATCCATCTGCCATGCCGGGCAAAATGCGGTAAAGCTTTTGTTAGCACCTTCGGCGCGGGTTTTTAAAAGCATTTGATACCCGCGGTGGCGGGAGCACGTTACTTTCTTTGCTTCGCCAAAGAAAGTAACCAAAGAAAGGCGACCCCAGCCCGGCGGCCCTCCGGGCTGCCCTCAGTCGGTCGGGAGCCTGGGTCTCCCTCCACTCCTTCGGCGCTTGGCTTTAATGGGGGAGGAAAATCAAAAGCAACTGCAACCCCAAAAAGCAACGGCAAACGCCACGACAAAGACAAAGACAAAGACAACGACAAAACCTGAAACTTGAAACTTGAAACTTGAAACCTGAAAGCAACGGCAACGGCAACCACTGACTCGTCATTCCGGCGAAGGCCGGAATCCAGCTGCGGTACTTGCAAGCGCCACAGGATCAACGTGAGACATTGGTGATAATCCGCCAAAGGCAGCCCCGTGGGCTGCGGGCTGGATTCCTGCCTTCGCAGGAATGACGAAGTGGTGGGCTAAACCCCTCATTCTTGCGCGCGGATGGTCTGCGGGTTTGGGGTTGCCTCTGAAGTTGCCTCTGAAGTTGCCTCTGAAGCTGCTTTTGAAGTTGCTTTTGAAGTTGCCGTTGATTTTCGGGGTTGCGGTTGCTTTTGACTTGCCCTCCCCTTGACTGCGCCGAGCATCGCAGCGAAGTCCGGGGTTTCGGCGGAGGGGTGTTTGAGCGAAGCGAGTTCCCGTAGCCAGCCGGACTTCGCGAGAAGCGCAGGGAACTCGCGTAGCGAGCGCAGTCGCCGGGGTCGCCTTTCTTTTGGGTACTTTTCTTTGGCGATCCAAAGAAAAGTACCGTGCTCCGGCCACCGCCGGTATCAAACCACCGCGCCGTCAGGCGCTAACAAACCAGTTCAGGCTTCAAACACCACCAAGGTGGACTATCGCCCCCCTCCAAATCCACCATCCCTCTTTACTGACTAATCCCCGCCAAAACCTCAAAATAAGTCGGAAACGTCTTCGCAGTACACTTCGGATCATTAATCCGCACCGGCACCCCACCCAACGCCACCAGCGAAAAACACATCGCCATGCGGTGATCATCATAAGTATCAATCGCCGCATGCGGGATCAAATCTGCCGGCGGGGTCACGCGGATGTAGTCCTGGCCCTCTTCCACCGCGGCGCCGACCTTGCGCAGTTCGGTGGCCATGGCGGCAAGGCGGTCGGTTTCTTTCACGCGCCAGCTTTCAATGTTGCGGATGGTCGTCGTGCCTTCGGCAAACAGTGCGGCGACGGCGATGGTCATGGCGGCGTCGGGGATGTGGTTCAGGTCGACATCCAGCGCCTTGAGTTTGCCGGTGGCGGGCGGTGCGGCTTCAATGTGGTTGGCGGCCCAGGTGATCTGCGCGCCCATTTGCTCCAGCACTTCGGCAAAACGCTTGTCGCCCTGAATGCTCTCGCTGCCTACGCCTTCGACCCGCACGACACCGCCACCAATCGCGCCAGCGGCCAGGAAGTAAGACGCGCTGGAGGCATCGCCTTCCACGTGAACCACGCCTGGGCTTTGGTAAATCTGGCCGCCGCGAATCACGAACTCGTTCCAGCCATTGCGTTCAACCTTGATGCCAAAACGCGCCATCAGGTTAAGCGTGATCTCGATGTACGGCTTGGAGATGAGTTCACCGACGACTTCAATCGTCACGTCTTCACCCGTCAACGGCAGCGCCATCAGCAGTGCGGTCAGGAACTGGCTGGAGACATTGCCCTTCACCGGCACGCGGCGACCGGCGCTGATGCTGGCCGGGCGCAGTTGCAACGGCGGGAAGCCGTCGTTGCCCAGGTATTCGATATCCGCGCCGACCACACGCAGGGCGTCGACCAGATCACCGATCGGGCGCTCGTGCATGCGCGGTACGCCGTGCAGTTTGTAGGTGCCGCCAGCCAGCGCCAGCGCGGCGGTCAGCGGACGGAACGCAGTACCGGCATTGCCGAGGAACAGATCGGCGTCCTTGACCGGAAACTGGCCGCCCACGCCTTCCACCACAAAATCACGCGTGCCGGGGGTTTGGGTCCACTTCACGCCCAGGCTGGTCATGGCTTCCAGCATGCGCTCGATGTCATCGCTGGCCAGCAGACCTTTGACCTCGGTCTTGCCGCTGGCAAGGGCGGCCAGCAGCAAAATGCGGTTGGAAATACTCTTGGAACCGGGCAGCGCCACAGTGCCATTCACGCGGGAGATCGGGGCGAGGTCAAGGTATTCGGCAGAGGTCATGGTCTGGCAGCACGCAACGATAGATTCGGGAAAACCCCCATGATAACAGCCCCGGCGCCTCCTCGTGGCGTGTTGGCGCGATTGGGCGGCGGCGATCCGCTACAATGACGCATTGTCTTGTACAGCGCCTGCCATGCTTAGTTACCGCCACGCCTTTCACGCCGGCAATCATGCCGATGTCCTTAAACACACGGTCGAGATCGCGCTGCTGCGCTATCTGAACCAGAAAGACAAGCCGTATACCTATCTGGATACGCATTCCGGTGCGGGCGTGTATTCGCTGGTCGAAGGCTACGCTACCAAAAATGCCGAATTCACGGGCGGGATCGAGCGCTTGTGGCACGACACCGATCTGCCCGAAGCGCTGGCCGACTATGTAGATGTCATCCGTCAGTTCAACCCGGATGGCGAGCTGCGCTACTACCCGGGCTCGCCCGCCTGCGCGCTGCAAGTCATGCGTGAGCAAGACAAGGCGCGCCTGTTTGAACTGCATTCGAGCGACAGCAAATTGCTGATCGACAATATGGAACACTACGGCCGCCAGGCGCAGGTGGATGTGGGCGATGGCTTTGCCGGCATCAAGGCCGTGCTGCCACCGCCGTCCCGCCGGGGCCTGGTCCTGATTGATCCGCCTTATGAAGACAAGGGCGACTATCAGCGCGTGGTTGATGCGCTGGGCGAAGGCCTGAAGCGGTTTGCCACGGGCACTTACGCCATCTGGTATCCGCAATTGCAACGCGAAGAAGCCCGCACCTTGCCGGCCAGACTCAAAATGCTGCCGGTGAAATCCTGGCTGCATGTGGCGCTGTCGGTGCAATCACCGTCGCCGGATGGCTTCGGCATGTATGGCAGCGGCATGTTCGTGCTCAATCCGCCCTGGACACTACACGACACGCTCAAGCCGGTGATGCCCCTGCTGGCGAAAAAACTGGCACTGGATGCCGGCGCGCGCTACGTGCTCGATTTCCACGAAAACGCGGCCGGTTGATCACATTGCCGGCTTAGTTGCCGGCAGCATCACGTGCGTCGAACACTTCCTGCGCTGCAAACAGGCCATTGAGCGCGGCCGGGAAACCGGCGTACAGCGACATCATCATCAGCACCTCCAGGATTTCATCGCGGGTGACGCCGACATTGAGCGCAGCGTTGAGGTGCACCTTGAGTTGCGGCGCGGCGTTGCCCAGCGCGGCCAGCGCCGCAACCACGGCGATCTCGCGCTCACGCAGGCCCAGCCCGGGACGGCTGTAGATATCACCAAAACCGAACTCGACCAGGTAGCGGGCAAAGTCTGGCGCAATGGCGCCAACGCGCGCGACCACAGCCTCGCCCGCATCGCCGTCGATCTGGTTCAGTTGGGCCAGACCGCGGACAAAGCGGCTGTCATCGGTGGTTTGCGGTTGTGGCTGGCGGTTCAGGGTGGCGTGCGTCATGGGGGGTGTCCTCGCAAAATGATGGATTGCGGGATACCTGGTCATCGTAAATGGCGATCTTCTCACGCAGGTAGCCGGCGGTTTGCGCCAGCTCCTGCAGTTGTGCCTCGACTGCTTGCAGATGGGCCTGCAACAGGTCGCGCCGGGCGATGAGCGTGGTATCCCCTGCGCTGCGCATTTGTGCGTAGACCTGCATCTGCCGGATCGGCATGCCGGTATTGCGCAAGCGCAGCAGGAACTGGATCCACGTCAGATCAGCCGGGCCATAGCGGCGCTGTCCGCCCGGCGCACGTTGCACCGGGGCAATCAGCCCGATCCGCTCGTAATAGCGCAGCGTGTGGGCAGACAAACCCGTGTGCTGTGCCATGTCTTCGATCTGCATGAAGGGTTCCATAGCCGTCATCCTGCAAGTTAGAGCGCGCTCCAAGTCAAGCATTTTAATACGCCTTTCGTCGCCACTTTTGTTTTGTTTCTTGGAATTAAAGTCGAAAACTCTGAAATAAAGTCGAAAACCTCCAATGAGCGTTTCTGCGGCTTTGGGCGGAAAATCCCCCGCACAAATAAAGTCGAAAACCCTATCCGTTATGAGAGTCCCAGATGTACAACAAAAAGGCCTCCGGGGGAGCTTTAGCTCTAACGACGTCACCCCGGATTTGAGTAGCACCGCGATTTAGAGTCCAATCCCTTTATCTCAGGAGACTGGACGTGAAGAAGCGTTATTCGGAAGAACAAATCATCGGCTTTCTGCGCGAGGCCGAATCGGGCATTCCGCTCAAGGAACTGTGCCGCCTGCACGGGTTTTCAGAAGCCAGTTTTTACCTGTGGCGCAGCAAGTTCGGTGGCATGAACGTCTCCGATGCCAAACGGCTCAAGGAACTGGAAGCGGAGAACGCCCGGCTCAAACGCATGCTGGCCAACGCGCTGCTTGAGAATGAGGTCACGAAAGAAGCACTGCTAAAAAAGTGGTAGCCGCACCGGCAAAGCGGGAACTGGTGCGGTTCATGACAGGGCGAGGCTTGAGTGAGCGTCAGGCCCTGCGAGTGGCCCGCATAAGCGCCAGTGCGTTGCGCTATCAACCCCGGCTGGACCGCAACGGGCCATTGCGCGAACAGATTCTCACCCTGGCTCACCGCCATCGCCGGTATGGCGCAGGCATGATTTACCTGAAGCTGCGGCAGTCAGGCTGGGTGGTGAATCACAAACGGGTGGAGCGGTTGTACGGACTCGCCGGTTTGCAGGTGCGGCGGCGCAAGCGCAAGAAGGTGCCCATGCAGGACCGCCAGCCGCTACTCCGGCCTGAAACGGCAAACCAGGTGTGGTCGATGGATTTTGTGTTTGACCGGACTGGTGAAGGCCGGGTCATCAAGTGTCTGACCATCGTCGATGACGCAACACATGAATCCATTGCCATTGTTCCCGCCACTGCCCAAAGCAATAGCACGCTGTATGTGGAACAACCCTGTTTGTGGTGGCCGCGTGGGTATCCGGACTGCTGAGGGCTGGCTATATCTGGCCGTGGTGCTGGACTTGTATTCGCGGGCGGTGGTGGGCTGGGCGATGCATCACCGGATGCACCAGGAGCTGGTTCATGCCGCCTTGACGATGGCAGTGGCACGACGTCAGCCACAAGGAAAAGTGCTGCTGCATTCGGACCGTGGCAGCCAGTATTGCGCCTTTGATTACCAGAGCCTGCTGAAACGACATGGCATCATCCCGAGTCATTCCCGAGCGGGCAATTGCTGGGACAACGCTGCGATGGAAAGCTTCTTCCGTTCACTCAAGGCGGAACGGGTTCACCTGACCCGGTACGGGACTTACGACGAAGCCCGTGCAGACGTGTTTGATTACATCCGGTTTTACAATCATCATCGCCGTCATTCGACCTTGGGGTACCTGACCCCGGTTGAATTTGAGCAGCGCCAATCAGCACTCAGTGCTTAAACTGGTGTCCACGGGGACCGGGACAGGCCAAGATTTCACCCCGATCCCCTCAACTTCTTGGAGCCAGAACTCGCATAGATATGGATCGTCATCCAGTTCACAGACAAGGGGCTTGCGCAAGACAGCCCCTTGGCCGACAGCCGCCAATTTAAGACATTGGCCTCAATGACCACTTTGGGCGAGAACCGGCTGCTTCGCCTGGGGTTCCATCATTTCTTGAGCATTGAAGTTGAAATAATGGCAAAAGAAGGAATGATCAGCGCCTCCTAATGCCCTAACCCAGCTCTAATCTTTTGGATTTCGGCATCTGTTAATGGCGCTACATTTGATTGGGAAGCAGGCTTTGGAGCTGCGGAACATACAAAATATAGACTGGGTATGGCGTTTATGACATCTTCCGTAACCTTGGTCACGTCCGCGCGGCTTGAAAGCCAAGTATCTCGTCCATTTTGCACCGTACTTTGAATTGCCAAGTAGTGCTCAGGTGAACTGATACTTTTATTCGCCTGTGTGTTGATCGCAGTGGCAGCTCCTCCCATTGAACTCCAAACTGCCATTGTAGATTTTGCTGCACCAGCTGCCGCCAGTCCGGGTACCACGACTGTGGCGGCCCCAATCCCAAAAATAGCGAGGGTTGTTTCGCTTGCATCGCCAAAACGCGCTCGATTTCCGTAAAACTCGTCCATGGCATTGCAATAAGATAATGCCCGAGTTAGATCTTCGATAGCTGCAGTGTGTCTAGCGTCAGCGTCCACGCCAGACTTGCTACTCTGCTCTTTGAGGAGCTCCGCATTGTAAGATTGAAGTACTACCTCCGGTATTTTTGGAGGGCCAGAAATCGCTGCTTTTATCGGTTCCGTAATGGCTTGACACCCCGTTAAGCCAAGGATCGCAGTAAACTTCAACGCGCGAGAGCAGTTACTCAACATTTTGGCTTGCCTCAGAATGCTTTGTTTTTCCCCTAATCTTTACGACGTAGACCTAGCCCTCTCATTTACAATGTAAGTTCTATCCTACACTGACGGACGGCTTGGAGTTGATCTGATGTTTTATCGGGCATTGAATCGACCCGGTTTTCAGCGGCACGTCAAAGCCCACTATGGACGGCTCCAGGTGTGACTTTCCTCAATGGAGAGTATCCGTCGCAATCATTGTTGGAATCCTCCTGAATATTCTGCCGCCCGGTCTGAAAGCAACCAACAGCGCTGCCGGAAACTGCGATGAGTCCTATAAAACGCTATACGCTCGTTTTGTATCTCCCATTACGCAATTTGGCGACGAGTTGTCCGTAGGGGGTGACAAGGGGATGCTTCTCATCCTTCCACGGCCCCCCCTCTATCGGAAGAATGAGCTTGTGGTCACGCAGGTGTTGTAAATGTTTATGCTCGACTGTGTGATCACGCACAAAACCCGGTGCTAGTTCAATGACGGTACTGCTCCCACCTGATTTAAGAATCTTGTCGAAAAGAGCAATCTCTTCAACTGTTAGCTGGTTTGAGGTTTCGGCGATGTCATTCAAAAGCTCGTCCAGAACGGTACGCGCATACTCTGGTGAAAGTTCAGCTTCAATGCCAAGAACTTTTATGGTCACTTTTTTGAACGTGAGCGTATTGGCCAGCTGTGTAAGCAACCCGCTAATCGATTTGTAGAACACCGCAGCAATGATTAGCGTCACACAGGGCCAGGCTAGCGCAGTCAGCAGCTTGATCGTGTTCTCAGGTGACATTGCTTGCTCCCGGCAATAGGTATCGTTGTGGCATTCCAGGGGACCGGGAGCGCACTGAAACGGTCAGTAAATAAAGCAGGGGCACTGACTCATGGGCCAGGCACCGGATACGGGGCGAAACTAGCGGACACTAAGTATCTGCACAGCGTGACTGCGCGCAGAGAGGCCCCGGGTAGCGTCCATGATCCAGATTCAGGGCTGGTGCTCTACAACGACGCGCCAGCATCTGGGGTGCAAGTGAGGCATTCCAGTCGACGGCAACCTGGATCTGTCCGATCTCGCTTTGCTGAAACTCGTTCCGGTCAAGCCAAGTGCATTGATAAAAGCAATAGTGGCAGTGCCTCACGACACTAGCCTACCCCGCCAGACCAGAAGTATTCGCCAGCACTTGTCCTGTACCACCGAGGGTTTCCATTGACCGGCTCACCAGCATCGGTCCAGCCGACATACGCCAGTGCCATCCCTTTCGGAACAGTGCGCGCCACCGGTGCCAGCCGGCTGGGCTCGCCAGCCCTGAGGTTGAGTTTTGCGGTTGTGGTCACTGAGCCCTGTCGATCTGGCGGAGTCACGGCTAGCGGCTGCCCGGCGCCGGGCGCACCAGCCTCCGCAGCAACGTCACGAAGCAATTGCTCGTAGGTTCGCCTGCTCTGCGCCAGGCCGGTGACCGGATCCGTGCGCCGTTGCGGATCAAGGAAGAAGTGCCCGACAATCGATTTGCTGGCATCCAGACCGTAGCGCAAACAGGTATACGCCAGCACCCAGACATAACGGCGATAAGCCTCATCGGCGTTGATATTGGGTCCAAAACAATACTCAATGCCGATCGCCGCATCGTTCGCATCGTAGCCATACAGTTGGTTGTCAGTAGGGACTACGTAGCGCACGTGCCATGCTTTTTCCGGATGATCCGAGGTCAGTGCTGGAATGCATTCAATGATGCTGCGATCATCGACGAATACATGGGCTGACGCGCTCTCTGCGTTGCAGCTGCGCTTGTAATACGAAACATTCTCGGCAGCCGTTGAACCTGGATTGCCGGTATCGTGAGCCACAACAAAGCGCACGCCCGGCGTAATCAACGCACCCGACCGCCGTTTTGTACTGGATGGCAGGTAATCAGCAGTGATCGGGAAGAGGCTCTGGTCGGGCATGTCTCACCCCAAGGGGGGCTGCTCAGCAGCTGCAGCGGTCCGGCCGGGGTTGTTCGCAGCATCATCCGGCCCTTGACTGTGGGGTACCGCCTTGATGACGAGGTAGCCTCCATGACTGATGCCAATCAGCCCAACCAGTTGACCGCTCAATGCCGGGAACTGTTTGATCAGGTCATGGCCATCATAGTGGTGCAAATTGCTGCCCAGCATCGCACTGTATGCAATCAGCACAAGGATGGTGATGAAAAACATCTGGACCCGACTTAGATCAATCTGCGCGTAATTCCCGATTTCTTCACCGGTAAACAGGTCAATCCAGCGAGCCTGGCTGGGACTCATATTGGCAACAAGCTGGCCTTGATTGGTCAGGGCGCCTGCGTCGCGTTTGCTATTGTCGTTGACCAGTTCGAAAGTATGGTCCATCTCCCCGGTATTCGGGTCTTCCCCTTTTTTCGTGCTCAAGATCAGGGCGGAGCCAGCAAGGGAGGTCGTGCTGATCCCCATCAACCAGAGTAGTTGCTCTGGAAGCTCGATGTTGAGGGCCTCGCTGACGTTTGTGGCCGCATTCATCATGGCAGCGGTATAGAGCGCTGACAGTACCAGCACCGTCCACGCAGTCATCTGCAAACGGGCCAACGAGATGACGTTGCGGCTGTCGATGAGGATGCCATCAGGACGCCCTACGATGATGTTTCCTGTTCCGGCCAAAAAGAACAATGTCGCGACAACATTCAGGCACCAAGACGAGAGGCCGCAGTTTGCAAGGGCCAATGCTGTGCCGCCCCCATAGATAGCCACCACAAGCAGGGTCATCAACACCGCATACTTGCGACTGGAAGGACGCTTTCCGTTGGCAGCCATCAATCCTCCTGCTGGTGCAACTCGTCGACTGGAGCAGCGCTCCCTGACCGGCTGATCATCCCGGGCCCCGGGGATGACCTGTCTTTCGTCTGTCATAGCGACAACAACAAGGAAAAGCAAGTTGGACCACGATGGTGGCCCAGCGCAATGCACCAGTATTTGTGCTTTGAAGCACACCCTACCTATAACCAAACAAGATTGCGCCCTGATGCAGCAAGGCGCCAGGCCTGATTAATGGCGGAGGAATGATGGCAATGCATCCCAGTACGGCCAACATCAAACATGTCATTGTGTTGATGCTGGAGAATCGATCGTTTGACCATATGCTTGGTGACATTCCGGTCGATGACGTGGACGGTGCATCCGGCTACAACTTCAATCTGATTGAGCCTGGTGGTACGCCCTTCTTTCAGACCCCAGCGGCGGTTTTTCAATCGCCGCACAAATTCGATCCCAAGCACGAATTCGAGAACGTACAACTGCAACTCGGGTACGCCAGCCTCGATATGAGCGGGT
The DNA here is from genome assembly GCF_014645535.1 of Silvimonas iriomotensis. Classification (NCBI taxonomy): domain Bacteria; kingdom Pseudomonadati; phylum Pseudomonadota; class Betaproteobacteria; order Neisseriales; family Chitinibacteraceae; genus Silvimonas; species Silvimonas iriomotensis. The sequence goes on from NZ_BMLX01000002.1 coordinate 305,321, forward strand.
TTGCAATTGACGCTTTAGCGACCGCAAAATTGATCAAGGGATACGGTACGCTGTTCCCCGATGAACAACGAGCAATCGTGCAAACGGTCATGAATTACTTCCCCAAGGGCAGCCTTCCGGGCATCCATTCGCTTGCTACCCAATTTGCAGTCAGTGATCGCTGGTTTGCATCAGTGCCAGGGCCGACATGGCCAAACCGGTTCTTCGCAATGATGGGGAGCTGCCATGGCAAGCTTCATATGCCAGATGGACCAGCCAGCGTGATCACCGCAGTGCGTTCAATCGCCGCCCAGCTTGGGAAAAACAGTATCTTCTCCGTTCTGGGCGGCGGCATGCACAAGATTTACAGCGATTACACCGTCCCCCTGAGTGTGTTACTCAAGGGATCGAATCGCCACGAGCCGCTGAGCCAGTTCAAGGCGGATGTGAAGGCACATACACTGCCGGCCTTTTCATGGATCGAACCGGACTACAGCAGTGATCTCAACAAGGCCAATTCGCAACATCCGCCCGAAGACATACGACGGGGCGACGGGCTTGTCGTCGAGATATACAACACCCTGCGTGCCGAAGACGAGGTCTGGAAGAAATCGCTGCTCGTGCTGCTGCACGATGAGCATGGCGGGTTCTACGACCATGTTGAACCGCCAGAGACCATCGCACCCGATGATGAACCTGCAGACGCCAAATTTGATTTCAAACGACTTGGTGTCAGGGTACCCGCTGTGCTCGTGTCCCCCTGGATCAAGCAGGGCGTCGTGAGGTCAGATAAAGACAAACCCGTGTATGACCATACGTCATTGCTGGCATTCATCTGTGACCTGTTCGGCTTGTCGCGGAGCAAGCCGGCACTCGGCAAGCGCGTTGCCACTGCCGATCACTTTGGCCATGCCGACGTCTGGAGTGACAATTTACGCGATGTCCCGGCAGATCAACTGGTTGCCGAGGCCCCCGAAGTGAGTGGACAAGAGGCCGCATCCGGTGCGCTTGATACTGCGCTACAAGGCCTGGTAGCAGGGTTGCATGCGCATGCCAGGATTGAACTCAACCGTACCACGCGGGGTGCGCTCATGCTGGCGGACGGTGGGGATGCCATCGCCCGCCAGCATATCGCCGATGCCTGGAACTCCGGGCTCGCTGGCCGGACTTCGGATGATATCGGACAGATGGTGAAAGACATCAAGTCGACATTTGGGGCCGGATAACTGGATGTGAATGCGACAATTTTGAGCACATCCCTTATGGGAAGACTGGTTGCAACGTGCCGGGAATAAAAACGCGTCCACCCTGCCCCAGACTCCTGCCCGCCCCCAGAGATCAACGCCCGTCGCAGTCCCCGATAGCAGAACCGGGATTGATCGCGCTGCAGGCCAGGACCTGCAGCCCCGGCTACCGGGGGTCTAGCAAGGCATCCGTCTTCAGCACGTCCAAGGCATCTTTGATGCGCTCGTAAAACAGGGTGGCGAGCAGCAGCAGGTGGACATTCCCGATCGGATAGCACCGCTTCGCAGACATCATGAACTTGAAGTCTTTGCACTGCGCCACGAAGTCGCGGCCTGCGGCAGCACTATGCTCTACGTCGACCCGAAAGCACCAGAGGATAAAGACCGGAACTGGCTAGCTACTGTGCCAGGGCGTGGCTTCTTTGCCATCCTGCATCTGTATGCGCCAACCAGGCCGGCGATTGATCTGGCGTGGATACCAAGAGGTATCGAGCAGGTTCAACTAGGGTAAATCACCAAGGCGGACGGGAGTTAGAGTCTCCTGACCAGGCGAAAACGCCCGTCCGCTTTGGATTGTGGATTCAACCAGCCGATGACCCGCGCGCAGCTGGTTGGGCGGACAGTAATTCGGCCAAAATCCGCAGCAATGCCCGTATGACTGCTTCGGTCCAGGACCTGCCCCCAGCCCTTCGCTCAGAACGGACTTTGCACCTCATCGCTGCGCCAAATGACTTCACGCCTGAAACCGGATCTAACCGGCGATGACAATTTGAGCTGGCTGGTTTCACCTTTTCAACCACCGACCGTCAGCCAATGTCAGTCCATGGGATAGGTCGATCGTTTACACCTCGGAGCACGATAACTACACACCCCCGCTAGTCCTCTTCGTACTGTTCATGCCAAGGAGAACAGCCTATGTCGCTGGAAAGATGGGGCAGTGCATTTAGTGAATCAATCGGCGATATGGCCGGATGGACGGACACGCTCAATGAGGTCAGGCTCCAGTTAAATAGTCGAGGGCTTCAGTTCGGACTCACCAGTGGCATTGGTTTCGGCGCGTCTTCACGGGTCATTGGTTTCGATCCTGCCGATCTTGCGGTGTACATGAACCACTATGCTGCCACCGATCCCCGTATTCCCTTTATTGCACGGCATCCTGGCCAGATCGTGATTTGCAATCAACATGTCGACACGAAGCAGTTTGAGCGATCGGCATTGGTCAATGATTTTCTGGACAAGCATGATGCGCGCCATGCCATGGCGGTGGCCTTGCCACTTGGAGACCGATGCTCAGTCACCCTTTCCGCCATGCGGGCACACCGGGACGGCGAATATACAGACGCAGATCTTCAGCGGTTTTCCCAGATAGCACCAACGTTGCAATACGCGTTTCGGCTGCATCTCCGTCTGGGAGTACTTGAAACCACGCTGTGCTCGTTGTCCACGATGGTGGATCAACTACGCACGCCGGTACTTCTGCTGACTTCCGGTGCAATGCTGGTCCATGCCAACAAAGCTGCCTTGCAGGCGCTGGCGTCTGGCCAGGTGCTGGAGCAGATCGAGGGATGTATCCGCCCTGTCTTGCCGGCTGAACAACCCGGCTTCAGGCGAAGGTTACAAGCGACCATTGTTGCCAGTGACGCATGGATGCCGACGCCGGGCACATTCCGGCTTGGTGTGAGAGCCGGCCGATTCATCCATGCCGAGTTCGTCGCATTAAAGGGTGTGCCAAAAGATACGGCAGCAAAGCATGCGAGCGTGGCGTTGTATTTGCAGCCACCTGCCGCTCAGCCTCCCCAGTTCCATGCCTACCGTACGATGTTTGGCTTTACTGCGGCAGAGGCGCGGCTGGCAGAACACCTGTGCCGGGGCCAGAGCCTCCAGCATATTGCGACCGAACTCCATCTTTCTCGGGAAACGCTCAAATCCCAACTCAAAGGGCTCTTTGCAAAGACGGATACCCATCGCCAGATCGAGCTGGTTAATCTACTGCAATCTACCCACTTTCCTTTTCTCCGCTAAACGGCAGCCGAACTTCACCCGAGCGGGTGATGTTGTCTCGCTTTGCCAGGTTCAAGCTGATGCCAGTCGTGTTTTTTCGTCAGTTTGACCAAGGAGTGCGTCGCCATTCTGGCAGCGCAATCAGTGAAAAACATTGTTCGCGAGGTGGATATGAACAGACCCCTTCTGGCCGTAGGTATGGCTGCCGGATTGCTATGCGCAGCAGCAAATGCAGCTTGGACCTTAACGACAACGGATAACACATCCTGGGAGTTGATTCCTGAAACCATCAATCCAGGTGATGTGATGGATTTTCTGCTTTATACCGGTACCACGTCGCCGTATCTCACCACCTACACCCAAACTTTTGCCACGCCAACCACGGTGAGTTTTGATTGGGGTGGCCCGGATGCCGAGCCTTGGCAAAATGCTAGCTTCGGCTACATCCTGGGGGGAATAGATCATCAGCTTGCTACTACAGCGACGACTAGTTCAGGCAGCTTGACCTTGAATGTTGGAGCGGGGCAAACCTTTGGATGGTATTCAAAACTGGATTCTGAGCAATACTAAGGCTTCAGCAGTACTTATAGCCTTGTCGAAGTGCGCTCGTTGACCCCAGGAGTGACCTCGCCGGTACCCGAACCGGGCACGTGGCTGACGATGCTCACCGGTTTGATCATTGGTGGCGTTTTGACCTTTGCCATTCGACGGCCGAGCGCTCGGGGACGCAGAAATTCACTGCTGCTTGCTTAAGCTGACTCCTAACAGCAACAGCCACTTGCTGACCGCTGCGCGATGTCAAAATGAGGGGTGCCAAATCGCACTGCTTCTCATATTGGGGGCGACGTCGCCAAGTTTGTCAGCGACGTCACCCCGGATTTGAGAAGCACGCTGATCTAGCATCCAGTCCTGTTGGCTTCGCACAGATGTGGCTGATGGCAGGTACTGGACTGGAGCAGTCATACGGACATGGCAGGGCATTTGTCAGCTTTGGCCGATTTGCAGTCAACCATGGGGTCGGCCCCACCGCCGGAACTGCCGACAGCTTTAACCGGGATCAACCACGCAACAGATCAGAATCTGCAGGCTCGAAGGCATCAGGCTCACCCTCTTGCTTGCCTGGCTGCTGTTGGGGCCAGGCATTGAGTCGCCTAAACCCAGGCAATCCTCATCCCCTTCATGATCGATTTTTCAGGGTTTTCGACTTTATCTGCCGGATTTTGACGAAAGCAGGCATGGCAAGGCGCGTGGCTACACAGGCCGGGTTTTCGACTTTAATTAGTGGGAACAGTTTTAACATGCGTGCCGCATACTGCAGTTGCGCTGGCCGGTTTTTTATTTACCGTCAACCGGTTGGGAGCAACGCAGCAAAAAGGCGTATAATTATCAAGGTTTAATGTCGGTATTCGACATCAATCCTTTTTTGCCGCTCGTATGACCCCAGTGTTCTGGACCGTTCCGGGTGGCCTTTAAAGCAGCAAACCCGAGCAAAACCGGCGTATGCGTACCCGTCTGGCCAAGGCTGGTGTAGCGCGTTCCGGTTTTTTGTATAGCCCTGACTGGAGCAACAATGGCTAAAGAAGATTTGATTGAAATGGAAGGTACTGTCGCAGAAGTATTTCCGGAATCGCGTTTCAAAGTGGTTCTGACCAATGGTGTTGAAGTGATTGCCTACGCATCGGGCAAGATGCAGAAAAACCGTATCCGCGTGCTGGAAGGCGATCGCGTGACGGTTGAAATGTCGCCGTACGATCTGACCAAAGGCCGCGTGAGCTTCCGTCACAAGGACGAGCGCGCACCGCAACCTGGTGGCCCGAACAACCGCCCGCAGTTCCGCCGCCGCTAAGCGCATGCTCAGGCCGGCTGGTGTCTGCCCCCGCCGGCTTCTTCTATCAGGGCGTCGCAATATTGACCTGATATAGAGCTCAACTACTCCGGATTGATTATCGTTTTGTCATTTTCGCCTCGGTTATACTGGCGGCGACCGACAACCCGACAAGACGGAGTAGTTGATGTTCACCTCCCCCCGCTTTACCCGCACCTCCTGGTTTTCTTCCCCGCTTCAAACTGCCGCACTGGGCGCTGCCCTGCTGATTTCCGCCACGGCGCATGCCGAACCCGTCAACGTGGCTGTCGCAGCCAACCTGCAGTACGTATTCACCGAACTGGCCAGCGCCTTTACCAAATCGTCCGGGATTGAGGTCAAGCCGTCGTTTGGCGCCTCTGGCAAGTTCTATACCCAGATCACGCAAGGCGCGCCGTTCCAGGTGTTTCTGTCGGCCGATATGGATTTCCCGCAAAAACTGCAGGAAGCCGGCCAGACGCTGGAAAACCCCAAGCCTTACGCGCTGGGCTCGCTGGTGGTGTGGACCACCCGTGACCTGAAGATTGAAGACTGGCAAAAGCTGGTCAATGACCCGGCCGTCAGCCACATTGCCGTCGCCAATCCGCAAACCGCACCGTATGGCCGTGAAGCCATCCATGCGCTGACCACATTCAAACTGGCTGACGCCGCCAAGCCCAAGCTGGTGTATGGCGACAACATCGGCCAGGCCACGCAATACATCGTGACCGGGGCGGCTGATTTCGGTTTTACCGCCAAATCACTGGTACTGGCGCCGGACGCCAAGGGCAAAGGCAAGTGGGTTGATGTGCCGGCCAGTTCGTATTCGCCGATCGAACAAGGCGCAGTGCTGCTCAAGTACGCCAAGGATCACGATCTGGCCGCAGCGCAGGCCTTCTACAAGTTTTTGTACTCCCCCACTGCGCGCGCCATCTTTGAACAGAACGGTTACCGCTTGCCGTGAACCGGATCGCCGCCCGCCTCTTGACGCTGGAGCATGAAAACGGCGTCACGCTGATTGAGGCCGAGGCGCAAGGCCAGGTGTTCTCCGCCATGCTGGTGGGGGACAAACCTGACCTCGCGCCAGGCGCGCCAGTGACGCTGGCCTTCAAAGAAACCGAAGTCGCCATTGCCCGCAATCTGGGTGGCGAGATCAGCCTGCGCAACCGCATTGCCGCCACGGTCATCAGCCTGGAAGACGGCAGCCTGCTGACGCGCGTGCGCTTTGACTTTGCCGGCCAGCCAATTCATGCCGTCATTACCACGGGCTCTGCCCGCCGCCTGGACCTTGCCGCGGGCGTGGCCGTGGAATGGCTGGTCAAAGCCAATGAAATGGGAATCGAGTGCTGAACAATATCGACCCGCAACCGCTGCTGCTCACCCTCAAGCTGGCCACCCTGACCACGCTGATCCTGCTGCTCCTGGGCGTGCCCTTGTGCGCGTGGCTGGCCCGCGCCCGCAGCCGCGGCCGTACGCTGGCAGAGGTGCTGATCAGCCTGCCGCTGGTGCTGCCGCCCACCGCGCTGGGCTTTTATCTGCTGATTACCTTCAGCCCGGCATCCGCGATCGGGGGCTGGTTGCTGAATCATTTTTCGCTGCGACTGGTGTTCAGTTTCAACGGTCTGGTGCTGGGTTCGGTGTTGTTCAGCCTGCCGTTCATGGTGCAACCGTTGCTGGCAGCGCTGCGCCAGACGCCGCCCAATCTGCTGGACGCCGCGCGCACGCTGGGCAAGCGCGAAGCCACCATCTTGTGGCGGGTGTGGTTGCCCCACGCCCGGCATGGCCTGTTTGCTGGCGCCATTCTGGCGTTTGCTCACACCGTGGGTGAGTTCGGCGTGGTGCTGATGCTGGGCGGCAATATCCCGGATCAGACCCGGGTGGCCTCTATTGCGCTGTACCAGGAGATGGAAGCGCTGAACTACCCGGCCGCGCACACCTATGCGGCCATCCTGGTGGTGTTCTCCTTCCTGGTGCTGTTGACCTTGCAACGTGTGCAAAGGCGGGCGCAATGAGCTTGCAGATTGATCTTTCACTGGCCCTGCCCGGCCGCATGCTGGAGATCCAGACCTCTTTGCCGCAAGGCGGTTGTCTGGCCCTGTACGGGCCTTCTGGCGTGGGCAAGACCACGCTGTTGCGCATTCTGGCCGGTTTGCAGCAACCGCTGCGCGGCACAGTGCAGTTTGGTGAAGACACCTGGCTGGATAGCGCCCGCAAGATCATGCTGCCGGCCCGCGCACGCAAGGTTGGTTTTGTGTTCCAGGACTTTGCGCTGTTCCCCAATATGACCGTCGATGGCAACCTGGCCTTTGCCCAGCCCAGGCCAGACGCCAGCCGCCGTGCCCACTGGCTGGCGCTGACCGGCATGAGCCAGTACGCCCGGCGGTACCCGCGCGAACTCTCAGGCGGGCAAATGCAGCGCGTGGCTCTGGCGCGGGCGCTGGCCAGCGAGCCCCGCTTGCTGTTGCTGGATGAAGCGCTATCGGCGCTGGATGCGCGTCTGCGGGCTGATCTGCAAGATGCGCTGGCCGATATCCTGGCCGAAACGAAACTGACCACGGTCCTTGTCAGCCACGATGCCGGCGAAGTCTTTCGCCTGGCCAGCCATGTCGCCCATCTGCAGCCCGACGCCCCTACCCGCTATGGCACTCCGCGCGACGTGCTGCTCAAGACCAATACGCTGGGCCGCTACGCCCTGGCGGGGCAGGTGCTGCTGATTGAAGCAGCGGGCGTGCAAGCGCGGGTGGTAATCGCCATTGGCAATGAAACGTTAACCACCTTGCTGAACCACGATGAAGCCGGCGCGCTCAAAGTGGGCCAGCGTGTGAGTGTGGCGTTGAATGGCGCCAGCGCCATGGTCAGTGCCGCCTGACTTGAGCTGCCAGGCCGCGCCCCGCACAATAAAGCCAGCACACAGATCACGGAACCAACATGACGACGGTGTTTTTGCCTTTGCCCGATGCGCTCACCAATTTGCTGGCCGCTGCACTGTTTGGCGCCCTGCTGGGACTGAACCGGCAGTTTCATCGCAAACCGGCCGGCTTGCGTACGCACGCCATGGTGGCACTAGGCGCAGCACTGGCCGTGCTGACCATCAGCCGCGTGGCAGGCGCCAGCGCCAGCGACATGAGCCGCATTCTGCAAGGGACGATTACCGGGATCGGTTTTATTGGTGCCGGCGTGATCATTCATCACACCGAGAAAGACCGCGTTGAAGGCCTGACCACGGCGGCGTCAATCTGGCTGGCGGCCATGCTGGGGCTGGCCTGCGGCGCGGGCGAATGGCAGATTGCCGGCAGCGCCCTGGTTCTGGCTCTGGTGGTCTTGATGTTTGGCGGCCGGCTGGAAAAAGCCCTCACCCGCAAACTGATCGATGGCGACAAGCGCGGTGGCGCCGCCAATGATCCTGGCGACGCCGGCTGAACGCTTAATCCTGCACCCGCTCCTGGGTCATGGCCCGCAAGCGCTCTTCCACCTCTTTCAATACCGATTGCGCAATCGCCACCCGCTCCGGATCCAGCCCGGCCAGCGCTTTGGCAAAGAATGCGTGGCGCTGCGGTTGGGCCGCGGTGATCAGTGCAGTGCCGGCGGCGGTCAGCGCCACCCGCGTCAGCCGGTTGTCTTGCGGGTCAGCATGACGGTGGATCAGCCCTTCAGCCTCCATCTGCTTCATATGCCGCGTCAGCGCGCCCGGGTCCATCAATAACCGGTGCACCAGTTCTTTTTGCGTGGCGTCTTTCATGTCCTGCAATGCCTGCATGATGCGCCAGCGCGGCATGGCATGCCCCACCTGCGCTTCAAACGCCGCAAACAAGGCGCGGCTGGTCGGGCCGATCTGCTGCAACAGATTGCGTTCAGTCTCACTCACTGGGGGCCTCCACCTTGATGGTGCGGCGCTTGAGTTGCAACGGCGGCACCCGGCGTACCATGTACAGCGCAAACACCATCAGGACCACCACCGCCCACTGGCCGGTGTGGATGGCGTAAACCAGTTGCTCCCGGGCAGCGTCAAGCAGTTGCCCGGCATTGGCGCCCGCCGCCGTCGCACTGGCAGAGAATTGCTGTGCAACCAGGTGATTCACCAGAATCTGCGGATCGGCCAGCATATTGGTCCACTGGGTCCGCGGCGGCGTCTGTGCGGCCAGCAGATCGGCCACGCCGGCATGGTAACGGTGGCTGACAAAGGTGCCGATCAGCGCCGTGCCCAGCATGCCGCCCACCATGCGCATGGACTGCAGCATGGCGGTTGATACCCCCAATTGCGTACGCGGCGCGGTTTCCTGGGCAAAGATGGTCAGGTTGGGCAGCAACAAACCCAGCCCCAGCCCGCCCAGCATCATGATGATGACAATCAGCCAGTGCGGCGTGCCCAGCACGGTCTGGGTCAGGCCGAACGCGGCGATCCAGAAAAAGGCAAAACCGATATACAGAATCACGTTGGGGCGCGGCAGACGCGTCACCACGCGCCCGTTCACAATGCTGCCCACCGTAATGAACACCACCAGCGGCGTCACCAGCAAACCAGCCTGATTGGGGGAAAGGCCAAAGCCCCCCTGGAACATCAGCGGCGCGTAGTACATCACCGCAAACATGCAAAAACCCATGACCAGCGACAGCACAAACAAGGGCTGCAAACTACGGTGGGTAAACATGTCCAGCGGCAGGATGGGGTTAGCGCAGCGGCGCTCCCACCACAGCAAGGTAATCAGGGAGCCGATCGCCACCAGCGCAATCACCGCCAGCAGCGCGGGCTGTTTATGTTGCGGCAGCCATTCCACCAGCAATTGCATGCCGCCCAGGAACAAGGCAATCAGCAAGGCACCGGGCCAGTCCAGCCTGGATGGCTTGTGTTCGGCATGGCGAATGCGTGGCAGGTAACGCCAGACAAACCATACGCTCAGCAAGCCCACCGGCAGGTTCACAAAAAACACCCAGCGCCAGCCGCAGTATTCAGTCAGGAAACCGCCCAGCGACGGGCCAATGGCATTGGCCAGGCCAAACGCACTGCTGAACAGCACCTGCCAGCGCAAACGGTCATGCGGGTCCGGAAACAGATCCGGAACCGAGGCAAATGCCGTCGCCACCAGCATGCCGCCGCCAATGCCCTGCAAAGCGCGCGCCAGCACGAGTTCAATCATGCTTTGGGCCATCCCGCACAGCATGGAGGCCACGGTAAACAAAATGATCGCCGCAAGCACAAACGGCTTGCGGCCGTGATCGTCGCCCAGCCGGCCAAAGATCGGCACCGTGATGACGGAGGTCAACAGATAACTGGTCCCCACCCAGGCATACAGGCTGAAGCCCTTGAGTTCTGCGACCACGGTCGGCAAGGCTGTCCCGACGACGGTCTGGTCCAGCGCCACCATGACCAGCACGAAACACAGCCCCAGCATGGCCATCAGGCGTTGGCGGAATGTCTGGACTGCAGCGGTGGCAGGCGGAAGATTGGGTGAAGACATGAATCAGTTGCTTTATCAATCGTTGACAAGTCAACTATTATGCGAAAAACGTTTGACAATGTCCAGCAATACGACCGCGTAACGGTAATACGGGCATCTGCCCGCCCAGCGACCAACCAAACCGGCCTAACGTGGTCATATGCCCACACCAGCGGCGGCGCAAGGTGGTAAGATCGCCGCCTTTTTTGCGTCTTGAAACAGGAATATCGCCATGATCGACCCACTGCGTCCTACTGCGCCGGATGACGAAACCCAACTGTCCGAAGGCGAAGCGCAAGCCGCCATCAACCACATTGCCTCTGTGGCCGGCATCCAGCTGACCTTTGCGCAACTGACCGATCTGCTGGCTGACTGGACCCACGTGCGTGAAAACATTATCGACTGGGGCATGGACGACCCGGCCGCCGTGGAAGACCTGAACAACACACTCTCGTCCGAATTGCTGGATGAACCCTGGCAAGAAGGCGATGCAGACTTCCTGGCGCAATTGCAGGCCGCTGCGGCCAAACGCGGGTATGTGGTGGGCTGACCGGTTCGCACGCCCATAAAAAAACCGCCCACAGGGGCGGTTTTTTTATTGCTGCATCAGCGCGCTCAGTGTGCGGTGCTGCGGCGGCGGAACAGCGGCAGTGGCTCGTCCGTGGCGCCCTGGTAGTACTCGGTGAAGTCATCCAGACCCTTGAAAGCTTCTTGGATGTCTTTATCGGCGCGCACGGCAAACGCGTTGAAGCCACAGCGCTTCATGTACAGGATCACGTCCTTGAACACGTCGCCAATGGCGCGCAGTTCGCCCTTGTAGCCGTAGCGGTCACGCAAGAGGCGCGCGTTGGAGTAGCTGCGGCCATCGATAAAGGCCGGGAAATCCAGCGCGATCAGCGCGAAGTGCGCTAAATCGCCTTCAATGGTCTCGGCTTCTTCATCGCTGGCCAGCCACACGCCCACATTACCCCGGGCCACCAGCGCATCACGCTGGGCTTGCCATTGCTTCAGCGGCACCACCACCACGCCGGAAGCCGGCACGTCGGCAAAGCTGCCGTCTTCGTTCAGGCGCAACTGGACAGACTGGTCTTCAACAATGGCACGGTCTTTGATGATCTGGCTCATTGTGCGGCCTCCGCGCGGGTCTTGCCGGCGTAGACACGCTGCTTGAACGGGTCGATCCCGAGGCGGTCCACCACATCGATGAAATGTTCATCTTCGTGACGGGACTCCACGTAGACCTTGATGATCTCGTCGATCACGCCCGGGACATCATCCTGCGCGAACGACGGGCCAATCACCTTGCCCAGCGAAGCCGACGAACCCTGACGGCCGCCCAGCGAAATCTGGTACCACTCGCTGCCGCTCTTGTCGACGCCCAGGATACCGATGTGGCCCACATGGTGGTGACCACAGGAGTTCATACAGCCCGAAATATTGATATCCAGTTCCCCCAGATCAAACAGGTAATCCAGGTCATCAAACTGGCGCTGGATGCCTTCGGCAATGGGGATGGACTTGGCATTGGCCAGCGAGCAGAAATCACCGCCCGGGCAGCAGACGATGTCGGTCAGCAGACCGATGTTCGGCGTGGCAAAACCAATGGCTTTGGCCTTTTCCCACAGCGCAAACAGATCGCTCTGTTTCACGTACGGCAGGATCAGGTTCTGTTCGTGCGAGACGCGCACTTCACCCAGGCTGTAGGCGTCGGCCAGGTCGGCCACGGCATCCAGTTGTGCGTCGGTGGCGTCACCCGGGGCCACGCCAGTTTTCTTCAGCGACAGCGTGGCGGCGGCATAGCCCGGCTTTTTATGGCCGAACACATTGCGCTCTACCCAGCGGGCAAACGCCGGGTTGCTGGCCTTGGCGGCGAGGAAAGACGCATCGTCGCCCGGCAGGGTTTCATAGGCCGGATCAACAAAGAATCTGGCCACGCGGTTGATTTCGGCGTCGGTCAGCGTCATCGGGCCACCACGGGTGTGCTGCCACTCTTGCTCGACCTTGGCGCCAAACGCTTCCGGCGTCATGGCCTTGACCAGAATCTTGATACGCGCCTTGTACTTGTTGTCGCGACGGCCATAGCGGTTGTACACACGCAGCACGGCATCGAGGTAAGACAACAGATCGTGCTTTTCCAGCCACGGCTTGATCAGCGCGCCGATGATCGGCGTACGGCCGAGGCCGCCGCCCACGTATACGGCAAAGCCGACTTCACCGGCTTCGTTCTTCTGCACGGTAATGCCGATGTCGTGCACCAGGATCGCGGCCCGGTCTTCCACTGCGCCATTGACGGCAATCTTGAACTTGCGCGGCAGGTGGGCAAATTCCGGGTGGAAGGTAGACCACTGGCGGATGATCTCGCACCACGGGCGCGGATCAACCAGTTCATCGTGCGCCACGCCGGCGAACTGGTCACTGGTGGTGTTGCGGATACAGTTGCCGGAAGTCTGGATGGCGTGCATCTGCACGGTAGACAGATCAGCCAGGATTTGCGGCACGTTTTCCAGCGCCGGCCAGTTGAACTGGATGTTCTGGCGCGTGGTGAAGTGGCCGTAGCCGCGATCGTATTTGCGGGCAATCTGCGCCAGCATCCGCACCTGGCGGCTGTTGAGTTCGCCGTACGGCACCGCAACGCGCAGCATAGGCGCATGGCGCTGGATATACAGACCGTTCTGCAGACGCAGCGGGCGGAATTCGTCTTCCGTCAGTTCTCCGGTCAGATAACGGCGGGTTTGATCGCGGAACTGCGCTACGCGCTGATCCACGATTTTCTGGTCAAAATCGTCGTAAACGTACATGCAAGCCACTGCCATTGTGTATTTAGCGTAATCCGTGATCATACCAGCGCAGGTTTTGCACCAGAAGATTGTTTTAAGCTATTGAAATCGTGAGGTGGAATATAAAAAAGGCTTATCGGTTTTATGGATAAGCGCTAACGCGAGATCGCCCCACCGTCAGGCTGAATGCCGCGCTGCAGCCGCCAACAGGAGGGTTGAGGATTTTTCCGGCGGCGGCACGGCCTGCATCATGGCTGGATCCGGTCTCAGGCCGGAAAGACGGGCCAATTGCAAAGCAGGCGGCGGCTGCCCACAAACCTAGCCACTGTAGCCGCAATACGTGAGCCCTTTTCCGGGCACCGAACCCACGCCTTGTCAGCGTTGTTTTTACCCCCGCATGCGGAACACTCCTGATGCCCGCCAGCCTTGATTTTCGTTAGCATCGCGCCCATATACGGAACACCCCGTCCGCGCGTGGTCACAAGCCGCTGCGCGGGATCGATTCCAACAAAGCGTCCGCCGTGAATACACCGGCAGTGATGCCCGAGCCACCCGTTCAGGTAAGCATCTGTCATGCAAGAACAACGTCAAGCCATTCAGCGTCTGGATTACACCCCGCCCCCGTTCCTGATCGACCGTGTCGATCTGACCTTTGAACTGGAAGAAACCAATACCCGCGTGTTGTCCCGCCTGGTGCTCAAGCGCAATCCGGCCCACCCGGACGCCCATGCCCCGCTGGTGCTCAACGGTGAAGAACTCACCCTGGAAAGCATCAAGCTGGATGGCAAGACGCTGGATGCCGGCGAATTTGTGCTGGCCGATACCAGCCTGACCATCCCGACCCTGCCTGACGAGTGCATTCTGGAAATCGCCACGCGCATCAATCCGCTGGCCAATACCGCGCTCTCCGGCCTGTATGTGTCCAACGGCAACTTCTTTACGCAGTGCGAGGCCGAGGGCTTCCGCCGCATTACCTGGTATCTGGATCGCCCGGATGTCATGGCCAAGTTCACCACCACCATCATTGCCGACAAAACCCGCTACCCGGTGCTGCTGGGCAACGGTAACCGTGTTGATCAAGGCCAGATGGACCGCAATCGCCACTGGGTGAAGTGGGTCGATCCGTTCAAGAAGCCGGCGTACCTGTTTGCGCTGGTCGCCGGCAAGCTGGTGGTTCTGGCCGACCGCCACACCACGGCCAGCGGCAAGAACGTGAATGTCGAAGTCTGGGTTGAGCCGGGCGATGTAGAGAAATGCCACCACGCGCTGGCCTCGGCCAAGGCCGCCATGAAGTGGGACGAAGAACGCTTTGGCCTGGAATACGATCTGGATACCTACATGATCGTGGCCGTGAGCGACTTCAACATGGGCGCCATGGAAAACAAGGGCCTGAACATTTTCAACACCAAGTACGTGCTGGCCCGCCCCGAGACCGCCACGGACGTGGACTTTGACGGCATTGAAGCCGTGGTCGGCCATGAGTACTTCCACAACTGGACCGGCAACCGCGTCACCTGCCGCGACTGGTTCCAGCTCTCGCTCAAGGAAGGCCTGACGGTGTTCCGCGATCAGGAGTTCTCCAGCGATATCGGCAGCCGCGCCGTACAGCGTATCGGCAACGTGCGCACGCTGCGCGAGTACCAGTTCCCGGAAGATGCCGGCCCGCAGGCCCACCCGGTACGTCCTGATTCTTACCTTGAAATCAACAACTTCTACACGGCCACCGTGTACGAAAAAGGCTCTGAAGTTGTCCGCATGATCTACACCCTGGCGGGGCAGGAAGGCTTTCGCAAAGGGATGGACCTTTACTTCAAGCGTCACGATGGCCAGGCCGTCACCTGCGATGATTTCGTCGCCGCCATGGCCGACGCCAACCAACTGGATCTGACCCAGTTCAAGCGCTGGTACAGCCAGTCCGGCACACCGCGTCTGGATGTGGAAGGCGTCTACGACGCCGCCGCCCAGACCTTCACGCTGACCGTGCAGCAAAGCTGCCCCGCCACCCCGGGCCAGCCGGAAAAACAGCCCTACCTGATCCCGTTTGCGCTGGGGCTGATTGACCGCGTGACCGGGGCCGAACTGCCGCTGACGCTGCAAGGCGAAACCGCGCCGGGCGCCACCAGCCGCGTGCTGCACCTGAAAGAAGCGACCGAACGCCTGGTGTTTACCGGCGTGGCCAGCCACCCGGTACCGTCCCTGCTGCGTGACTTCTCTGCCCCGGTCAAACTGGACTACCCGTACACCGACGACGATCTGGTGTTCCTGATCGCCAACGACACAGACCCGTTCGCCCGTTGGGAAGCGGCCAATACCTATTTGACGCGCCTGTTGCTGCAGCGCTACCAGCAAGACGGTGGCAGCAGTGCAGCGCCGGCACAACTGGTTGCGGCATTTGACAAGCTGCTCACGCAGGATCGCCTTGACCCGGCGCTGGTGGCACTGATGCTGCAACTGCCCAGCGAGCAATTCCTGTTTGAATCGCTGTCTGATGTTGACCCGAGCCGTCTGCACGCGGTGCGCCAGTCGCTCAAGCAATCGCTGGCCCGTGAACTGCGCGGCCCGCTGCTGGCTACGTATCAACGCCTGCACAGCACCGAGCCTTATGTGTACAACGCCGCCGAAGCCGGTCGTCGCAGCCTGCAGAATGTCGCGCTCGATTACCTTTCCGAGCTGGACGAGCCGCGCATTACCGAACTCTTGACCAACCAATACCGTCACGCCGACAACATGACCGACAAGCTGGCGGCGTTGTCTGCATTCAGCCAGCGTGAAGGCGGTGATCAGTATCTGGCCGACTTTGCCAGCATGTGGCAGGACGATCCGCTGGTGATGGACAAATGGTTCACGCTGCAAGCGCTGTCAGACCGCCCGGGCGCGCTGGCCCGTGTGCAGCAATTGATGAACCACCCGGCGTTTGCCATGACCAACCCGAACAAGGTGCGTGCGCTGATTACCGCGTTCTGCAACCGCAATCTGGCCAGTTTCCATGCGGCCGACGGGTACGGTTATGCCTTTGCCGCTGATCGCGTACTGGAACTGGACAAGATCAACCCGCAGATCGCCGCACGTCTGGCCGCGTGCTTCAACCGCTGGACGCGGGTGGAACCCAAGCGCCGCGCCATGATGAAGGCCGAACTGGAACGCGTGGCCGCACAAGCGGGCTTGTCGTCGGATACTTACGAGATCGTGTCCAAGGCGCTGCAAGCCGGCGACTGATCCCGCGCAGCCGGCCACCGGCATTTGCTGGCGGCCGGCTGCACCGGATTGGTTCACGCAGGCATACAAACAACACCGCCGTCTGGCTGTACGCTGATCTGGTTCACAGCGGCAAGCAAAACGGCTATTTTGCACTTGCATAAAACTGCTGGACGGGTGCCTCAACGGCGGCACCGGTTAACTGCATTTTTTGCGTTTTTTCATAAACATCAACAAGATAAAGTTGTGGTTACGTCGTTGAACTTACCCGGAATTCTGCCACGTCATGGTCAAGAAGCGTTTTGAAGACACGCGTGAGCATCTGCTCGCAATTGGTGAACAAATCATCCTCGGCAAAGGTTTTGCCGCGGTGGGTCTTGCTGAAATCCTGGCCACGGCCGACGTTCCCAAGGGTTCGTTCTACCACTACTTTGCTTCCAAAGAAGCCTATGGCGTTGCCCTGCTGGAACGCTATTTCGCCAATTACCTGGAAGACGCCAAGCTGCGCCTGAACGCCCCGCAAGGCACCGCGCACGATCATCTGGTCGAGTTCTTTGATGCCTGGCAGGGCAAGTCCTGTGGCAATACCGTGCCCTGTCTGGTGGTGAAACTGGCCGCCGAAGTGGCCGACTTGTCAGACACCATGCGCGCTGCGCTGCAAAGCGGCTGTAACCACATCGTGGCCGCGCTGGAACGCACCGTGGCCAAGGGGCAGGACGCAGGCGACATCAACAAGCAGCAACCGGCCGAAGCCTTGGCGCTGGCCATTTACGAAATGTGGCTGGGTGCCAGCCTGATGACCAAACTGCGCCGCGATCGTGTCCCGCTGGAAACCGCCATGGCGGTCACCAAACAGTTGATTGTACCTGCGGCTTGAGGTCGCCACCCCTTCGTCATTCCGGCGAAGGCCGGCATCCAGGTTGTGTATGTCTGTACCGAAGGCGCTGCAGGTGGTTTGCGTGGCAAAGCCCGTTACGGCGGGCGTACTGGATTCCTGGCTGCGCAGGAATGACGAGTCTGGTGAGGATACGGCCTTCGCGTTTCCCCGGTCTTGCATGACGGCCTCACAAGCGGCTAACTCCGGAACACATTTTAAGTACCGGCAAACACAAAAAATAATTGACCGGTCTAATTGAAATCCATCAGCCTGGCGCGCATCTAAAACGCCACAAGATACCCCACCCCGGTTTCTACACACCTCCCCTTCTACAAAAGGAAGTCTCATGTCTCTGGATAAACTGCTCACGCCGGTCAAGGTCGGCCATGTTGAACTGGCCAACCGCCTGGCCATGGCGCCGCTGACCCGCTCGCGCGCCAGCAAGCCGGGCGAAAACCCGACTGAACTGAACGCCACCTACTACGCGCAGCGCGCCACCGCGGGCCTGATCGTGACCGAGGCTACCCAGATTTCGCAGCAAGGCCAGGGCTACGCCTGGACGCCGGGTATCTATACCGATGCGCAAGAAGCCGGCTGGAAGAACGTGGTAGAAGGCGTGCACGCCAAGGGCGGCAAGCTCTCGCTGCAACTGTGGCACGTGGGCCGGATCTCCCACCGGTTGCTGCAACCCAATGGCCAGGCACCGGTCTCGGCCAGCGCCATCCAGGCATCGAACTCCACTTGCTTTGTGGTGCAGGAAGATGGCACCCCGGCCACCGTGCCGTGCGATGCCCCGCGCGCACTGGAAACCGCTGAACTGCCAGGCATTGTGGCCAGTTACGTCGCCGCGACCCAACGCGCCAAACGCGCCGGTTTTGATTTTGTCGAAATCCACTCCGCCAACGGCTACCTGCTGCATCAATTCCTGGCCACTGGCACCAACCAGCGCACCGACCAATACGGCGGCAACCTGGAAAACCGCGCCCGCCTGCTGCTGGAAGTCCTGGACGCCGTGGTTGCAGAAATCGGCGCTGACAAGGTTGGCGTCCGTCTTTCCCCGGCGTTCCCGGGCCACGACATCACCGATAGCGAATCCGAAGCCATGACGCTGTATCTGGCCACCGAATTCAGCAAACGCGGCATTGCCTATCTGCACATTGCCGAGCCGGACTGGGTGGGCGGCAAGCCGCTGTCTGACGAATTCCGCCGTGGCATCCGCCAGAACTTCACCGGCGCCATCATCACCTGCGGCGGCTATACCGCCGAAAGCGGCGAAGCCCGCCTGGCCGAAGGCGTGGCCGATGTGATTGGCTATGGCCGTCCGTTCATCGCCAACCCGGATCTGGTCGAACGCTTCCGCCAGGGCGCCGCACTGAATGCGCCGGATCAATCCACCTTCTACGGTGGCGCAGAAAAGGGTTACACCGACTACCCCTTCCTGGGCTAACCCACCCGCTCCTCCTGGCCGGCCGCTGTTCATGTGGCCGGAAACACCGTCCAGTGCCGTTTTTTCCAGCCCCGGAAAACTGCGGTCTGGCGGTGTTTTTTTATGTCTTGTCTGGCGTTGATCCGGTTTTTGAGCAAAAGACCACAAGCCAGGCACTATCCCCAATCGAACCGAGGCCGCCAGTTCGCGTAGAATCCACTTTTACGCTCAAGGAATGCTTCATGTACCAGGTTATTGCTTCCGATCTCGACGGCACCTTGCTGAACGCCGATCACATGGTAGATGCCTACACGGCAGAAACCCTGCGTCTGTTGCAGGCGCAAGGGGTGCATTTTGTGATCGCTACCGGCCGTCATTACCTGGATGTGCGCGGCATTCGTGACGTACTGGGCGTGCGCGCGTATCTGATTACTTCCAACGGCGCGCGCGTGCATGACTGGGATAACCGCCTTGTCTATGCCGAAAACCTGGAGCCGGAAGTCGCCCGCCAGTTGCTGCAGCCCGAGTTCTCTGAAGGCACGCACCTGAACGTGTATCTGGACGAACAATGGCTGGCCGGTTCCCAGGCGCAATGGCTGGCTGACCTGCATCAGGATTCGGGCTTTAGCTATGAACTGGCCGACCTGCCCAACCACAGCGGCGAAGGCATTGCCAAGGTGCTGTACATTGGCGAGCACGAACACCTGCTGACCGTTGAAGAAAAACTGATCGAGCGCTTTGGCGACGAGTTGTACGTGACGTTCTCCATGCCCGATTGCCTTGAAGTGATGGCGCCGACCGTCTCCAAGGGCCATGCGCTGACTGCGGTGCTGGCCGAACTGGGCATCTCTGCCGCCGACTGTATTGCCTTTGGCGATGGCCCCAATGATATCCAGCTGCTGCAAACTGCCGGTCACCCGTTTGTGATGGGTAACGCCAACCCCCGCCTGACCGACGCCCTGCCCCACGTGCCGCAGATTGGCACCAATACCGAAGCCGGTGTGGCGCATCAGCTGCGCAAGCTGTTTCACATGGCCGAGCCGAAAAACTGAGGCCAGTCAGCAGTCGTAAAAAAAGGCGCGGAGATTTCCGCGCCTTTTTTGTTTGCTGATCCAGCGTGCTGCTTACTCTGCCAGCGGTGCCACCAGTGAACGGAAGTTGCCGCTTGCAGCGTCATACTGGTGCAACTCGCCCTGTTCAATATCGAAATACCAGCCAACGAGGAACAGCTTGCCCTGCGCAACGGCGTCAGCGATGAACGGGAAGCTCATCAGGTTATCCAGCGAGACGACGATGGCCGCCATTTCACAGGCGCGGACTTGTTCATGCAGCGGTTTGTCGCCGTAGTTGTCCAGCACGTACTGGCGGGCGCTTTCTGCCATGCGTACCCAGCGGCCCACAAAGTTGGCTTCGGTCTTGGGGTTGTAGCCCTTGAGCAAGGCGCCAATGCCGCCACAGGACGAGTGTCCCAGCACGATGATGCGCTTGACCTGCAGATCACAAACCGCAAATTCAATCGCAGAAGAGACGCCATGGTAGGTGCCGTCTTTTTCATACGGCGGGACGAGGTTGGCCACATTGCGCACCACAAACATGTCGCCAGGGTTGCAGTCGGTCAGCAGGGCCGGGTCAACGCGGGAGTCGGAACAGCCGATCACCAGCGAGGTGGGGCTTTGACCGCGCTTGAGCTGGTCAAAAAGACTGTTTTCCTGTCCGAAATACTTGCCCTGGAAGCGGTAAAAACCGTCAATCAGTTTTTTCAGTTCGTCCATGCCATCTCCGTGGGTCAGGTACAAGGCGCCAGCTGGCGCAGCACATTTTGTCGACTGATTCTAACCGAGTCGTGTTTGAAACATGCCTGCAGCTCGCGCAAAAAATCCAAACATTCGTTCTTTTCTTATACCCGGAATGGAATAAAACAGGGGGCTGCCGCGTTCTCTGTATGGCCGATCAAACGCCCGACAACCGGGCATTGGCGGCGCTTTTCCTTAACATTCAAAAAAATTGAATAAATTAGCCAGAACTTTTCGCTGGCATGGCGTACCAACCCGCCGATATAGTGCTGCTCAACAGTCTTTTCTGATTATCCATTCACTGCTTGAGGTATCCGGACAATGAAACGCACGCGTTACGACGGCTTTCATATCGCCTTGCACTGGCTGATCGCCGCGCTGATCGTCGCCGCGTTCGGTCTGGCACTGTATATCGACGGTTTGCCGCTCTCGCCGCTGAAGTTCCGTTTGTATTCCTATCACAAGTGGATGGGGATTTCGGTGCTGATTCTGGTCGCTGTGCGGCTGCTCTGGCGCCACGCCAAAGGCGTGCCGGCCCCGCTGCCCAACCAGCCGCGCTGGCAGGTGGTCGTGGCCAACGCCACCCATCATTCGCTTTATCTGTTGATGTTTGTACTGCCGCTGGTGGGCTGGGCCATGAGTTCGGCCAAGGGCATTCCGGTCGTCCTGTTTGGTGTGCTGCCGTTACCCAACTGGGTGCCGGTTGACCACGATCTGGGCGAAATTCTGGAAACCGCACATAAAACCCTGGCCTGGATTCTGGCAGCGCTTGTGGCCATGCATGCCGCAGCCGCGATCAAGCACCATGTGATCGACAAGGACGATACCCTGCGCCGCATGCTGCCGGGCAAGTCCTGAACTGCAGAACCTTGGTTTACCGATTCAACATCCAGTCTGACGACTGAACCTTGTGGAACCCGACAATGAAAAAACGTTTTCTGACCTCTGTGATCCTGGCCGCAGGCCTTGGTTTTGCCAGCATGTCGGCCATGGCCGCCCAGACCCTGGTTCCGGCCCAGAGCAAGATCGGCTTTGCCTTCAAGCAAATGAACGTGCCGGTAGAAGGCAGCTTCAAGCGCTTTGACGCCAACATCAATTTCGACCCGGCCAAGCCGGAAAAAACCCAGGCCACCATCAATGTCGATCTGACCAGCATTGATGTGGGCAGCGCCGACGGCAACAAGACCACTCAGGGCAAGGACTGGTTCAACACCGGCGCCACGCCCAAGGCCACGTTTGTCGCCGCCTCGGTCAAGGCCGTGGGCGCGGGCAAGTATGAAGCACGCGGCAAGCTGACCATCAAGGGCGTCAGCAAGGACGTTGTGGCCCAGCTGACCACCAAACAAGATGGCGCAAATCTGGATGTGGAAGGCAGCTTCCCCATGATGCGCCTGCAATACAAGATCGGTGATGGCGAATGGGCCGACACCGGCACCGTGGCTGATGAAGTCACCGTGAAGTTCAAGCTGGTTCTGGCGGGCAAGCCCAACTGATCCGGCCATCTGCCTGGCCGGTTTGCGCCGCCAGGTTAAAACAATCCATCAACACACTGTTGTCTACTCAGGAAAAATCATGAAACTGAAACTTGCTGCCATCGCCCTGGCTTGCGTTGCTTCCGCCGCTTTTGCTGCCCCGCAAACCCTGGAACTGGATTCCTCCCACACCCAGCCGTACTTTGAAATTGGCCACTTTGGTTACTCCAACCAGATGGGTCGTTTCGAAAAAGCCACCGGTACCGTGGTGGTTGATCTGGAAAAGAAAACCGGCTCGCTGGATGTCTCTATCGACACCAACAGCCTGTCCACTGGCTGGGCTGCCCGTGACAAGCATCTGAAGACCGCTGATTTCTTCAATGTCGAGAAATTCCCGGCCATGACTTTCAAGTCCACCGATTTCAAGTTTGACGGTGACAAGCTGGTAGCCGTGAACGGCAACTTCACCCTGCTGGGCGTGACCAAGCCGCTGACCCTGAACATCAGCAACTTCCATTGCGGCGATCATCCGATGATGAAGAAGTTCTGGTGCGGCGCTGAAGCCACCGCCACCATCAAGCGCAGCGACTTTGGCATGACCACCTTTGTACCGGCCGTGTCCGACGAAGTGAAGCTGACCATTCCGGTTGAAGCTGGCGCAAAATAATTCGCGCAGCAAAACCATAAAAAAAGCCCACGCTCAAACGTGGGCTTTTTTTCAGTGTGAGCGCATCAGCACTCCAGCCGGCCTTCCAGCCAGTCTGCAATGCGGCTGTCGGTACGCAGGCGTTCAATCCACCAGGCCAGCGCCCTGCCTGGCTGATTGCTGCGCCAGGCCGCATGAAAGCGCGGGATGTGTTGTGGCCCGGCCGGGGTTTTCTCTACCAGCCGCCCCGCAGCCAGTTCCTTGCGGATGATGCAGCGCGGCAGGTAACCGCAACCCAGGCCCGCCAGTTGGGCCTGCAATTTGGTATTGGCATCATGCACCGTCAGCGTCTCCTGCCCTTGCAGGATATTCACGGTCCGTGGCACCAGCGACCGCGAACTGTCTGCCACCGCAATCACCCGGTATTGCTGGATCACATCCGCCGGCAGCGGATCCGGCACGCTGGCCAGCGGGTGGCCGGGGGCAACGGCAAAAACAAAATCAACATCGCCAATATCATGCGTGGTAAAGCCACTGCCATGCGCGGTATCCAGCGATACGCCAATGGCCAGGTCGGCGCGGTGATCAATCAGCGCATCCCACATGCCGGCCAGCGCCTCATGCAAAAACCGCAGGCGCGTACCAGAATTGCATTGGTCAAAGGCCTGAATCCACGGCGTGATGATCGAGAACGGCACCATGGTATCGATGGCAATGCGCAGTTCTGGCTCCCACCCGGTCGCCACCCGTTTGACGCGGTATTCCAGATCAGACGCGGCGCGCAGCAAATGGCGCCCTTGCTCCAGCAAGGTCTCGCCTGCTGGCGTCAGCCGGGCGCGGTGGCCCGAACGGTCAAACAACTGCACACCCATCTCATCTTCAAGTTTTTTGATGATATAGGTGACCGCCGACGGCACACGATGCACTTCTTCTGCCGCTGCGGCAAAACTGCCCTTTCGTGCAATGGCATCAAGGATTTCAAGGGCTTCCAGATTCAGACGCAGCATGACAATTATCCCGGATTACGCAACAGACTTATGCAGAACAGCCATTTTATTTACGAATAGCCGCTTTATAATACACCACATGTTCAACGCAACTGAAGGAGCTACATCATGATCACGCTACGCAAAGCCCAAGACCGCGGCCACGCCAACCACGGCTGGCTGGATAGCTGGCACAGCTTCTCGTTTGCTGGCTACCAGGACAACAACCACGTGCACTTTGGCCCCTTGCGCGTCATCAACGAAGACCGCGTCGCCGCCGGCCAGGGCTTTGGCTCGCACCCGCACCGCGACATGGAAATCATCAGCTACGTGCTGGAAGGTGAGCTGGAGCACAAAGACAACATGGGCAACGGCTCCATCATCAAGCCGGGTAACGTGCAGCGCATGAGCGCCGGTACCGGCGTGGTGCATTCGGAATACAACCCGTCCGCTCAAAACGGCGTGCATTTTTTGCAGATCTGGATCATCCCGAACAAAGCCGCCCCCGCTTCTTACGAGGAAAAAACCTTCCCGGAAGAAGACAAGCGCGGCAAGCTGCGGCTTGTGGCCAGCGGCACGGGCGAGAACGGGTCGGTGACCATCAACCAGGACGCGAAGCTGTATATCGGCCTGTTTGACGACGCAGAAACCACCACGCTCAAGATCAACCCGGAACGACTGGTATACGTGCACGTCGCACGCGGCACCGTCACCGTGAACGGCCAGAAACTGCAAGCCGGCGACGCCGCCAAACTGCGCGCAGAAAGCGCCGTGACGCTCAGCGAAGGCACTGGGGCAGAAGTGCTGGTGTTTGATCTGCCGCAGCTGCAGTAACCCGTTTTGCCTGGTCACAGAAATCCCGGTACTCCTGACGGAGGGCCGGGATTTTTATTTTTGGCGGCTACACGGTACGCCAAGGAAAGGCCACCTACGGCGGCCGACTGGATTCCGGCCTGCGCCGGAATGACGAGGTGGTAAGGCGAACCCATCAATCTTGCAAGCAGCTGGTTTGCGAGGTTGGGGGTGCCGTTGATTTTCTGGGTTGTGGTTGTGGTTGTGGTTGCAGTTGCAGTTGGGGCTGCTTTTGACCTACCTCCCCTTGACTGCGCCGAGCATCGCAGCAAGGCGCGGCGACAAAGGCGAAGCGGTAGGCCAAAGGCCGAACTCGCGAGCCAGCCGCGCCTTGCGAGAAGCACAGGGAACCCCGAAGGGGCGCAGTCGCCAGGGTCGCCTTTCTTTGGTTACTTTCTTTGGCGAAGCAAAGAAAGTAACGTGCTCCGGGCACCCCCGGTATCAAAACACCGCGCCGCAAGGCGCTAACACACACCGCAATGGTGGATTGTCGCTCCCGCTCCGAATCCACCCTACTCACTGGATTCCTGCCTACGCAGGAATGACGATGCAATGGCGAAGCAAACAATGCATCCTGGCCAAGGCTGCAACTGGATTCCTGCATGCGCAGGAATGACGATGCAATGGCAAAGCAAACGATGCATCCTGGCCAAGACTGCAACTGGATTCCTGCATGCGCAGGAATGACGAAGTTGATCACCAGGCACAGCACATGATCAATCATCAAACAGTTGGATTATCGCTACCACCCCAACCACCCCCAGCCCTTCCCCAAAACCCTCCCTCCCATCACAACACCCTCACCACCCACTTCAACCCGTCATCCTCCGGATGCTTGTGAATCACAAACCCCAACCGCCGCATAAACGCCAGCATATTGGTATTACTGCTCAGCACCTCACCCTCCACCGTCGACAAGCGCATATCCCGCGCGGCGTTGAACAGCGCCTCCATCAACCGGCCACCCAGCCCTTTACCCTGCCATTCATCATCAATCACGATGGCAAACTCGCAACTGTCGTTATCCACGTTCACCACAAAACGCGCGACAGCGACGATCATCTCGCCCGCGCTGCCCTGCACCGTGGCGACCAGTGCCATTTCGCGGGCGTAATCAATCTGCGTAAAGCGCACCAGCTGGATCTGCGAGAGCGCCTTGAGCGTGCTCATGTAGCGGTTGTAGCGCGTCTCTTCCGACAGGCCATCGACAAAGCGCACGATCATTTCCGCGTCTTCCGGGCGGATCGGGCGGATGGTCATGGGCATGCCGTTCTTGAGCTGCGTGACCTGCACCAGATGCGACGGGTACGGGTGGATGGCCATGTGGCTGTAGCGGCGCGCATCAGCCGGCACCTGGGCCAGCAGGATACGGGCGTCCAGCGCGATGGCGCCGTTTTCATCGGCAATCAGCGGGTTGATATCCAGCTGCTGCACCTGCGGGAACTCGCACAGCATTTCTGATATGCGCAGCAGGATATCCTTGATGCTTTCTACATCCGCCGGCGGGCGGTTGCGGAACTCGCCCAGCATGTTTTTCACGCGGGTGCGGCGGATCAGGTTGTCGACCAGGTAATCGTTCAGCGGCGGCAATGCCACGGCGACGTCGTTGAATACTTCCACGCCCACACCGCCGGCGCCAAAGCTGATCACGGGGCCGAACGCCGGGTCGTGCGTGGCGCCAACCATCAGTTCCCGGCCGTTCTTGCGGCTGATCATGGGTTGCACGGTGAGGCCGCGCACCCGCTCGCCAAACCGTTCACGCGCGCGGGCCAGCATGCGGGTGGCCTCGGTCGAGACTGCCATCAAGGTGGTCAGGTTCAGCGCCACGCCGTCAAAGTCGGTCTTGTGGGTGAGGCCTTCTACATCCAGTTTGAGCACCACCGGCAAGCCCACGCCCATGGCGGCAGTGACGGCGGCTTCGGCCGAGGCGGCGCGCACGGTAGTGGTGACCGGAATATGAAACGCCCGCAGCAGCGCTTTGGATTCCAGTTCATCGAGCATCTGCCGGCCGTTGTTGAGCGCGGCATCGACAATCATGCGGGCCGATTCCATATCCGGCGCGTCCCATTCGCCCAGCGGACCAGGGGTTTGCAGCAGCAGTTGCTGGCTGTATTGCCAGGACGCCAGCGACCAGAACACTTCTACCGCGTGCTCCGGCGTGCTGAAGAACGCCATATTGTGTCTGGCCAGCAATTTGCGGCTGGCTTGCACCTTCTTGCCGCCAATCCAGGCCAGCAGCAACGGTTTGTCTGTGGTTTTGGCCAGCGCGACCATGGCTTCGGCCGTGGCCATATGGTCGGTGCCCATTTGCGGGGTGAATACCACCAGCACGCCGTCGATGTTTTCGTCTTCCAGCGCAGCCTCGGTGGCCGAATGAAAGCGCGCGGCGGAGGCATTGCCCAGAATGTCGATCGGGTTATCGTGGCTGGATTGCGCCGGCAAAAAGCCATCCAGCCGGGTAATGGTGGCCGGCGTCAGGCGCGGCAGCGGAATATGCAAGTCCCCCGCCCGATCGACCGCCATCATGCCGGCGCCAATGCCGTTGGTAATCACCGCCAGCCGGCGGCCACGCGTGCGGTAGTTGCGCGGCAACACGCGCGCGGCAATGAACAGCTGGTTGATGGAGCGCAAACGCAGCACACCGGCGCGACGCAGGGCGTTGTCGAACACTTCGTCGCTGCCGATCAGGCGCTCCGAATGGGTGCGGCCCAGTTTCTCGCCACCGTCATAACGCCCCACTTTGAGCACCATCACGGGCTTGGTCCGCGCGGCGGCGCGCAATGCGGACATGAACGTGCGGGCGTCGCTGACGTCTTCAACGTACAGCAAAATGCTGCGGGTTTTGGGGTCAGAGACGAGGTAATCGAGCGTCTCGCCGACATCCATATCGACCGCAGAACCCAGCGAGATCACCGACGAGAACCCGACATCCTGCGACTCGGCCCAGTCCAGAATGGCCGACGCCACAGAAGATGACTGCGACACCAGCGCCATGCTGCCCGGCTTGATGGTGCCGGCATAATTGCCGCTGTTGAGTTTGCTGACCGGCCGCGCCTGGCCAAACACCGTCGGGCCCAGCAGGCGCACGTTGTACTGGCGGCAGATCACCAGGATCTTGTCGAGCAGATCGCGTGATTTGTCTGCCGTGCCGACAAAGTCGCACGACATGATGACAATGCCTTTGACGCCGTGGCGGCAGCTCTCTGTCACCATGTCGATCAGCGTGCGCTGCGGCGTGGTGATGATGACCAGGTCAACCGGCTTGCCGATCTTGCCGATGCTCTTGTACGCCTTGTGGCCCTGGACCTCGGCATGCTTGAGGTTGACCGGGTACAACGCGCCGCCATACGCGCCTTCGATCAGATTGCCGAACACGGTCGTGCCGACTGCGCCTTCAGTCACTGAGGCGCCGATGACGGCAATCGAGGCAGGTTCAAACAGCGGCGTGAGGTAATGTTGTTTCATGGGGTCTGGGCCTGGGCATGCATGCGCTGTCGGGCGTCGCATTCAATCGTCATGATATGCGAAAAACACGGGCCGTCAGCGGTGGCGGGGATCAGGTAAAACGGCTACTTGAAGCATATTCCATGCCCATTTTTGACTCATGACACTGCGCAAATGGTCAGGCTGAACTGCACAGATGGGCGCACGCCGCTATAATCACGCGGCTTTCTATTTAATTTCCTCCACCTGAGCGGATTACATCTCATGGATATCAGCAAGATCCCCGTCGGCAAGGACGTGCCGAACGATTTCAACGTCATCATCGAAATCCCGGCCAATGCAGCGCCGATCAAATACGAGCACGACAAGGAATCGGGCGCCGTATTTGTTGACCGTTTCATGGGCACCTGCATGTTCTACCCGATGAACTACGGCTACATTCCGCACACGCTGGCTGAAGATGGTGATCCGGTTGACGCGCTGGTGTACACCCCGTTCCCGCTGATCCCGGCCTCTGTCGTCCGTTGCCGCGCCATCGGCATGCTCAAGATGGAAGACGAATCCGGTATTGATGCCAAGCTGGTTGTGGTGCCGGTCGACAAGCTCTGTCAGATGACCAAGGGCATCCAGAAGCTGGAAGACCTGCCGGCGCTGCTGCTGGAACAGATCAAGCACTTCTTCGAGCACTACAAGGATCTGGAGCCGGGCAAGTGGGTCAAGGTGCAAGGCTGGGGCAGCAAGGAAGATGCCCACGCCGAGATCGTGGCCGGTATCAAGCGTAACGAAGGCTGATCGCCAGCGCTGGTTGCAGCGCTGATCCGGTTTGGCCGCAAGACAAAAAGCCAGTCAGCAGACTGGCTTTTTTCATGCCCGCTGCCAGGCCAGAACGGCACCTGGTCGGAAACCGCCTTTCCTGACAACTAAATAAGTATTTTTTAATATAACGGTAAAACAATTCGCCTACCCTCTTGCCCAGCCGATAACCCCCTATTGCAACGCAGCACAGGACCAGGAGAGGAAGATGATGACTGCTACCGCCTCCAGAGGTGTCTTCACCAAGACAAACAAAGGTTCGCTTGAGATCACCGAGCGCGCCCACGGCCTGCCTGCGCGCTTGCGCCGCGCGTTGATCCTGGTTGATGGTGCCCGGGATACCTCTGCCATCAGCGCCATGATGCCAGGCGAGGACATGGAACGCATGCTGGGCGAGTTGCAGACCATGGGGTTTATCCAGAACGGTGCCGGCAGCGCCAGCAGCGTACGCGCAGAGCCCGCCCGCCCTGCCGCGCCCACGCCGGTGGCTGCACCCGTGCCCGCACCGGCACCGGTGATGGCCGCCACCGTGGCGACACCTGAGCCTGTTTCTGCCGAGCCCCCCGCCGCTGCCGCACCGGTCGCCAGCGGGCTGGATACTGCACTGATTCATCAGGTCAAAGTATTGATGATTGAAAGCGCGCAGCAGTTTCTGGGCCTGATGGCCAAACCGCTGATTGCCGAGATCGAAGCGGTGCACGATGCCGTTTCGCTGAAAACCGCCATTGCCCGCTGGAACATCAGCCTGCGCCAGTCCCACAAGGCGGCACAGCACGCCGATCAATACGTCCTGGCCGTCAAAACACTGGTCGGCATCTGACCCTCTGGCGCCTCTGGATGACTGCCGGCTTGAAGCGCGGGCCTTGCGCACTCATTTAGTGGTGATACAAGGCATGCCGGCCACCTGACCGGCAGTGCAAACAGAGGCAACGCCAATGACTTCCAGACTGAAAATCGATTTTGTTTCCGACGTTTCCTGCCCGTGGTGCGCCATCGGGCTGAATGCGCTGGAACGCGCGCTGGGCCAGATCGGGCCGGACATTGAGGCCGACCTGCATTTCCAGCCGTTTGAACTGAACCCGCAAATGGTGCCGGAAGGCCAAGACATCAACGAGCACCTGGCGCAGAAATACGGCTCTACGCCCGAGCAATCTGCCCGCAACCGCGAAGACATCCGCGCACGCGGCGAGGATGTCGGTTTTGAGTTCAACATGGACAAGCGCGGCCGCATCTACAACACGTTTGATGCGCACCGCCTGCTGCATTGGGCGGGCGAACAAGGCAAGCAGCGCGAACTCAAGCACGCGCTGTTCAAGGCGTATTTCACCGATGGCCTGAGCCCGGGCGACCATGAAGTGCTGTTGCGGGTTGCGGCCGACGTGGGCCTGGATATTGAGCGGGCGCGCCAGATTCTGGCGTCAGACGAATTTGCCGGCGATGTGCGCCAGGCCGAGTTGTTCTACCAGCAAAACGGCATTCACGCCGTGCCGGCCGTGATCATCAATGATCGCCACCTGATCCAGGGCGGCCAGCCGGTTGAAGTGTTTGAACAAGCCTTGCGCCAGATTGCCGCAGGCGCTTGAGCCATCAGCAGCACCAGATCGCCAGACCACAAGGGCGCCCGCGGGCGCCCTTGTTTGTGCATGCAAGCCGTCGTCTGCGCCGCTCAGCGCGGCTCCTGCCCTGGCCGGTACATCTGGAACAACATCTCTGGCCGGATCTCGAAATAATCCGCCGGCCCGCCCCCGCGCAGAATGGGCCGGGCAGCGGCCGTGTCATATACGCCGTCGTGCAGCAAATGCCGGGCAATGTACACGCCCACCACTTCCCCCAGCACCAGCCAGCTATTGGTGGGCTCTCCTGCAGCGGATTGCAGCCGGATGATCTGGCTCATGCGGCATTCAAACGACACCGGGCTCTCGCCCACGCGCGGCACTTGTACTTGTCTTGAGGGCACGGCGGTCAGGCCGGCCAGTTCAAATTCGTTGATCTCTGGCGGCACGGCGGCGCAACTCTGGTTCATGGGCACCGCCAGTTCCCGGGTGGCCAGGTTCCAGCAAAACTCGCCCGTTTCTTCAATATTGCGCAGCGTGTCTTTGGCGCCGACGCTGGAAAAACCGATGATGGGCGGGGTGTAGTTGAACGCGTTGAAAAAACTGTAGGGCGCCAGGTTGAGCGTGCCATTGGCCGCGCGCGATGAAATCCAGCCGATCGGACGCGGGCCGACAATGGCATTGAAGGGATCGTGCGCCAGGCCGTGGCCGTCTTTGGGCTCGTAGAAGTGGACGTCAGCGCTCATACGGGCTCCGATTGCAAAGTGGGCATTAAAGATACACCCCAGGCATGTCAATCCGCATGTCTTTGCCTGTTTTCTTGCGCTTGTCAGGGCAAAACAACACCGCTTTGCCACCGGGGGCGCCATATCAGCCGATTGTCATATACTCGTTGGAAAACAGGCGACCGGCGGTCATAGCCGGCACACCAGCTCAGTCAGCACTACCCGCAGCGCGCGGTAGTCAGGGGTCGGGTTTTCTGCGAGGTACGATTTGAACATGCAGGAAACCAAAGGGGGAGTTTTGCATAAGCGTCTGGCTTTCAGCGTGATTGTGCTGATCGCCGTCATCGCCGTGGTCGGCCCGATTTTTGCCGCGCTCAGTCTTGCGCGTTCGCGCGGGCTGGAGTCGCAACAGGCACAAGCCCTGCAACTGGCCAACAATGTGCTGGTTCGCGCCGATAGCGTGGCAAAGCAGTTTTTTGACATGCACGATGCGCTGATCAAAGCGCAGGCCGACAATCCCTGCTCTGAAGCCAATATCGACCTGATGCGCCAGCTGGCTTTCAGCTCCAGCTATCTGCGCGCGGTGGGCTTTGTGGCGGGTAACAGTCTGGTGTGTTCGTCGCTGGGCATTGCCGGCAACGGTCTGGCCATTGGCGAGCCGGATATCACCACGCCAAGAGGGGTGTCGATCCGCAAAGCCGTGCGCTTGCCGATCGCTGCCGGCTTTGACGTGCGCATTTCCGAAAAAGACGGTTATGCCGCCATCATGGCGCGGGATGTCGCGCTGGATATCGACACTCACACTACCGGCATGCTCAAAGGCGTTTTTTATCTGGGCAGTACCGAACTCGTGACCTCCAGCGGTGCGATCAACCCGGCCTGGCTGGAACGCCTGGGCAGCGCCCCGAGCGCCTCGTTTCTGGATGGCGATTACGTCGTGGGTATGCGCCGCTCATCGCATTACAACCTTGTCGCCGTGGTCGCCACGCCCGTGGTGTACCTGACCCGGAACGTGCGCAAACTGGCGCTGGTCATGGTGCCGCTGGGCGCGGTCACCGCGTTGTTGCTGATTACCGTGCTGGTCTGGATTGCCCGCCACCAGACCACCATACAGACCATGATCCGCACGGCGCTCAAGCGGCATGAGTTTCATCTGGTGTACCAACCCGTGGTGGACTTGCGCACCGGCCGCTGGGTGGGCGCAGAGGCGCTGATCCGCTGGCGCCGCATCAATGGCGAGATGATCCCGCCGGATGTGTTCATCCCGCAGGCCGAACGCGCCGGGCTGATTACCCAGATTACCGAGCGCGTGCTGGAGCTGGTGGCCTACGACATCAACCACCACTTCAAGGCCTTCAAGGATTTCCATATCGCCATCAACCTGTCTGCCGCTGACTTTGGCAGCGACCGGATTGTCGGCCAGTTGTACCACTTGCTGCGCACCACCGGGCTGGCGCCGGGGCAGCTGATTATTGAAGCCACCGAACGCGGCCTGATCAACGCGGAAGAATCCCGCCGCATGATCAAGGATATCCGTTCGCTGGATATCGGCGTGGCGATTGATGATTTCGGGACCGGTTACTCCAGCTTGTCTTACCTGACCACGCTGGAACTGGATTACCTCAAGATCGACAAATCGTTCACCGACACGATCGGCAAGGATGCCGCGGCCAGCCACGTGCCGGCGCACATCATTGCCATGGCGCGCTCGCTCAAGCTGCAATGCGTGGCAGAAGGCGTCGAGACTGCGGAGCAAGCCGAATTCCTGCGCACCCATGGCGTGCGGCTGGCGCAGGGCTGGCTGTTCTCCCGCGCGATCCCGCCGGCAGAGCTGGCGCAGAAACTGCGCTCGATGAAATCCGTGATCCGCAAGATGGAAGACCTGGTCTGAGCGGATGGCGGCCTAGCGCCAGGTGGTCAGGATGGTGCGGTAAGTGCCGTTGGCCTGGATCATCTCAAAGCCCCGGTTAAAGTTGTCCAGCGCCGCCTCGGCACCCGGAAACTTGCGCGAAAACACGCAGTACAGATCATTTTGCGCGCTCAGCCCGACCACCCTGAACTTGCCTTCAAACTCACGCTGGTTGGCGCTGAGCAGGTAATTGGCCACTTTCTCAAAGGCCAGCACGTATTGCACGCGCCCCAGCTCCAGCATGCGAAAACTGTAGATGGTCTGGTTGGTGACTTCGCGGATCACGGTGATGTCGCCGTCAAAGTCGCTGCCGTACTCATAACCGTTGGTCACGGCCACGCGCTTGCCATGCAGGGCCGCCGGGCCCAGATCATGTTCTTGCGAATCCGCCCGGGCGTAGATCAGCGCCTTGCTGCTGAACATGGGATGGGCTGGCCACAGAAAGTCGGCCTCGTTTTCCCGCGTGCGGGCCGTATCAAAACAGGCCGCCAGCTCGCCCGTGCGCACCATATGAATACAGCGGGCATAGGGCAAAGAGACAAACTTCACGTCCACGCCCACAGCGCTGAACGCTGCCTGGATGATGTCTTCTGCCATGCCATGCGCATCGCCATTGACCTTGCCCGAATACGGGTACCAGTCATCTTCCGCGCCGACCACAATGCGCTGCCCTGCCCGCGCCGGCACGGTGCACAGCGCAGCCAGCATGGCCAGCAACAGCAAAACCCGGACGGGCATGACAAATATCCTCTACAGCGCCTTGCGATCATGACATATAGATATTTGCCAATATCAGCCAAAGCGCTGTGGTGCTGCAAACCCGCCAGCGCGCAGGCGCACACCAAAGAGACACATTCATGAAAAAACCCGCCGGCTGGTGGGCGGGCGGGTTTTGCGGCAAGGGCCAGGACAGCTCAGGACAGTTCCGGCGGCAGTTTGCCGCCATTGACCGTCAGCGCACGCAGCACGGCTTTGTGCAGCCAGATGTTCATGCTGGCAGAGTCTGCCGTGTCGCCGGTAAAGCCCAGTTCCTGCGCCAGTTGTTTGCGATGCGCCAGGCTGCTGTCCAGACCCAGCGCTTTCATCATGTCGACAATCGACACGCGCCAGTTCAGCGTCTGGCCGCTTTCGGCCACAAGGCGATCCAGCACAGCGGCGACATCCACCACCATGGCCGGTGCCACTGCCGGCACGACGGCCGGTGCTACGTCTGCAGCCGGGGCAGTTTCTACCGGTGCGGGGGATTGCTCTTGCGGTTGGGCTTTGCCGAACAGTTTGCCGACAAGATCACTGAAAATACCCATGGTTTACTCCTTGTTGAAAAAATGGACAGGCACAACTCAGCCCGCGCGGGACGTCGCTAGTTTGCTCATGGCAAACGCCAGCGCGGCGCTGCCCAGGGTGTGCACCAGTTCCGGATGCTGGGCGTAAAAACGGCTGACCATCTCCAGCACGGCGGGCTTGGCGGTGTGGGCCTCTTGCGCGATGGCAATGGCGTCTTGCTCGCTCAACTGGCCCGCCTGTTCCGGCGTCAGCTGGCTGGCACCAGCGGGCAACAGGCGACCCAGCGCACCGCCAGCGGCCTGGCTCAGCAACTGCGGGCCAACCGCGGCCAGCAACTGGTTCATCAGCCCGGCGCGCTGGGTGTTATCTGACTTGCCGAACAACTGGCCGACCAGGCTGGCAAACGGCGGCGTTTTATCCGAGAGGAACATGGCGGTCAGCCCCTGTTCCAGCCCGCCCTTTTGGGTATCGGCCGACACACTGCCGGCCACTTGCTTGATGACGTCATCCAGAAAACTCACGACGGTTACTCCCTTTACCACGGCAAAAATGGCTGCAAGCGTAGCAAGGGCATGGGCCGGGACATATCAGGCAAGTCATGAAACGGACAAACAAAAACCCGCCGGCAAGGTGCGGGCGGGTTCGGGGTGCTGCGGTGTTGCCAGGTGGCGGCGCTGGCTGGTTATTCCACGGGTATCCAGATTTCAAAACCCCCGTTGCCGGTCACGGGATCAAACGATTTGCCGTACTTTTCAAAGTCCGGCGCTCTGGCATGGCGCTCGCCCGATTCAGGCAGCCATTTGTTCCAGATGGTGTTGCACATGGCGTGAATGGCAGAGATATGCCCATGCCAGGTAAACACCGCGTAGCGCCGCGCCGGGATCTCGACCTGGACGAACTCTTTGGGAAAAGCGGCTTTGCCGGTCACTTCAACGCCGGCAATGTAATCAAATTGCTCGCCCTCCGCCCCGATACAGACCCCATAGGCTGCACCCATGACTTCATTGGGCAAAGTGCCGATGAATGCGCCGAAACGGCGCCAGAGTTCCGGGATATTGCCCACCGTCTCATAGCTGAAACGCCCGCCCAGCCCGGTAATCAACATCGGCTTGCTGGTCTCGAAACGAGGCGGCTCCAGTTCCAGATACTGTTGTTGCTGGTCCATACGCAAAGGCTCCATCAGGTTAAGCCCGTCCAGGCTTGAGCGCGCGCGCAACGCTTCGGGCGTCAGGCCGAATACATCGTGAAACGCGCGGGTAAATGCCTCGTGAGAGTTATAACCGGCATCCAGGGCGACATCCAGAATGCTGCTGGCACCGGCCACCAGTTGCCGCGCGGCCTCAGACAAGCGCCGCTCCCGCACATAACGCATGACCGTGTGACCCGTCACCACGCCAAACACCCGGATCAGGCTGAAGCGCGACATGCCGCAGGCCTGGGCCAGGTAATCCAGGGTCAGTTGCGACCCCAGGGCAGATTCGACCAGCCACAAGGTTTTATCGACGGGGTTACTGGTTTCTCTCATGTGCATGGGCCCAATCTAAAGGGTTTAAACAGGGGCTGTTTGATCGAAATTGCGGCAGGCTCTTTTTCTGGCCGCACCAGTAAAAAACCGGTGGCCCGTTGTTCAACGGCACCACCGGTTTTCCGGTCAGGCCTTGCGGCGCTTTTTGCGGTAATGCTCAAACCGCTCCTGGGTTTTTTCGTCCTTGTGATGGCCGAAAGCGTGATGGCTTTCCAGCCACATGACATTGATGATGCCGGCAGCCAGCGCAAAGCCCAGGCCCAGAATCCAGGTGAAGTACCACATCTTGCTTGCTCCTTTACGCGGTGTCTCAGTAGCTATGGGTTTCTGTCTTGATGCGCTCTACCGTCACCGGGCCGCGCAAGACGCGGTAGACCCAGGTGGTGTAGATCCCGATCAGGGGCACAAACACGATCACCACGCCCAGCATGATCCCCAGGGTTTTATGGCTGGATACCGCATCCCACAGCGTCAGACTGGAACGCGCATCCAGCGAGGACGGCAGCACAAACGGAAACAGCGACCAGCCGGCGGTGAGGATAATGCCGATCAGGCTGAGCGAGCTGCCCAGCAAGGTCAGCCAGGCGCGGTTGGCGCTGACGGCCAGCAGCGCCAGCAGCGCGCCGCCCGTCCCCAGGGCCGGCAGAATCCAGGTTTGCGGGTACTTGCCGTAATTGGCCAGCCAGCCCCCGGCGACCCATTCCACGGTTTTATCCAGCGGACGCAGGATGTCGTTGGGCGAACCCATCTGGGTAAGGTGCAACCCGTTGCGCTGCGCCACCCAGAACCCGCCCAGGGTGAACAGCACGGCGGTCACCAGACCGGCCAGTTGCACGGCCCGCCGTGCCCGGGCGCGGACGATGCCTTCGGTTTTCAGGAAAACCCAGCCGCCACCATGCATGATCAGCATGGCGACAGACACCAGGCCGCAGAACAGCGCAAACGGGTTCAACAGGCTGAAAAAGCTGGCATTGCCATAGGTCACGCGCAGGGTTTCATCAAAACGGTAATCCACGCCGACAAAGAAGTTGCCAAAGGCCACACCAAAAATCAGCGACGGCACCAGACCGCCAATGAACAAACCCCAGTCCCAGCTGTTACGCCATTTCGGGTTGGGCAGCTTGCTGCGGTAATCAAACCCCACCGGCCGCAAAAACAGGGCAAACAGCGTGAGGATCAGCGCGACATACAGTACGGAGAACGCCGCGGCGTACACCAGCGGCCAGGCCGCAAACAAGGCGCCGCCGGCAGTGATCAGCCAGGTCTGGTTGCCTTCCCAGGTGGCGCCCACGGTGTTGATCACCACGCGACGCTCGTCGTCAGTCTTGCCAATGAACGGCAACAAGATGGCCGCGCCCAGATCCCAGCCACCGGTCAGGGCAAAGCCGATGATCAGTACGCCGACCAGCCCCCACCAGATCAGTTTGAGTGTTTCGTAATCAAGCATGCTGCTCCCCTTGCTTCAGCGTTTTTTCATGGTGGTACTGGCCGGTATGCAGCGACGACGGGCCCAGCTTGATGTACTTGAGCATGAGATACATCTCGATCACGAAGAGCGAACTGTAGATACCCAGCAGCCCCAGCAGACTGAAGTGCAACTGGCCCGGTTCAAGGGCAGAGGCAGACAGCATGGTGGGCAGCACGCCGGAAATCGTCCACGGCTGGCGGCCGTATTCCGCAACAAACCAGCCCAGTTCAATCGCCACCCAGGGCAGCGGAATGGAAAACACGATCAGCTTGAGCAGCCAGCGCTGGGGCGCCAGATTGCGTCTGGCCAGGAAATAGAACGATGCCGCAAAGATAAACAGGAACAGAAAGCCCAGCCCCACCATGATGCGGAACGAGAAGAACAGCGGCAGCACTTGCGGAATGGTGTCGTTGGCCGCCAGCTTGATCTGCTCTGGCGTGGCATCCGTCACCTTGTCGGTGTACTTCTTCAGCAACAGGCCAAATCCGAGGTCGTGCTTGTGCGCTTCAAACTGCTGTTTAACGGGGTCGCTCTTGTCGCCCGCCAGCAGTTTTTGCAAGGCGTCGTACGCCACCATGCCACTGCGGATACGGCCTTCGTACTCGACCTTCAGATCCTTGATGCCGGTGACTTGTTTATCGACCGAACGGGTGGCAATCAAACCCAGCACATAGGGAATGCGGACGGCGTAATCGGTGCGTTCTTCTTTCTGGTTGGGAATCCCGATGGCGGTAAACGTGGCCGGCGCGGGCATGGTTTCCCATTCAGCCTCAATGGCCGCCAGCTTCACCTTCTGCACTTCACCAGAGGTATAGCCGGACTCATCGCCCAGAATGATGACCGACAGCACCGAAGCCAGACCAAAACCGGCAGCAACGGCAAAGGAGCGGATGGCAAAGCCGGTATCGCGCGCTTTCAACAGATACCAGGACGACACGCCTAGCACAAACATGGACGCCGCCACATAACCGGCCGCCACCGTGTGCACGAACTTGACCTGCGCCACCGGGTTGAAGAACACGTCGGCAATGCTGGTCAGCTCCATGCGCATGGTTTCATAGTTGAACTCTGCGCCAACCGGGTTCTGCATCCAGCCGTTGGCAATAAGAATCCACAAGGCCGAGAGGTTGGAGCCCAGCGCCACCAGGAAAGTCACCCCCAGATGCTGCACGCGGGAAAGGCGATCCCAGCCAAAGAAGAACAAGCCGACAAAGGTGGATTCCAGGAAGAACGCCATCAGCCCTTCAATGGCCAGCGGCACACCGAAGATATCGCCCACGTAGTGCGAGTAATACGCCCAGTTGGTGCCAAACTGGAACTCCATGGTGATCCCGGTGGTCACGCCCATGGCAAAGTTGATGCCAAAGAGCTTGCCCCAGAAACGGGTCATGTCTTTGTAGACCTCTTGTCCGGTCATCACATACATGGACTCGCAAATCACCAGAATCCAGCTCAGACCCAGGGTGAGCGGCACAAACAAAAAGTGGAACAAGGCGGTTGCGCCAAACTGCAGCCGCGATAGTGCCACGACATCTTCGGCAAATATCATCTGGAAGTTTCTCCGGGGGTACGCAAAGCGGGGCCGGACGCAGGAGCGCCCAGGATTTGTTGCCGCACCAGTTGCGGGGGCATATTCATGTCTTTGGCGGCGGGGTGCGAGAACCACGCAAACCAGGCCAGCCAAAGCAGCGTGCACTTGACGATCAGTACACTGGTGATTTCCAGCGCCAGGCGCCGGTCAAACGATGGCAACTGCATACTGCCGCTCCAAAGCGGGTAGCGTTGAGGGCTACCGCGGTACTTGTCAGTCTAGTCAGGCAATCGGGGATTTGTGGCACCAACGGCCACTTTGCGTACGTACCGGTCAGCTCTCTGTGCGATCACCGCGCAGGCGGTCGGCCAGACCCAGCACCTTTTGCACTTTGGAGCCCAGCCGCATCAGGTTTTCCAGCGTTTGCGGGGACAACCGGTGGATCTCGTCAAACCAGCCTGTGGCCAGATCAATCAGCTCATGCATTTCCTGCATGCGCTGCTGGGCGTAGCGCTCGTCTTCGCTGGTCGGCGTGGCCAGCATGGCGTCGCGCAGCATGGATAGCGTGGGGTCGATTTCGCGTTTCTTTTTTTCTTCGGCCAGCGTGCGAAAGATCTCCCACACGTCTTTGGGCGCCTCAAAGTATTCGCGCCGATCGCCTGGCAGATGGCTCATGCGGCACAGTCGCCAGGACTGCAACTCCTTGAGGCCCATGCTGACATTGGAACGGGAAAAACCCAGGGTTTCGCCGATCTCGTCGGCATTAAGCGGGCGCTCTGAAATAAACAGCACGGCGTAGATCTGGCCGACGGTGCGGTTCACGCCCCAGCGGCTACCCATCTCGCCGAAATGCAGGACAAAGCGTTCGGTCAATTCTGTGAGTTGCATTTTTTTTGGTCTACCAGTGGATTCGGGGCCGGATGATAGCGACATGGCTCACCCGATCAATGTCTGTTTTGCTGAAATTATCTGATCTTCAGCAATTTTGTTCTTTTCTGAATTTTCATGAATTACTGAAAATTGTAAAACCTGACCCTCATCAATGCAATATCCATTTGGTATTTTTTGGGGAACTTGTGGTTGTCACATCCCCCCAGGGGGGATACCATGCGTACATGGAACACACAGAACACCCGGAAATCATCAACCGCTTGCGCCGCGCCGAAGGCCACCTGAAAACCATCATGCGCATGCTGGAAGAAGGCCGCACCTGCCTTGATATCGCCCAGCAACTGCAGGCGG
Source organism: Silvimonas iriomotensis (assembly GCF_014645535.1). Classification (NCBI taxonomy): domain Bacteria; kingdom Pseudomonadati; phylum Pseudomonadota; class Betaproteobacteria; order Neisseriales; family Chitinibacteraceae; genus Silvimonas; species Silvimonas iriomotensis. The sequence continues at coordinate 345,341 of NZ_BMLX01000002.1, forward strand.
TCGAAAAGGCCATTGCCAGCGCCAAGCGACAACTGGTGCAAGACCATATCGACCACTGTCTTGAGCACGCGGTAGATGCCGCCGGCGAAGCGGGCCAGCGTGAGGCGCTGGACGAGTTCAAGCAGATCGTCCGCTATCTTTGAGACTGACTGATGACATCACCCTACCGCCCGGCCAACACCCCTGCCCCGCACCAGCACGACGCTGCCTGCGGACATGACCACGGCCACGCTCACGCCAGCCATGAGGCTGCGCACGATCACGCGCATGATCACGGCCACGGCCACCATCATGATCACGACCATACTTTTGGCCACGCGCATGGCGTGACTGACCAGCGCCGCATTGCCGCGGCCTTCGTCATCATCTTTGCCTTCATGCTGGTAGAAGTGGCCGGCGGGATCTGGTCGGGCTCGCTGGCCCTGCTGGCCGACGCCGGGCACATGGTGTCCGATGCCGCTGCGCTGGGTTTTTCCTGGCTGGCCTTGTATTACGGCAAGCGCCCGGCCAATGCCCGGCTGACTTTTGGCTATAAACGGCTGGAAATCCTGGCGGCCTTTGTCAACGGCTGCGCGTTGTTTCTGGTGGCCGCCTGGATCTTGTTTGAAGCGATCGTGCGCTTTGCCAAACCGGTGCCGATCCTCTCTGGCGCCATGCTGTGGGTGGCGGTGATCGGGCTGGCGGCCAATATTGCGGCGTTCTACGTGCTCAATGGCGGCAACCAGGAAAACCTGAACATGCGCAGTGCCTGGCTGCATGTGCTGGGCGATATCCTGGGGTCGGTGGCGGCGATTGTTGCGGCGCTGGTGATTCGCTTTACCGGCTGGACGCCGATCGACCCGCTGCTGTCGGTGCTGGTCGCCTTCCTGATCCTGAAAAGCGCCTGGCAGATTGTCAAAGCCACCACGCATATCTTGCTGGAAGGCACGCCGCCCAACCTGAAACTGGACGATATCAAGTCCGACCTGGAACAGCACATTACCGGCGTGACCGATATCCACCATATCCACGCCTGGGCCATGACGGCCGAGCAACTGATGGTGACCTTGCACGCGGTGGCCGAGCCTGGCGCCGATCAGGCGCTGATTGTCGCCAGCATCCAGCAACGGCTGGCCAGCGAATTCAACGTGGGCCACGTGACGGTTCAGATCGAACCCGCAGACTGCGTCGCGCAATTTCATCAGTTTGAATCAGACAAGGCGCAGTGCCACTGAACGCCGTGGGGCGACTGTTCCGCCCAATCCGCCATGACACTGCGCTAGCCATGGCTGCTGCGCTGCGGCAAGATCACGGCATGAGTCTGAATCTGTTCAATGCAGGAGAAAAACAATGATCGTACTGGTGACCGGCGCCAGCATCGGGATTGGTGAGGCCACGGCCCGCCGCTTTCTGGATGAAGGCCACAAAGTGATTGCTGCCGCCCGCAGCACTGACGCGCTTGCTGCCCTGGCCAGCGCCTATCCGGGCAAGGTTCACCCGCTCACCCTGGACGTGACCGATAACGAGGGCGTGATTGCCGCGCTCTCGCGCCTGCCGCAAGACTTTGCCGAGATCGACGTGCTGGTGAACAACGCCGGTCTGGCACTGGGGCTGGAGCCAGCCCAGCGCGCCGAACTGGACGACTGGGAACGCATGGTCGACACCAATATCAAGGGTCTGCTGTATGTCACGCGTGCCGTGCTGCCCGGCATGGTGGCACGCAACCGCGGCGCGATTCTCAACCTGGGTTCGGTTGCCGGCCGCTGGCCGTATCCGGGCGGCAATGTCTACGGCGCGACCAAGGCGTTTGTGCGCCAGTTCTCGCTGAACCTGCGCGCCGACCTGCTGGGCACGCGCGTGCGGGTGACGGATGTTGAACCGGGCATGGTCGGTGGCACCACGTTCTCCAACGTGCGTTTCCATGGCGATGACGAGCGCGCCGCCACCGTCTACAACGGCACCGAGCCGCTGACCCCGCAAGACATTGCCGATGCCATTTACTGGATTGCTTCGCGTCCGGATCGCGTCAATATCAACACGATTGAAATCATGCCGGTACGCCAGTCGTTTGGCGGTCTGGCCATTGATCGCGACCGCCGCTAGGCCCGCATCAGCACCAATAAAAAACCCGGCCAAAGCCGGGTTTTTTATTGGCTGGATCAAACCCCGCTTACCAGTTGTAGCGGGTCATCTCCGAGCTGTTCACAAAGTAGTAATCGCCCACGAACACGTACTGCTGGTTCTTGTCGAGCAAATCTTTGGGCGGCGCCGGCAGTGGCACAGAGCGCTCCAGGATCAGCTTGCACTTGGGCCCAAGCGCGGCCGGGCCATCGACATCCAGCACCTTGATATCAAAGGTCTTGCCGTCCGCACTCAGGGTGCCACGGAAATGCACGCGGCCAAACATCGGGTTGTCGTGTTCGTCGTGCGGGAAATTCATCTGCCCCACCCGCTCAACCTTGCGCTTGATCGCATCAAACCACCAGCCGTACTGGAAGCGTTTGACCGGATCTGTCGTCGCGGCGATCTGGGAATCAGGCTCTGGCGCGGCATCGTCACGGTTCTGCGATTGCGGCGGCAAGTCAGACAGGTGATGCAACAACTGCCCGGGTCTGGACTGAGGCTGCGGCGCGCGCCGGTTCAAGGCGTCATCCAGCCCGCCCATGGCAATTTCACGCGGCGGGGTCTGGTCTGGCGCGGGCTTGGGCGCTGGCGCAGAGGCTACTTTGGGCGCCTCTTTATGGCGTGGCTTGGGCGGCGGCGCGGCGTAATCCGGCTTTTCCTGGGCCGGTACGGTCCGGGTCATGACAGGTGGTTGCTTCGGCGCCAGTTCTGCCTGCTGTGCCGGCCGGGATTTGGGCAACAGCTGCATCTGGAATGGCGCTTCTTGCCTGGCGGGGGCGCCATTATCCTTTTTGGGTGGCGTTTGCGGGATGAACAACACCGCCACGTGCAGCAAGATGGCCAGCAGGAAGGCCAACGCCAGCACATCGAGGTTGATGGTCAGAATGCCGTCTTTATATGAGAGGTACTTGACTGACAAGAATCTTCAACTTGAACAAAAAGTTAATCCCCGCCCAATCACGGGGAACCGGCACTGGCCCGCGTTGCACATCCGGTGTGCCAACTGGCGGGCCGCACAGTTTTACCCTGAGGCGCGACGACAATCAAACAGTTTATGTATCGTGCATGTAGCCGGTGCCCGCAACAGCGGGCACCCGACCATGACCTGTAACGCAACAGCCCGCCGGCACGCCGACAGACCAGGGGTTTTCTTTTAGCCTGTGTCCGGCCTGGCACCGCGTATCAACGGCTCCAGACGGTCTGGTCTTTCTGGAAGCTGGCCCACATCAGCAACAGGATCTGGCCGTTTTCATCCCAGATATCCTTGCTGGCCGGCCCAAACGGTGCCGCGCGGCGCACCAGCAACAACACCGCGTCGTCAAACTCCGGGTTACCCGACGGACTGATGACCTCGCTCTCTGCCAGTGAGCCATCCCGGCCATTGATCAGCAGCCGCAAGCGTACGCGCCCGTACATGGGGTCGCCGTGGCTGTTGGTCGGGAAGCTCATCTTGCCGTAGCGCTCGATCTTCTGTTTAACCTGCGAGGCCTCCCAGAAGTTGTAGATCGCCCGGGTTACCGGATCACGCTGAGCGCGGATATACCCTTCTTCCGGCGCATTCTTGCCCCCGTTGTTCTGCGGCCGGATCAACGGCATGTTGATCGACGGCCCGTTCAGATTCAGGTTCAGATTCAGCGGCTTGACCGGCTGCGTGCCGCTGCCGTTGCCAGTACCGGTGCTGCTCTTGCTGCCCGTGCCGGTCGCGCTCTTGCCGCCGCCATTGCCCGGCCCCGGGTTCTGTGCCGGCAGTGCACTCTTGCCACTTTGCGGCCCTGGCAAACCTGCCGCAGGGACCGGCGTGACCGGCATGTTCAGCACCGGCACACTGGACGGCACTGGCGTGATCGTCGGGACCACCACTGGCGCCCGCGTCGGCGCGGCCGTCGGCACCACCGTGGGCAGCGGCGTCGGTACTGGCGTGGCAACCGGTGTCGGGCGTGCAGTCGGAACCGCAGTGGGTACCGGTGTTGCAACGGGCGTCGGCACGGCGGTGGGCACCGGGGTGGCGGTCACCACGGGCGTGGGCACCGGCGTCGCGCTGGGGGTCGGCGTCGGTGTGGCGGTCGGCGCGGGCGTCGGGTGCGGCGTCGGTGTAGCCGTCGGCACCGGGGTTGGCGTCGGGGTCGCAACCGGCGTAGGCGTTGGCGTGGCCACAGGCGTCGGTACCGGCGTTGGCGTCGGCGTGGGTGTGGCCACTGGTGTCGGGGTTGGCGTCGCTACGGGCTCGGGGGTCGGCGTCAGCGCAGGCTGCGGGGTCGGCGTGATATCGGCAGCCGGGGCAGAGGCCGGGGTCACGGCCGATGCTTTGGCGTGCCGCGCCCGATGCCGCCCGCTATGGGCAGCAGAGGGCGCCACCGTGGCCGGCTGTTCTTCCGGCACCGGCACGGCAATCACCGCTTGCATATCCGAGTTTTCCGGGGTGATCTCACCCTGCGCGGTAACGGGAACGTCCTGCGGTGGTGGCGTGACTTCAACCGGCGGCAGCGGCGGTTGCAGCTCGACCCGCAGCGGCATGACGCTGGCAAGGAAAGTGGCGCCGCCGCCCGAAAAATTGAACGGGATCAACAGCGTTGCCAGATGCAACAGGACAGACAGTATCAGTGCAAGCCAGATCAGCCGCCGCTGTGATCTCAATTGGTCCTCGCTGTGTCAGGGCGCGGTGCCGGTGCTCTTGATGCGGGCCGGCTCCCGTTGTGGGTCAGGGTGTCGATTGCGGATGTAGAAAGGTACACTACTCTGGCACTTTGCGCGCGCCTGACGCACGTGCCGGCCCGCCCGCAATCTGTAAATCGGAGCTTTCTCATGACGCAGTCTGACGAGTCCGCAATCCGCGCCCTGTGTTCACACTGGCAACAAGCCACCGCCGCGGGCGACTATGACGCTGTGCTGGCCCTGATGACCGACGACGCCGTTTTCATCACGCCCGGCCAGCCCCCGATCATGGGCAAGGCGGCTTTTGCCGCGCTGTTGCCGCCCAGATCAGCTGGCGTTCGCATTGAAAGCGTGCAGCAAATTGCCGAAGTGGTGATCCTGGCTGATCTGGCCTGGGCCCGCAGCCACTTGCAAGTCACCGTACACAGCGCGCACATGGCCCGGCCTGTCACCCGGCAGGGCGACACACTGACCCTGTACCAGCGCCAGCCCGATGGCCGCTGGCTGTTGTTGCGCGACGCCAACACGCTGTTGCTTGATGCCGCCAGCGGCCAGCCGCTGGCTTGATCAGATTGATCCGCGCATAAAAAAACGCCACCGGCCTTGGGCGGGTGGCGTTTTTGCATCTGCACCAACGGCAGCATGCCGGCAGCGGGATCAGGCCAGATGTTCGGCCAGGAATTCCAGCACGCGGCCGTGGGCCAGCATGGCGGCATTCTGGTGGTACATCGGGCGGCCCCAGCAATTGAAGCCGTGGTCCGCGTTGTCGTAGATATAGATCTCGGTATCTTCGCGATCGCCCAGGGTGTCGATCACCGACTGGCGCACATCCTTGCCGATATGGGTATCCAGACCACCAAAGTGGAACTGCACCGGGGCTTTCAGTTGTGCGGCATCGCCCATGACGGTGTTGATGGCACCCGGGTAGTAGCACACGCCAGCGGCGACATCGGCGCTGTGGGCTGCAGTCAGGAACGACAGGCGACCGCCCATGCAATAACCCACGGTAGCGATCTTGCCGGTGACTTCCGGCTGGGCCTTGAGTGTGCTGACCGCGCCGACCAGGTCTTTCACCGCGGCCGGTTGATCCAGCCCTTGCATCAGCGCGTACGCCTGCTTGGTGCCGGCTTCGTCATAGTTCAGATCAACGCGCGGGGTCTGACGCCAGAAAACGTCCGGTGCCAGCACCACAAAACCGTCGGCAGCGTACTGGTCTGCCACTTTGCGGATATGGTCGTTTACACCCCAGATTTCCTGGATCAGCACCAGCCCCGGGCCTTTGCCGGTTGGCGGCAGCGAGAGATAGCCGCCGTATGTTTCACCTGTCGAGCTTTTGATATCGATCCAGCGAGAGGTCATCTTGTACTCCATTACCTGATGATGAGGGGTTGAAACAATCTGGCGCACACATTGGGCCGACCGGTCGGTTTACAAGCCCGTGGTGCGGCGTTTTTTTGCCAGCCAGGTATCCAGCGCCCGGCCGAAGGCCTTTTTGTCGGCATCAGACAAACCGGCCGGGCCGCCTGTCTGCACGCCGGCATCGCGCAGGCCCTGCATGAAATCGCGCATGGATAACCGCTCTGCAATATTGGCCCCGGTCAGGTTCTCGCCGCGCGGGTCGATCACATCGGCACCTTTGGCGATCACGGCCGAGGCCAGCGGGATATCCGCCGTAATGATGAGGTCGCCCTGTTGCGCGCGTGCTGCGATTTCGTTATCGGCAACATCAAAGCCCGCCGCCACCTGCAAGGCGCTGATCCAGGGCGAAGGCGGCACGTGCAACAGCTGGTTGGCGACAAGGGTCACCTGAATGCGCGCGCGGTCCGCCGCGCGAAACAGCATTTCCTTGACCGGCCGGGGACATGCGTCGGCATCCACCCAGATGCGCGGGCCGACAGGAGGAGTGAGAGGGGATTCAGTCGTCATCGACCGAGGATATAAAATAAAACGGCGGCCATCCAGCAGGTATTTACCTGCTGCAGGCCGCCGGGTCTTCCCCCGAAAACAAGACAACGAGAAAAGCGCGAATCAGACTGTGGCAGATGGCTTATGCCGACCCCATGTGCGTGAGGTGAATGGCATCAAGCAGTTTGTGCCGCGCGGCTTCGATCTGGTCGTCATCGCCAGAATCGCACGCCTGGGCTAACGCGTTATACGTATCTGCCCAGACTTCGCGTATTTGCGCGTGGTGTGTTTCAAACTGCTCATAGACAAAATCAAGTGCCGCCTCCACGGTGTCCAGCGGTTGCCCGCCGGCATCTGACGTGTTCACTGGTTGCTGCAATCTGGTCATTTGAAATACCCCCCAGGCATTTGCCATCATTGCTGACCGGCCTATGCAAACGCCCCTGCGTTGTAAGCTCTGACACGGCTGACCGGTGAGCCCTTTTTGTGGTACCGCGCTACACAAACTAATCAGGACATTTGCATGAATCAAGTACGGACAAGCGCCAGACGGTGCGCCGCCCGGCTTGCAATCGATACCATTCAGGCCGCAGCCACTCCCCGCGCGGTCAACGCAGGCGTCAGGATGGCGTTTTGCCTGTATTGCCGCCGTTTTTTTGCGTTCGTCGCCTGACAACGACGGCAACGGCCCAAGCCGATCAACGGTGCCAGGCTATGTTGCGTTACAACGACGAGACTGGCGGGATACAAATCTGCCAACTGACTTGTTATTTAAGCTGGCATAGTCGGCAAAGCGGCTGATAATTGAAAGAGATGGCTCTGCCGCCTCACGATCACGTTAAAAACCCCTGACCGTTTAGCGATTTGCATCGAGGATTTCATGATCACCAGAACCGGTTTCATCAAGCGCGCAGGCGTTTTGTTAATGGCCGTCCCCTGCTTTGCCCATGCCGTGCTCGGCGGCGCACCGGCCACCACCACCGCAGCGCAAACGGCGCTCAAGGCGTCGGCCAAAGCGGCCGGCGCAAGCCAGAGCAGCAACGCCGCCTTTACCGTGAACACATTGCAGACCAGCCTTGGCACCACCATCACCGAATACGTGGGCACCGATGGCAAAGTCTTTGCAGTGAGCTGGACCGGCCCGCAAATGCCTGACCTGCGCACGCTGCTGGGCACGTATTTCACGCAAGTCTCAGAGAACGCCACCGTGCGCCACGCCGGCCATAGTGCCAACCTCGTCAATACGAGTGATCTTGTGGTGCAGTCTGGCGGCAAACCGCTGGCATATCACGGCCGCGCCTGGGTGCCGGCCATGCTGCCCGCAGGCGTCAGCACCGACGATATCCAGTAACCCGGCCTGACACCGGCACACATTCTGACGATTCTGACGAATTCAGGAGCACACAATGCGGTACTTCTTGCTGGCTTGTCTGGGCAGCCTTTACTTGCTGTTGATTGGCTGTAACGGCGCGGCGGATGGCTCTTCGCTGATCAACCCCACAGCAACCCCGACCCCTACGTCGACACCGATCACCGGCAATAACGTGGCCAGTATCACGGTCGACAGCGGCCCGAGCGGCGTCACGGGCGCGCTCAATATTCCCTACGTGTCTGTCACCGTGTGCGTGCCTGGCACTAGCAGTTGCACCACCGTGGACCACGTCCTGGTCGATACCGGTTCGACCGGTTTGCGCATCATGGCCAGCGCACTGAATGGTCTGGCGCTGCCCACACAGAACACGCCTTCTACCGTCTCGGTGCCTAATGTGCCGATGGCAGAGTGCTACAAGTTTGCGGATGGCTTTATCTGGGGTTCGGTTGCCAAGGCCGACATCACCGTCGGCAGCGAAACCGCCAGCGCGGTGTCGTTGCAGGTCATTGGTGACAGCAACTTCAGCACCGTGCCCACCGGTTGCAGCAATGGCGGCTCCAACGAAAGCACGGTGGCGAACTTTGGCGCCAACGGGGTGATCGGGTTGTCGAACATTGTGCATGACTGCGACACCCTTGGCGCATGCGACACCACCGCCAATGCGGCCTTCTATTACGGCTGCTCGACGGCGTCGAACTGCCTGGCCACGACCATGCCGCTGGCCAGCCAGGTCATGAATCCAGCCACGCTGTTTGCCACTGACAACAACGGCGTGATGATTGTGATGCCCGCCATCGGCAGCAGTGGCGCCGCCTCGGCCACCGGGTCGCTGGTGTTCGGCATTGGCACGCAAAGCAACAATGCCTTGAGCGGGGTCACGCAGTACACCACCAACTACGCAGGCGTGCTGTATATGGGCCTGGGCAGCAGCGCCAGCAGTGCCACCAGCGGGGGTTTCTTTGATACCGGGTCGAACATTTACTTCCTGCCCTCATCCGTGGCGTCCGCTTGCTCATCCAGCCCCGGCCAGGACTTCTTCTGCCCAAGCACCACATTGAGCACAACGGTGGCGATCGCGGCTTATACCTCGGGCAAGTCCCCTTCGACCACGGTGACGCTGAGCATTGCCAACGCAACCAGCCTGTTCAACAACGGCAATGTGGCCTACAACAACGTCGGCGGTCCCAACTCGTTCTCGACGATTGATCTGGGCTTCCCGTTCAACTATGGCCGCAGCGTGTACGTCGGCTTTAACAGCGGTAGTACGCCAGGCTACGTTGCTTTCTGATCTGTCATTGCAAACACAATCAGATACAGCGCTGTGAACCGATGCCGCCTCCACTGTGAGGCGGCATTTTCTTGTGTGCTGGCCAGACCGTGGCGTGAACCCCACAGGTGTAAGCTGACGACCGTCGCGACTTTCCCGCCGTCCGGGTTGCGGCGCCACGCCTGACCGCTTATGCCGATATAATAGTTTGCCCGGTAACGTTGCCGACCGAGGGGCGTCGGTTCGACACGGGTGTAAGCCGCACAACGGTCTGCTGTCCATCGCGGGCCGTCGAATCAAAGCATCCAAGGATAAATAAATATGAAGGCGCTGTGGTTGGGTCTGCTGGCCCTGATTTCCCTGTCGGCGTTTGCCGCCGAACCAGGTGTAACCGATAACGAAATTCTGCTGGGCCAGTCTGCTGCCCTCTCCGGCCCTGCTGCCGAACTGGGCAAGGGCGTGAACCGTGGCGCCAAGGCGTATTTTGACTACGTGAACGCGCACGGCGGCGTGAACGGCCGCAAGATCAAACTGGTGGCGCTTGATGACGGCTATGAGCCGGATCGCGCCGCTGCCAACACGCAAAAGCTCATCAAGGAACAGCAAGTGTTTGCGCTGTTCGGCTATGTGGGCACCCCGACCTCCAACGCCTCGCTGCCGCTGATCAACCAGAACAGCGTGCCGTTCATTGCGCCGTTTACCGGTGCTGACAGCCTGCGCAACCCGCTGAACAAGAACATCTTCAACGTGCGCGCCGGTTATCGCGATGAAGCGGCGGAAATTGCCGAAGCCATGAAGAAGATGGGCATGTCGACCATCAACATCTTCTACCAGAACGATGCCTACGGTCAGGCCGGCCTGAAGGCCATGCAGGAAGCCTCGCTCAAATACGGTATCAAGATCCAGGCCACCGCCACCGTGCAGCGTAACAGCGTGGAAGTCGCCAAGGCCGTGGACGAACTGGTGGTGAAGAGCCCGGCCAACGCCGTGTTCATGGTTACCGCGTATAAATCCAGCGCGGCTTTCATCACCGCCGCCCGCGCCCGCAACTATATTGGCCCGTTCTACAACGTGTCTTTTGTGGGTACCGAAGCGCTGGTGCATGAACTGAAGAACGACGGCTCTGGCGTGATCGTTTCTCAAGTGATGCCCACCCCGTACAACCCCACCCGCCCGGTGACCATCGAGTACGTCAAGGCCCTGTCTGCCGCCGGCGTGACCGATGTGGACTACCCGAGCCTGGAAGGCTACATCGGCGCCCGCGTGCTGGTGGAAGGCCTCAAGCGCGCCGGCAAGAACCTGACCCGTGAAAAACTGGTCAGCGCGCTGGAAAGCCTGGGCGACTACGACATGGGCGGCTATCGCGTGAAGTTCTCCCCGACCAACCACAATGGTTCGACCTATGTTGACCTCACGGTGGTGGATCACGACGGGCGCATTCACAGCTAAGCTGCCGGGTTTGCCAATAAAAAACCGCCGCTTCAGGCGGTTTTTTATTGGCCGGCGCCAAGCCATCAGACCAGGGCGACATTACGGCCAGGATGAATCAGCCGCCATCTTCCAGTCCTGCGCGATCCGCCCCGCTGTAGGACTGCGGTCGCAATCACTTGCACCCGAATGCGCCAGCCACCGACACACCCCGCCGCAGCGCCCGACTAGTATCGATCTGGACATCCGCCATCGCGTCGGGAGCTTGCCATGTCTGTTTCTTCCATCACGCCGAACCACCGGGCCAGAATGCCCGTGGTTTCTGCGTTTACCAGCGGTGCCGCGCTGACCCACGACCGCGCCACGTTTTTGTTGCGGGCGGAACACGCCACGATCCTGCAATTGTTTGCCGAATACGAGCGGCGCAAATATACGCTGTCGGCCAGGCAGAAGGCGCATCTGGTGCGCCAGACCTGCCGCTTGCTGGCCTGGCATTCACATGTCGAGGAACAATTGTTCTATCCCGCGGCGCGGACAGCGTTGCACCGGCAAGGGCATCTGATTGATGAAGCTGCAGTGGAACACGCCACCTGCAATACGCTGATGGCGCAGCTGGAAGTCACGCCGACGGATCACCCGTTGTACGAGGCGCGCTTCAAGGTGCTGTCGGAATATGTGGCCATGCACTTTGCCGAAGAAGAAGAGCGCCTGTTCCCGCTGATCCGGGCACTGGGCACGCTTGATCTGAACACCCTGGGCGATCAGATGCTGAGCTTGCAACATGCCCTGCGTGATGAGGCGCTGGCCGGCAGCGCGCATTAGCGCACGTCGGCACCGCGTTCAGTCAGCAAGGCGCGCAATACGCTGCGGTGGCAGTGTGCTTCGTCTTCGCAATAGCAGCCGATGGAAAAATTGCTTTGATGCGAGAGCGCGGCCAGCAGATCAAGCGTGCGGCTGGCATCAGGCTCTGCCATTTGTTTGCGGAACTGTTTGACGAAGGTATCCCAGGCCCGCTGATCGTGCGCGGCCTGGGCGGTTTGCGCCGCCTGGACCAGCTCGGGCACGGGCGACAGTTGCGGATACCAGACGTCGTAGAAGTCGCGGCTGGCGAACTCGGTTTTGGGTACGCCGCGCGGTGGCCGCCGCACCGTGCCAATGCGCAGGCCTTCGTCTTGCTGCCTTGCAGAACCCAGCCGGACAATGCGGACGGTCATCAGCGCTCCTGTTGATCGCTAACGCAGGATACGGTCGGCGTGGCTGTATACCGTCAGGCGCTCGCCCCGCACAAAACCAGCCAGCGTCACCCCGGTTTCTTCAGCCAGCCGCACCGCCAGTGCGGTCGGCGCAGAAATGGCCGCCAGCACCGCAAAGCCGGCGGCAGCCGCCTTGTGCACCATCTCGTACGAAGCCCGGGAACTGATCACCAGCACGCCATCACGCACTGGTTGCCGTGCAATGGCGCCAATCAGTTTGTCCAGGGCGTTATGGCGGCCGATATCTTCACGCACGGTTATGCGGCCGTCGTGCCACCAGCCGGCGGCATGGGCAGCGCCGGTGGCCAGGTTAAGCGGTTGCAAGGCGCCCAGTTGATCCATGGCGCTGAGGATGTCGGCCACAGCCACGCTGGTGCCGGTGTGTACGGCGGCCAGCGGCCGGATGACGTGCTGCAGCGAATCCTGTCCGCACAAGCCGCAGCCGGTGCGGCCAGTCAGATTACGGCGCTGTTCCTTGAGCGCAGCAAAACGCTGCTCCGGAATACGCATTTCGACCTGCACACCCGTGGGCAGCGGCACGACTTCCAGATCCAGCAATTCGCCTGGTCTGGCGATAATGCCCTCCGTCAGCGCAAAGCCCAGCGCGAAGTCTTCCAGATCCAGCGGGCTGGCCATCATCACGGCGTGAGATATCCCGTTGAACACCAGCGCCACCGGCGTTTCTTCGGCCAGCGTTTCCGGGCGCGATTCGCTCTGGCCGCGATCAATACGCAGCGCCTGAACCCGCGCCGACACCGCCGGCAGGGGCAAATCTACCAGGCCAGTGACCTCGTTCACGGACACAGCGCCCTCCCCGCCTCGGTCAGCCACAGCGTGCGGCGTTTGCCGTCTTGCTGCGTACGCACCAGCGCCTGGCCGTTCGCCAGCGCGGGCGCGGTCAGTACGGTCAGCGCGCGGTTCAGTTGACTCATGCCCAGCCCCAGCTTTTTGCCGACTTGGTGATCAGACAGTCCATCCTGCCCGGCCAGCAAGGCCATGATGGCAATCAGCGTTTCTTCCATGATGGATGAATCCGGCCGCTCAGGCCGCCGCTTGCTGGTCGCTGGAAAGACTCAGCACCACCGGCACCGACTTGGACGCCGGTGTGCGGGCACGGTCGGCCATGCTGTCCAGCGGCACCAGGTTATTGGTTTCCGGGTAATAGCTGGCAAGGCAACCGGGCGGGATATCGTATTCGACCAGCTTGAAGCGCAGCGCAACGCGCTCGCCATCGTGCCAGACCGACGTCATGTCTACCCACTGGCCTGCGGTGAAGCCCAGTTTTTCCAGATCGTGCTTGTTGATGAAACACACGCGCCGCTGCCCGAACACCCCGCGATAACGGTCATCCAGGCCGTAGATGGTGGTGTTGTACTGGTCGTGGCTGCGCACGGTCATCAGATTGAAAATCTGTTTTTCCGTGTGCTTGCGGCGCAGTTCGGTGATCGGCATATCGCCCGGCACCGGGTTGGGCACAAACAGCGCCTTACCGGTGGCGGTCACCCATTTGCGGTCCCGCGCGGAGTTACCCAGATAAAAACCGCCCGGCACGTGCACGCGGTGATTGAAGTCGGCAAAGCCATCAATCACCTCACCGATCTTGTCGCGGATGCGGTCGTAATCTTCAATCAGCCACAGCCATGGCGTCTTGCTGTTTTTCAGCGTGGCCGCGGCCATGCGCGCCACAATTGCTGGCTCTGATAACAGGTGTTCCGAGGCCGGTGCGTTCATGCCGGCCGAGATATGCACCATGCTCATGGAGTCTTCCACCGTCACGCCTTGCGCGCCGGCCGCCTGCAGGTCAACCTCGGTACGGCCGAGACACGGCATGATCAGCGCGTCTTTGCCATGTTCCAGGTGCGAGCGGTTGAGCTTGGTGGTGACATGCACGGTGAGGTCACACTGGCGCAGGCCCGCGCGGGTGCGATCAGAATCCGGCGTGGCCGAGGCAAAATTGCCGCCCATGCCGATAAACACTTTGGCCTCGCCCTTGAGCATGGCCTCAATGCCGCCGACCACATCGTGGCCGTGTTCGCGCGGCGGTTCAAAATCAAATGCCTTGCCCAGTTTGTTCAGGAACTCGACCGAGGGCTTTTCATAAATGCCCATGGTGCGGTCGCCCTGCACATTGGAGTGCCCGCGCACCGGACACGCGCCCGCGCCCGGCTTGCCGATATTGCCCTTGAGCAGCAACAGATTGATGATGGCCTGGATGGTCGCCACCGAATGCTTGTGCTGGGTGATGCCCATGCCCCACGTGCAAATGGTGGCATTGCTGGCCATGTACATATCCGCAATGTCGCGCATCTGCGCTTCAGACAGGCCGGACTGTTCTTCAATGTGTTCCCACATCTGTGCGTCCAGCATGGCCAGGAAATCTTCAAAGCCGCTGGTGTGCTCGTGGATGAAATCGGCATCGATCACGCCGGCTTCCACCACGGCCTTGGCAATGCCGATGGCGACGGCCATATCGCCGCCAATGCGCACCTGGTAATAGCTCGACGCAATTTTGGTGCCGTCACCCGAGAGCATGTCCAGCGGGCTTTGCGGATCGGCAAAGCGCTCCAGACCCCGCTCACGCAGCGGGTTGAACACCACAATGCGGCAACCGCGTTTGGCCGCTTCACGCAGCGTTCCCAGCATGCGCGGGTGGTTGGTGCCGGGGTTCTGGCCAAAGATGAAGATGGCTTCAGCGTGGTCGAAGTCTTCCAGCGTGACGGTGCCCTTGCCAATGCCCACCTGCTCTTTCATGGCGGTGCCAGAGGGCTCGTGGCACATGTTGGAGCAATCGGGCAGGTTGTTGGTACCGAACTCACGGATAAACAACTGATACAGGAAAGCGGCTTCGTTAGAGGTGCGGCCAGATGTATAGAACAAAGCCTCATGCGGGCTGGTCAGCTCATTCAGGTGCTTTGCGGTCAATGCAAACGCGTCATCCCAAGACACCGGCACGTAGCGATCCCGCGTGGCGTCATAACGCATGGGCTCAGTCAGACGGCCCTGCGCTTCCAGCCAGTAGTCGTCCTGCGCATTCAGTTCGCGCACCGTATGCTGTTCAAAAAAGGCGCGGTCAATACGGCGCTCAGTGGCTTCTGCAGCCACCGCCTTGGCGCCGTTCTCGCAAAATTCGAAGGTGGAATGATGGTTCTTGTCTGGCCAGGCGCAACCCGGGCAATCAAAGCCATCGGGCTGGTTGGATTTGAGCAGCGTGCTGATCCCGCGCACCACAACGCCTTGTTCATGAATGGCGTGCAACACGCTCTTGAGTGCGCCCCAGCCCCCGGCCGGACGGTTATAGAACTTGATCGCCTGCTTGCTCATGCTCAGTACACCTCGGATAAACCACTTGTCACAACATACCGTTCTCGTCATTTATTTTCAATAGACGTTTGTCGTAGATCAACGAATCAAAGCATTCAAAAATCTGTATATCCATCGGAAATCCAGACCAATACGAGGAAAAAACCTCACCAAACAAAGAAGCAAAAACACTATTCATTTTTAAAAACCAAACTTGATTACATTTAAGCAAACATTTTTGCAAGAAATATTTAAGGAAATTCTTATACAAAAATAATTAATTCACGCATATAAAATAAATTGAAATTCAACAACAAAGGCCGAAGGAACAAATCATGAAAATCAAAATCATTACCTCCGTATTTGCAAGCATCCTGGTTACGTCCTTATCCGGAAACGCAATTGCGGGGTCAGCAAGGGGACAACTGGAGTCCGTCAAAGTCAGTGCCGCTGGAAATGGACTTGTTTGGTTTTCTCTTTATCCAAATGAAACCGTATACAGCAGACCAGATTGCGCAAAAGAAAAGCGAACCTACGCAATACCAGATGAAAACTCCACAATAGGAAAGCAACAAATTGCACTCTTGGTGGCAGCAAAAGATTCCGGTCGCACTGTCGCAATTCTGGGGTATGACTATTGCAAAAAACGCAGTCACAGCGAAGATGTTGAACAAATCATCATGGAATAAGGAATTATTCAAATGAAAAAAATGGTAGGCACCATCGTGCTTTATTTCCATTCTTTTTATTCATTACCCTTATTCTAAGCGGCTGCGGTGGGGACGATAGTGAGGAAAACAAATCGACCTCTCCCACCGCCCCACATTCTCAAACGGGGAGCGATGACACAAACAATTCTGATGACGCAGGATCGAAGAATAGCGCGGCGAGTCGTACCCCACTCCAGGGTTTTGTGAAAACAGCAGCCATATGGCCAAACAAGGAAATATCGGTCTGTTGGGACATGACCGCAGATGCATTTAGCAAAATGGCAGGAAATCGTGCCATAGCACAAAAGGCGGTTAAAGACACCTGGGAAACAGCTTCATTAGTCCGATTCACAGGCTGGGGTCAATGTAATGCGAACTCAGGATCCGCAGCACAACTGGTCCGTGTCGCAGTTGAAGATGTCATAGCAAACGCGACCAAAACAAGAGTAACACTGAATTTTACTTTCAATAACTTCCAGGCCAGTCGGTGTAAAGGAAATCAACAACAACTGGAGAAATGTATTTTTACAGAGACCGTACATGAGTTTGGCCATGTTCTTGGGTTTTCCCATGAGCAGAATCGGCCAGACACAAACGAAATATATTGTAGCGCGGAGAAAGATGACTTCGGTGGCGACACAATCGTTGGTGCTTGGGATATCGATTCGGTCATGAACTACTGTTCACGCAGTCAGGGAGCGTGGATGAATGACGGGATTTTAAGCAAAACAGATATTCAAATGGTTCAAAAATACTACGGCACTCCTAATCCCATGCCGGACATGCCAAGTTCATCCGCGGGATCATTTCTCGCCCCTATATTGCTAATTATGGAGTAAATATCATAAAACCAAATTCATTGCATGACATTTAATTTTTCCTCTTCAGGAAAAGTTCATATAAAAAGCAATGGGCCCAGGATAGTTTGGGCCCATTGCGAGGAGTGCAACGGTGAATACTAAGATCGTCAGACAATGGTGCCCTTTATGCATGCACTAAGCCAAGAGAAACAATCCTTGGTAGTCATCCCTGACCGAGCAAGAAACGCATGGGGAGGAACGGAACTTTTATACAACGAACTTTTCCATCGAATGCCATTGGAACTACTGCAAAAATTTCAGATCATTCCCTCTCGCCCACCCGACAACCCACCCAAAGACAAGATTTGTATTTATTGGGCTCATGACTTACCCACCGATACAGCAACGGACCCGCTTAAAAATGGGGGGTGGAAAAAATATAAAAAACTGGTCTTTGTTAGCCATCATCAAATGCACGGTTTTCAGAAGAAATTCGGGATCCCTCATAGCCGATGCATGGTCTTGCTCAACGCGATTATTCCCATTGACCGACATGAGAAGCCCAAAGGAGGTCTTCGTCTAGCGTATTGGTCTACACCACATCGTGGACTAAAAATTCTCATTCCAGTGTTTAAACGACTAGCAGAGCAATTCTCTACGATAGAACTCGATGTTTTCTCCAGTTTCCATATTTACGGTACTCCGGAGCGGGACAAGGAATTTGAAGATCTCTTCAATGCCGCGAAGGAACATCCCCGCATCCATCTTCACGGCTCGGTGGAAAATGAGGTATTGCGAAAAAAACTGAAGGAATGCCACATTCTTGCCTATCCATCAATTTGGGAAGAAACATCGTGCCTTGTATTGATGGAGGCAATGAGCGCAGGGATGGCTTGCGTGCATCCGAATTTGGGGGCGCTGTATGAAACAGCGGCAAACTGGACCAACATGTATCAATATCACCAGGACCATGATATTCACGCCGAAATTTTCTACCACGCTCTCAGCATGACTATATTGTCATGGCATACGCCCGCAACCCAGCAGCGGCTGGCTCTTCAGAAAGATTATGCGGATATGTTTTACAGTTGGGATCGGCGGGAAACCCAATGGCGGGCACTGCTAGAGGCTAGCAAAGACTCCCTTCATAACCAAGGCTCCCAATAAGATTAAATGAAATAGAGTGATATCTTGTTGCA